>LR134362.1:322496-644992 GCA_900637275.1 [Pasteurella] aerogenes
GCTTTCTTTTGTCCAGCGTGTTGCGACTTGTCCATGAATTAAACGGTCATCAATACGCGCTAAACCAATGGTCATATGCCCACCGGCAGTCGCGTTTTGCGGCGCTGCTTGTGGTGTAGGTGCGGCTTGCGGTACTGCCGGTTGTTCCGCTTCTTCCACGTAACGTAATGCTCGTACGCCAGTACGTCCGGTTTCTAATGCAATCGCAACGAGTTCGGATAAACTTGGGCCATCATCTCTTGCCATAAAGGTTTCTACTAACATCGGTACGTTGACGCCAGTAACAATATCCATATTCTCTTTACCTTCAGAGACACGGTTAGCGGCATTGAACGGGCTACCTCCCCAAGTATCGACTAAAAACAGCACTTCATCACAATGAGAAAGTGTTGTGGTCAGTTTTTCTTGGTATTTTTGCATAATGGTTTCAGCATTTTCACCGGGAACAAAATCAATGGTTGCAACATTCTCTTGTTCGCCGATAAGCATTTCAGTTGTTTTTAGCAACTGTTCTGCCGCCACACCATGGGTCGCTATTATAATAGCAATGGTCATATCGACTCCTTAATTAAAAATAAAATTTTCAAATAGCGATGCATTCTAAAGTAAAATGAAGTCTAATAATGTGACACAGATCACATTATTGTTATCATAGTAAGTGAAATTTGTGCAATAGATCACACTTTCTTCTGATTTTATAAAATTTATTTTAAAATTAAAATTAATTTATAAAAATTGGCATAAATCTTGCGGGAAATAACTGGCGGATAATAAAAAGACCTACTTTAAAAAAGTAGGTCTTTCAGGTAGAAGAAATTAACTTATTTATTTTCTAAAAGTGCGGTCGAATTTTGTTCCGTTTTTTCGTTTTCTGTGACTTGTAAGGCTTGAACGGACATCACCGATTTTAAGCTTTCTTCGCGCACTTGTTTGGCTAAGGCATGATCACCATTTTGCTCAAACACATAAGCCGCCATGGTAGCATCATTAGCTTCCAATTGTTGTTTGTGATTTTCTAAAATGGTTTTAAAGACATTACTCGCTTTGCCGAATTCATTATTGCGCACATATAAATACCCCAATGCACGATGAATGAAGCAACGTTGATCGCCTTGTGCCTGTTTTGCTCTTTTTTCAACGAATTTAAGCAGTTTGCTGTTATCTGTCGGTTGTAAGCGAGTAATTTGTGTATATAACGCTTTTGCCAACGGGTTGCTATCATCTAGTTTTTTCAGCGCGTCAAGAGTTAATTCATAAGCACTTTCATGATCATTACTATCAATTAAACGTGCAATTAAACCGGTTTTAACATACAGATCATTTTGGCGTTTGCGTGGTTGATTTTCCCACCATTCAAGTAAACCGTCCACGCCTTCTTCATTCATTTTTTCATCAAGTAAACCGTCTTCCACTTGGCGTTGCAATTGGGTGAAGTTTTCGTTGCTGTATAAACCAACACTTTCGACTTGATCTAAAATTTTATCTAATGCCTGATAAGCTTTGGATTGCAGATAAATATCCACTGCCAGTTTAAGCACTTCTTTATTTTTATGCGCCATCACCAACAAGCTATCCACAGAACTGCGCGCTGCCGGTAGTTTTTTCTGTTGCAATAAAATGCGTGTTCGAGCAATTTCGACAATCAAGCTGTCCGTACCAGCAAGTTCGGTGGCTTCAATTAAATAGCGGTTCGCGCTAAACTCATCCCCACGTTGTTGTGCAGCTTCGGCCGCTTTAATAAAGTTCAACACCGGCTCATCAGAATGTTTGGCATTTTTACCGATTAATTTTTCCGCTTTAGAATAGTCGCCTTCGTTCATGCGCATTAACCCTTCTAGGGTTTGTTTTTGCGCTTTAAGGCGTTTGCGGCGGGAGAACCAACCGTAAGTGTTGCTACTTAAGCGACAAAAACGGGTAATAATCCACTCAATACCATAAATAATTGCCAACGCAATAACAAAGAAGACGACCAAAGTAGTAATTGACATTTCGATGCTATAACTACCGGTTTCAATTAATACATAACCTTGTTTACCGGAGAGATAAGGCCCTGCGATTAAGCCGGCGAGTAACACCAGCATTAAAAATAGCGTTCTAAACATAATCTATTTCCTCTACTGTTGTGGCTCGTTATTAGCCGGTTGTTCGGTGTTTGTTGGCGTATCCGTTTCTGAAGGTGCAACCTCATTTGGCGTACTGCTTTGTGGGGCGGTATTTGACTCACTTGGCGCATTTGCATCAGTTGCAGCAGCATCCGGCGCATTTGCTTCGGTTAAGGCTTTATCCACAGAAAGCTCAATTTTTTGTACTTCTGATGGTTGTTTATTAAGCAGTTTATCTAACGTATTTAAGCTGCTTAATTGATTTGGTGTATCCACATAAATAGATTGCTCCGACAATTCATCCAAGGATTTGAGGAATTGTTCTGCGACATTAGTGGTGGTATCAAAATAGGTTCTAATCCATGATGCCACAGTTTCTAAGGATTGTTTATATAATTCGTTTTGCTGGCGTGGTACTGCCAAAATAGCAATTTGCAAACGCAAACGAATATTTTCTCTTAAGTAAATATCTTGGTTAGGGGCTAATAAGGCTTTGGTCTCAGTGCCACGTGGTGTAATGCGGATAAAGTGGTTTAAGAATGAAGTGGCGCTTTTTTCCGCATTTTGTTTCCAATCGTCAATAGAATCACTGAGTTGATCACTATTATTTGGATCGTCAAAATTGACATTTAATACCGTGAGTTCATCAATCGTATTGGCAAGTTGCGACAAGCGTTGCATCACCGCATTTTGATCCACATTATTTAATGATAAAAGTTGTTTTAAATCGTTATTGATTGCGCTACGTACCGCTCCGGCTTTTGGGTCCGATACTTTGGCTAAGGTTTCATCCGCAACCTTAAGTAAAGAAACCACAGTATCAATATCGTTATCCAAAACTAATTTTCTTAAGGCATTATTTAATAAAAAATCCGTTTCGGACAATAGCCAATCGTTTGGTTGTTCCGCTTTAGTTGCAGATGCCAATTGACCAATTTGTGCTTTTAACCCATCAATTTCTTGGTTTTTACCCGCAACAGTTTGGGTTAATTGAGCGATTTCCTGTTGTGCATTTTTTTGGAAAGTTAGCAATTGGCTAAGTTGTTCGCGTTCTTGACTAAAATCCGGTAAATCAAGCGGCGCATTCGGTGCTTTTCCGCTGACTTGTTGCTCAAGTGCGGTCATTTTTTGCTGCATTTGTACCACTTGTTGTTGACCGAAATAATAGCCGGCGCCGCCAAGCCCTAAGGCAATAAGAATGGCTAACACTGCTAAACCAGAACCGCCTTTTTTCACAACGACAGGCTGGCTTGGTGGATTGTTTTCCGGCTTTTTCTCCACGCTTTTTTCAACTGGCTTTTCAACAGTTGTTTCAACGGTTTTTTCCGTTGAAACATGGTCATTTGTTTGAGGGGATTTATCGGCATTGTCCATTGTGCGTTTTTCCTCTTTCTTTTCTTGGCTATTTGTGGCTTGGGTAACGTTATCGGCAGTACGGTTTTTTGCTTTGTCATCTGCAGAAGACGTTAGATCATTTTCTTTTGTTGAATCTGCTGAATTATGGTTATGCTCGTTTTCAGCTGGAGTGAGTTTTTTCGGCGGCAACGTTTTTTTCTCCGTTGGTTTAGTATTCTTCTCAGCCATAATTTATTCCTTGATTTTTGTTGAAAATAAAATGCAGCTAGGCATTTTGCAATAAAGTGTGTAACAAAGCCTGATTATCTGCCTTTGGCGAAATCGTTACATTTTGCCATCCCGATTTTTTCGCAAATGTCGCAATTCTACGACTTACGGTAATTAGTTGACAGCTTTTTAACCAATTATGTTCTTTTTCCGGTACAAAATCCATAAGTGACAGCAAAATTTCCATACTGGTGACAATAACGGTTTGCACGCCAGCACGTTGACATAAGCTGGTTTGTTCCTGATTATTTGGATAAACAATGGGAACACGTCGATAACATTCGAGATAATCCACTTCCGCACCGCGTTGTTGTGCTTGCTCGGCAAATAGCTCTCGTCCGCCATTGCCGCGTAATATTAAAATCTGTTTTCCGTGCAATGTTTGCATGGCGGGCAGCTCAAGTAAACCTTCGCTGGTTTCTTGTTGGAACGGATAATAAATCATTTGTTCGGTATTGGCGGCAAAATATTCGGCAGTGCGTTGTCCAACAGTAAAATAACACAAATCGTCGCGCCAATGAAATCCTGTCTGTTTTAGGGTTTGCGCCGCGTATTCCACGGCATTTTTTGACACTGCAAAGACATAATCCTGTGCTTTTAGTTGTGCCAGTTTATTTGGTAATTGATTTAATTCGCTTCCCGCTTCAATGGAAAATAAAGGTAAATGAATGGCGACAATACCTGCTTTATTTAGCATCTCAACTAATTGTATTCCCCGTGCATCGGGGCGCGTGACCAATACCGCCATAAGTTTCTCACCTAGTCTTGATAAATAGATTGTAAGATTTTATCACCACCTTGCGCTAACAGTTGCTCGGCGATACGAATGCCCAAATCTTGCGCATTTTCCACCGCACTTTTTCCTTCGGCGCGTAAAATTTTTGAACCATCCAGCTCACCGATCAGTGCGCGCAAATAAAGTTCGTTATTTTGGCGAATGGTATAACAACCGATTGGGACTTGGCAGCCACCTTGCAGGCGATTGTTGAGCGCGCGTTCCGCCAACACGCAATAAGTGGTATCGATATCGGCAAGAGGCGCGAGCAACTGTTGCACTTGTTGGTCATCCGCGCGACATTCAATTCCAATAGCGCCTTGTCCTGCCGCCGGCAGAGAGGTTTCGACCTCGACAAAATCCGTGATACGTTCGGCTAATCCCAAGCGAATGAGGCCTGCGGATGCTAAGATAATCGCATCATATTCCCCATTATCCAATTTGGATAAGCGGGTTCCTACGTTGCCGCGCAAGGAACGAATATCTAAATCTGGGCGCCATGCTTTGAGTTGGCATTGGCGGCGCAAACTGGAGGTTCCGACAATTGCCCCTTGTGGTAACGATGCCAAATTAGCAAATTGATTTGACACAAAGGCATCACGCGGATCTTCTCGTTGGCAAATCACGCTGAGGGTTAATCCTTGCGGAAATTGCATAGGTACATCTTTCATGGAATGTACCGCAATATCCGCCTCTCCATTGAGCAATGCGTTTTCTAATTCTTTGACAAATAACCCTTTTCCGCCAATTTTTGCTAAGGGCGTATCTAAAATGACATCACCTTTTGTGACCATAGGTACCAAAACGATTTCAAGCGCCGGATAAAGGTTGGCAAGGCGGTCTTTGATATGGTTGGCTTGCCAAAGCGCTAATGGACTTTGACGGGTGGCAATTTTCAAGATAGTTTTATTTGTCATAGAGATATATTTTTTTGTCGCTTAAAAATAGAGTGTCTTATCCTACCATTGTTGCTTGCAAAAGTCAGTTTTCATTTAAAAATTTTGCTTTAATTTAAACCAAGTGATAGAGTAGGCAGCCAAGGAAAAGCATTTGCATTATGATGACGTCTTGCTGACGCTAAATAATGATAAGTTTTCGATAACCGCTGTATCTCATTGTCGGTTTTGGCTGAATAATCATAGGATATTGTTTGAATTATGATCTAAATAAAGCAAGGCTCGATGTAGCGTATCTGGATAACTTGCGTTTTGAACGAACTTTATCCGGATCCAGTGCTGAATTTCAGCAAGTTTTCCAATTAATTACCTTGTTATTACATATCAATCATCCTGCGTTGCCTGGTTATGTCGAAAAGGCACCGCAAGGGATTGCTGACTTTAATTTATCCCCATACCAAAAAAATTATCTTACCAGCAAATTATCCACTGCCGAATTGGTTCCGTTACAACGTGAAATCGGTGAAAAAAGTGACCGCACTTTAGCTGCCATTTTGGGGGTTTATGTGATGGGGAGCGTTGCGTCAGTCAGCCAAACTTCCATGTCTGATTTGGATATTTGGGTTTGTCAGCGCGACGATCTTTGCCATGAAGATCGCGAGTTACTCAAACAAAAACAAACTGTGTTGCAACAATGGGCAATGGCGCTTGGGATTGATATTACTCTTTATCTTATTGATCAAAAACGCTTTCGCAGTTTCCGTTATGCCGATCCATTAACCGCAGAAAATTGTGGTTCAGCACAATATATGTTGCTGCTGGATGAATTTTATCGTACCGCCATTCGTTTAGCGGGAAAACCTTTACTTTGGTTACATCTTGCGGTGGCAGATGAACATTTGTATGAAACGGAAGTGGCGCGTTTGGTTGAGGAAAAACAACTTGACCTTGATGATTGGGTAGATTTTGGCGGTTTAGGAGCGTTTTCAGCGAATGAATATTTTGGTGCCAGTTTATGGCAATTGTATAAAGGTATTGATGCGCCTTACAAATCGGCGTTAAAAATCTTGTTACTGGAAATGTATTCCAGCGAATATCCGCATACACATTTAATTGCGCAAGAATTTAAATACCGCTTATTAAAAGGCGATCGGGATTATCATTTTGACGCCTATTTGACCATGCTTGAACGCGTGACTCACTATTTAATCAGCGGAAAAGAATTTAAACGTTTGGCATTTGCGCGTTTGTGTTTTTATGTTAAAGCAACGAATTATGGTGAGCATCATCCCCAATCCAATTGGCGTTTGGATTATTTACAAAAATTGGTGAAAGAGTGGGGCTGGTCGGAGAAATTAATCGAGGATTTAAATCAACGTTCTCGCTGGAAAATTAAACGCGTTAAAGAAAATCATGATGATTTAATTCAATTTTTAATGTTCAGCTATCGCCATTTGGTGTATTTTGCCCGCAAATATAAGGTGAACTCCAGCATTATGCCACAAGATTTATCCATCTTAACGCGTAAACTTTACACCGCATTTGAAGAATTACCGGGCAAAATTACTTTGCTTAATTCGACGATTTCCGCCAATTTGAGCGAGCAAGCATTGACCTTTATTGAAGTGAAAAATAATCGCTTTTTTAAAGACGGTTGGTATTTAGTTAATCAATCGCCAACCATTGACAGTTTTGCTGCGCCGCGCAATGTGGAATATGCCGAGAGTTTGAATAAATTGGTGGCGTGGGCATATTTTAATCGCGTATTAACGCCGGCAACTCAACTTTATATTTCCAGCAAAAATGTCAGCCTTGATACTTTGCGTAAATTTGTTACTGATTTACGTTTGTCGTTCCCGAATTCGTTGACTTCGGCGAGCAATGAAGAATTGAGTCATTCTTGTGAAATTCGTGATTTAGTGGTGACAGTGAATTTATCCGCTGATCCAACGAAAAACTTATTACAAGCCAAATCCAATATTGTGCCGAGCGATTTATTCAGTTTTGGACCAGCAGAAGAAAGTTTGGTTGGTAGTATTGATTTAACGTATCGTAATGTTTGGAATGAAATTCGGACTTTACATTTTGAAGGCGCTAATGCGATTTTATTGGCGCTGAAAGTGTTATCCAATAAAGTCTCAAGAGGCTCAACGCCACCGCGTGTGGTAAATGTTTTTTGTTATAGCCAACATTATCGGATGACATTGCGTAATATTGTGACCGCACTTATTAATAAATGCTTGAGCATTCAAATCGGTGCCAGTGATGCGCCGCAAAATAATACCTTACGTGTGGCAGGGAAAAACTGGCAATTCTTTTTTGAAGAACGCGGGCTGAGTTTGCAAGAATTACATAATTTTCAACCGCTGGATAAACAAGAATTTGATATTGCGTTGCAAGGCACGATCGAAGAACAAGAAGCGATCGCGCTTGCCAACGAAAAACATTATCCTTATGAAATTGATGCGTTTGCCAGCGAAGGTTTTTTGCAATTTTTCTTTGAGGATAATCCGAATAAATCCTTTAATGTTTATATTTTAGACGAATCAAACCATATTGAAATTTATCGCCACTGTGAAGGTTCAAAAGAACAAAAAATTCGCGAAATAAACCATATTTATCAATCTGCCGGCTTGGAGGGCAGTGAGAATCCGTATAAAATTGTACAACGTAATTTTAATTATCCGCAATTTTATCAATTATTGCCGGAGGGGAACGGTGTAAAAATCGTACCATTTTATAGCCGATTGGCGCTGTCATAATGATTTGGAGGGGATATGTCAGATAAAATTAAAGTGATCATCATTGATGATCATCCGTTAATGCGTAGAGGGATTAGACAATTATTAGAATTACAAAGCGCATTTGATGTGGTCGGTGATGCCGGTAGTGGAACGGAGGGCATTGATTTAGCGTTGCAAACTTCGCCGGATTTGGTGATTTTAGATTTAAATATGAAAGGGTTATCCGGTTTAGATACGTTAAAAGCGCTGCGTGCGGAAGGTGTGGATGCGCGTATTGTGATTTTAACCGTTTCCGATGCGAAAAATGATATTTTTACTTTGGTTGATGCCGGCGCGGATGGTTATTTGTTGAAAGACAGTGAGCCTGATACCTTGTTGTTGCAATTGCAACGTATTGCGCAAGGCGAGGTGATTTTAAGCGATTCTATCAAGGATTTGCTGTTGGAAAAACGTCCGGCGGAAGATCCGATGAAATTATTAACCGATCGTGAAATGGATGTGCTGCGTTTAATTGCTACCGGATTATCTAATAAACAAATTGCCGCGCAATTATTTATCTCAGAAGAAACGGTCAAAGTGCATATTCGAAATTTATTGCGTAAATTGAATGTGCATTCCCGCGTGGCGGCAACGGTATTATATTTTCAGCAACAAGGCGTATAAACCTATTAAAAAATGACCGCACTTTTTTCTTGTTTTATCTGCTAAAGGGATAGTAGGTGAAACTGAAAAAAGTGCGGTGTTTTTTTACCCATTATTGCGCATCATATTGGCGTGCGCCGAAAATGGCGGTGCCAATTCTTACCATGGTTGAACCGCATTTTATGGCGCTTGCCATATCATTACTCATGCCCATTGACAGCGTATCGATCGGCAATTGTGGAAAGTGTTGTTGTAATTGTTGGAATAGTGCCGACATTTGCGCGAATGCTTTTTCCTGTTCGGCGGGATCATTGCTTGCTTGCGGAATTGCCATCAACCCGCGCAAACATAAGTGCGGTAAGTTTTCCACGTGTTTTGCCAAGGTTAACATTTCTTGTGGTGCAATGCCCGATTTGCTCTTTTCATCGCTAATATTAATTTGAATAAGCACATTCAGCGGCTTTTTATAATGCGGGCGTTGTTCGTTGAGGCGGTCGGCGATTTTGGCGCGATCTAAAGTTTGCATCCAATCAAAATTTTCTGCTACAAGACGAGATTTATTGGATTGCAACGGACCGATAAAATGCCACTCTAAGGCAATTTGTTGCTGCTCAAAATAATGAATTTTTTCGACGCCTTCTTGCACATAATTTTCGCCAAAAGCAGTTTGACCGGCGTGATAGGCTTGCAAAATGTCTGCTACGGGTTTGGTTTTGCTGACCGCCAATAATTTGACACTTTGCGGATCTTTTTGAACTTGTTCACAATTTTGTTTTATTTGCTGATAAACAGTTGCTAAATTCTCTTTTATTTGCATAATTAGAGTTGCCTATGATGATGTAGGTATTTGAAATCAGAAAATATGATTTTACCCGAATTACTTTTGCTTGAGGAAATTTTATGAAAAAATTTTTATTAACGCTTGGTTGTGCCGCATTAGCTTTACCGACATTTGCTACTGAAGATCAACATAAACCGAATGAACCAATGTTAACCGTAAAAATGGAATTACTTGATGCCAACGGCAACAAAGAAATTGGTCAAGTTTATGTAACTGAATCCAAATACGGATTGGTTTTTGCACCACACTTACAAGGTTTAAGCGCGGGCATACACGGTTTCCATATTCATGAAAATCCAAGTTGTGAATTTAAAGAAAAAGATGGAAAAATGGTTGCCGGTCTTGGTGCAGGCGGACATTGGAACCCAAATAAAGCGGAAAACCACGGGTATCCTTGGTCTGATAATGCGCATTTAGGTGATTTACCAGCATTATATGCTGATGCAGACGGTAACGCGTTTCAACCAGTATTAGCGCCACGCTTAAAATCACTTGATGAAATCAAAGGTCGTTCATTGATGGTTCATGCCGGTGGCGATAATCATTCTGATCATCCGGCTGCACTTGGTGGTGGCGGTGCGAGAATGGCGTGCGGTGTGATTAATTAAATAATATTCATTAGACCTCATTTCTAAGCACGAATTTTCTAATTCGTGCTTATTTTTTTATTTTCTATTTGACAATTGCGTAAAATTTCGGTATTTCTAACACATCTTTTATTTGTAAGGTTTTAATTAGATAAACCATGACACAACGCACCACCACCGCAACCATTATTATGATGACCATTATGATGATTAATGGAGCGGGCTAGTGCGTTAAAAAACAGAATACACAAAACCCGCATTTTACCAAGTGCGGGTTTTTTTATGACAATTTTTAGAAATTCACAACATCTTAGGAGATTATTATGCGCGTACTCAAATTTGGAGGTACATCATTAGCCAACCCGGAACGGTTTTCACAAGCCGCCCAATTGATTGAACAGGCTCATTTGGAAGAACAAGCGGCAGGCGTTTTATCCGCTCCCGCCAAAATCACCAACCACCTCGTCGCCCTTTCTGAAAAAGCGAGTTTAAACCAGCCTACCGACAATCATTTTAACGAAGCTTTAGATATTTTTTATAATATTATTAATGGATTACATCAAGAAAACAGCAATTTTGATTTAGCCAGTACCAAGGCGTTAATTGATGCTGAATTTGCTCAAATTGATGGGCTTTTGGCAGAAATTCGTCAGAATGGTAAAGTGGAAGATGCGGTTAAGGCGACCATTGATTCCCGCGGTGAAAAATTATCTATTGCCATGATGAAAGCTTGGTTTGAAGCCCGCGGATATGAGGTAACCTTAATTAATCCGGTCGAAAAATTGTTAGCTCATGGCGGTTATTTGGAATCTTCGGTAGATATTGAAGAATCCACTAAGCGTATTGATGCCCCGTCTATTCCGAAGAAAAATGTTGTTTTGATGGCAGGTTTTACCGCCGGCAATGAAAAGGGGGAATTAGTGCTATTGGGGCGTAACGGTTCGGATTATTCAGCGGCTTGTTTGGCAGCTTGTTTAAACGCCAGCGTGTGCGAAATTTGGACGGATGTGGATGGTGTTTATACTTGCGATCCACGCTTGGTACCAGATGCACGTTTGTTACCGAGTCTGTCTTATCGTGAAGCTATGGAACTTTCCTATTTCGGTGCGAAAGTGATTCACCCGCGTACTATCGGTCCGTTAGTGCAACCGCAAATTCCTTGTTTGATCAAAAATACGGGTAACCCAAGCGCACCGGGTTCAATTATTGACGGAAATACCACTTCGGAAGGTTTACAAGTAAAAGGTATTACCAATTTAGATAATTTGGCTATGTTCAATATTTCCGGACCGGGAATGCAAGGGATGGTTGGCATGGCATCACGCGTTTTTTCCGCAATGTCAAAAGCGGGCGTTTCTGTGATCTTGATTACGCAATCTTCTTCTGAATATAGCATCAGTTTCTGTGTGCCGGTTAAAGCAGTGGATACAGCAAAAACCGCGTTGGAAGCAGAATTTGAGCAAGAATTGAAAGCGAAAGCGTTAGAACCGATTGATGTAATCCGCGATTTGTCCATTATTTCGGTGGTCGGTGATGGTATGCGTCAAGCGAAAGGGATTGCGGCGCGTTTCTTTTCTGCCTTAGCACAAGCCAACATCAGCATTGTGGCAATTGCGCAAGGTTCTTCCGAACGTTCGATTTCTGCTGTGGTTGCGCAAAATAAAGCGATTGAAGCAGTCAAAGCAACACACCAAGTGTTATTTAATAACAAAAAAGTAGTGGATATGTTTTTAGTCGGTGTTGGCGGTGTTGGCGGCGAATTGATTGAACAGGTGAAAAATCAAAAGGAGTATTTGGCAAAGAAGGACATTGAAATTCGTGTTTGTGCCTTAGCCAACTCCAATAAGATGTTATTAGATGAGCGCGGTTTGGATTTGACCAACTGGCAAGAACAATTAGCAAATGCAACTCAACCGTCAGACTTTGATGTATTACTTTCCTTTATTAAATTACACCATGTAGTTAATCCAGTATTTGTGGATTGTACTACGGCGGAGAGTGTTGCCGGTTTATATGCACGTGCATTGGAAGAAGGTTTCCATGTGGTGACGCCGAATAAAAAAGCGAATACGCGTGAGATGGCGTATTACAATCAAGTACGCGCGAATGCACGTAAAAATCAGCGTAAATTTTTATATGATACTAATGTTGGCGCTGGATTGCCGGTCATTGAGAATTTACAAAATTTATTGGCGGCAGGGGATGAAGTAAACCGTTTTAACGGAATTTTATCCGGTTCCTTATCCTTTATTTTTGGTAAATTGGAGGAGGGATTATCTTTATCAGAAGTGACCGCACTTGCTCGCGAAAAAGGTTTTACCGAACCGGATCCGCGCGATGATCTTTCTGGACAGGATGTAGCGCGTAAATTATTAATTCTTGCCCGCGAAACTGGCTTGCAAATTGAATTGGATGATGTGGAAGTTGAAAGCGTATTGCCTGCGGGCTTTGCTGAAGGGAAAAGTGCGGATGAATTTATGGCACTTTTACCACAATTAGATGCGGAATTTGCAACGCGTGTTGCAAATGCCAAAGCCGCCGGCAAGGTGTTGCGCTATGTGGGACAAATTGAAAACGGGCATTGCAAAGTTTCTATCCTTGAAGTGGATGCAGATAACCCGTTGTATAAAGTGAAAAATGGGGAAAATGCGCTTGCATTTTATACTCGCTATTATCATCCAATTCCATTATTATTGCGTGGTTATGGTGCCGGTAATGCGGTGACCGCGGCGGGTATTTTTGCCGATATTTTAAGAACACTACAACAGTAATGGGGAATGGGGAATGCTCAGAATTTATGCACCGGCGTCAAGCGCTAATATCAGTGTCGGGTTTGATACATTGGGGGCGGCAATCTCCCCCATTAACGGATCTCTGCTCGGTGATGTGGTACAAATCGACGAAATTGCCAGCGGTTTCGAGTTAGAAAGTGCGGGTTATTTTGTACGCAAATTACCAAAAGAGCCACAAAAAAATATTGTTTATCAGGCGTATGTATTGTTTAGTGAGCGTTTGAAGTTGCGCAATGTCGCGGTTAAACCCTTGCGTTTAACGCTAGAGAAAAATATGCCGATCGGGTCAGGTTTAGGATCAAGTGCCTGTTCTATTGTGGCGGCATTGGTTGCATTGAATAAATTCCATGGCGAACCTTTCTCAAAAATGGAATTATTGGAGATGATGGGAGAATTGGAAGGACGTATTTCCGGTTCAATCCATTATGATAATGTGGCGCCTTGCTATTTAGGTGGGGTGCAATTAATGGTACAATCTCTCGGCAATATTTGCCAAACACTTCCGTTTTTTGATAATTGGTATTGGGTGTTAGCGTATCCGGGGATTGAAGTGTCAACCTCTGAAGCGCGGGCGATTTTACCGAAAAGCTATACTCGCCAAGATGTGATTACTCATGGTCGCCACCTTGGTAGCTTTGTTCATGCTTGTCATACGCAGCAAGAAGCTTTAGCGGCTTACATGATGAAAGATGTGATCGCCGAGCCATATCGAGAAGCGTTATTACCGAATTTTGCCGAAGTCAAACAAGCAGTGCGCGATTTAGGGGCGCTGGCTTGCGGAATTTCCGGTTCCGGTCCGACGATTTTTGCGATTGCGCCGGATCTGAGTATTGCCATGAAATTATCTACTTATTTGGAAAATCATTATTTGCAAAATAACGAAGGGTTTGTGCATATTTGCCAGGTGGATAATCAAGGCGCACGCGAACTTGTTTAGATAATGTTATTCGCTATCCCAACGATAGCGAATTTTTTAGTTAAATAACCGAAGGAGCCCTTTTATGAAAAAACTAAGTGCGGTCATTTTTACAGCAGTTTTTGGTGTGATTTTTACAACGGGCGCATCGGCCAAATTGGAAGATGCAGATCAGGGCATTTATCTTGTCACTGATAAAGATAATAACGTTCTTGCCGGCTACCGCTTTACTTCAGCTGGAAAATATTGGACTTCAGATCTTTTGCAGAATAATCAATGGAATAAAATTGTTTGTGGACAAAATAAAGAATGTCGCTTGACAACCAGCTCAAGAGCAACCATGAAACGTTTTTTTGCAAAACATCCGGATGTGGTGAAAGTTGTCGATAGAAAATTCCCCGGTTTATCGCTTTCTTGTGCGGATGTAAAAGAATTCGCCTTTTGTAAATTATCCGAGCCGAATAATAATACCTATTTGCTGGTTAATAGTGACTCGGTGGTTTCCGTATTAAATAAATATCAACCACAGCCGGTACAAGCACAGCAACCAGCGCAAGTACAACAACCGGCAAATGTACAACAACCAGCGCAAGCACAGCCTGCTGCGCAGCAAGCTCAACCCCAATTACAACCGGTACCAGCAAAATAGCCGAGTTAAATAAGGATTAACCAAAACAATGAATTTATACAATATCAAACACCCAGAAGAACAAGTGAATTTTGCCCAAGCGGTGCGCCAAGGCTTGGGCAAAAATCAAGGATTATTTTTTCCGCAAACTATTCTGCAATTGAGTAATATCGATGAACTATTAGCCTTGCCATTGGTAGAACGTAGTCAAAAAATCTTAGGCGCATTAATTGGCGAAGAAATTCCGGCGGATAAATTAAATACGATGGTGAAAAATGCCTTTACTTTTCCGGCGCCGGTAGTAAAAGTGGAAGAGGGTATTTATGCCTTAGAATTATTCCACGGTCCAACACTTGCCTTTAAAGATTTCGGCGGTCGTTTTATGGCGCAAGCCCTTGCCACCGTGCGAGGTGATGGAAAAATTACCATTTTAACCGCTACATCAGGCGATACCGGTGCGGCAGTGGCTCACGCATTCTATGGTTTAGAAAATATTGATGTAGTGATTTTGTATCCAAAAGGAAAAATCAGTCCGTTACAAGAAAAATTGTTCTGTACTCTCGGCGGTAATATTCGCACGGTGGCGATTAAATCAGACTTTGACGCTTGCCAAGCCTTAGTTAAACAAGCCTTCGACGACGCAGAATTACGTCAGGCTATCGGTTTAAATTCTGCAAACTCAATTAATATCAGTCGTTTATTGGCACAGGTTTGCTATTATTTTGAGGCGGTGGCGCAATTGCCTAAAGCCGAGCGTAATAATTTAGTGGTTTCCGTGCCTAGCGGTAACTTTGGTAATTTAACTGCCGGTTTAATTGCGAAATCTTTAGGATTGCCAATTAAACGCTTTGTTGCATCCACGAATGCAAATGACACGGTGCCGCGTTATTTGGCTAGCGGAAAATGGGATCCAAAAGAGACGGTAGCAACCTTATCTAACGCCATGGATGTGAGTCGTCCAAACAACTGGCCACGAGTCGAAGAATTGTTTAAACGCAATGGTTGGGCATTATCTGAATTAGGTGCGGGGGCATTGACTGACGCCGAAACAGAAGAGGCGTTAAAAGCACAATATACCAAAGGCTATTTGTGCGAACCGCACGGTGCTATTGCATACCAAGTGTTGAAAGATCAATTACAAGCAGGTGAAACCGGTTTATTCCTTTGTACTGCACATCCAGCGAAATTTAAAGAAAGCGTTGAGCGTATTTTAAATATCGAATTGCCATTGCCGGAAGCCTTGGATAAACATAACAAATTACCATTGCTTTCAGATGAAATGGACGCCGATTTCGCGCAATTACGTGCTTATTTGTTGAAATAATCAAACCAAATGGGTGGGCTTGCCCACCTTTTTTATTAAGGAATTTTTATGATCATCATTTACGGTATCAAAAACTGCGACACCGTGAAAAAAGCCCTAAAATGGCTTGCAGATCACGATATTGAGTACAAACTTCACGATTACCGTTTGGACGGTTTAGACCCGAATTTTTTAGCTCAAGCAGAAAATCAATTTGGTTGGGAAAACTTGGTTAATAAACGTAGCACTACGTGGCGTAATCTTGATGAAAATATCAAAAAAACGCTCGATAAAACCACCGCACTTCGTGTTTTAGCGGAACAACCTACTTTGATTAAACGCCCAATTATCCTACAAGATAACATCGCATTGATTGGGTTTAATGAAAAAGATTATGCAGAAACGCTGGTGGCGTAAAACTACTCGTTCATTATTTTGGTTGTGTTGTATTAATGCAATTATTGCGTTACTCCTTGCTTATTTATCATTGGATTTTGCTTATCCTAATGTTCATGAATATGTTGAATATGGCTGGTGTGATGTGGCATTAACCGCAGAGCAATGTGATGAAAGCATTACGTCATGGAGGATTTTCTTTCATAGTTTTTATGTTATTTGGCTTTGTTTCACCATTTTCGGCTTAGTAATACTCTCTGTAATGAGCGGTATTGGGTTTATTGTAAAATTTATCACAGCACAACATTATTTCTCTCGGAAAATTAAATGAAAAACGAAATTATCAATCTTGCACAAAATTTAATTCGCCGTCCGTCTATTTCCCCTGATGACCAAGGTTGTCAGCAAATGATTGCGGAACGTTTGGCAAATTTAGGCTTTGAAATCGAATGGATGAATTTTGGTGAAACTACCAATTTATGGGCAAAACACGGTTCAACCCAGCCTTTAGTGGCGTTTGCAGGACATACGGACGTTGTGCCAACTGGGGATGAAAGCCAATGGCAGTATGCGCCTTTTAGCGCAGAAATTGTTGGTGATATGCTGTATGGACGAGGGGCGGCGGATATGAAAGGTTCCCTTGCGGCGATGATTGTTGCGGCGGAAGAATATGTGAAAACCAATCCGAACCATAAAGGGACTATTGCCTTTTTAATCACTTCAGATGAAGAAGCCGCGGCTAAAGATGGGACAACCAAAGTGGTAGATGCCTTAATGGCACGTGGCGAATTGATTGATTATTGCATGGTGGGTGAACCGTCCAGCAGCCAAACACTGGGCGATATTGTGAAAAACGGTCGCCGCGGTTCGATTACGGGCAACCTTTATATTCAAGGCATTCAAGGGCATGTAGCCTATCCTCATTTAGCCGAAAATCCAGTGCATAAAGCCGCTCCATTTTTAACAGAATTAACGCAATATCAATGGGATAAGGGTAATGAGTTTTTTCCACCGACAAGTTTGCAAATTGCGAATATTCAAGCCGGTACAGGTAGTAATAATGTGATCCCTGGCGAACTTTATGTGCAATTTAATCTGCGTTATTGCACCGAAGTGACGGACGAAATGATCAAAGATAAAGTGGCAGAAATGCTACAAAAACATGATTTGAAATATCGCATTGAGTGGAATTTATCAGGTAAACCATTCCTAACTAAACCAAATAAATTAGTAAAAGCGGTGGTAGACAGTCTTGAACAAGTTGTTGGTATTACACCCAAATTGGATACCGGTGGCGGTACATCAGACGCCCGTTTCATTGCGTTAATGGGCGGCGAAGTGGTGGAATTAGGACCGTTAAATGCCACTATCCATAAAGTGAATGAATGCGTTAGCATACCTGATTTAGTGACGCTAGGTGATGTTTATAAACAAATGTTGGTTAATCTTTTAGATTAGCTGTAGGGACACCGTGCGAGTGTTCATAACCATATTTAAACTAATTTGCGAACACACGCACGGGTGTTCCCACGATGAATAATGATACTAACAAACGAACAACTTACAGGTAAATCCCGTACCCATTTGGTGAATTTACCTTGTCCCCATTCGCCGAACCATTTTTTGCAACCTCAGGCAATGAAAGCCTTTCAAGGGCTGCAAAAAAGTGCGGTGGAAAATGGCTTTAATTTGCAACCGGCAAGCAGTTTCCGTGATTTCCAACGTCAACAGATGATTTGGAATGGCAAGTTTAATGGCGAGCGCAAAGTGCATGATGATGACGGAAATGCTTTAGATTTGACCGCACTTTCTGATTGGGAAAAATGTCAGGCGATTTTGCGTTGGTCGGCGTTGCCAGGTGCTAGTCGGCATCATTGGGGAACGGAGGTGGATATTTTTGATCCGGATTTATTGCCGCTGGGACAGTCGTTGCAACTTGAGCCTTGGGAATATGAAAAGTGCGGTTATTTTTTTGAATTAAGTCAATGGCTACAAGAAAATTTAGCGCGTTTTGATTTCGCCTTACCGTTTTTAGCATTAGCTGATGAGATAAAAATTGGGCGCGAGCCTTGGCATATTAGCTATTTGCCGCTAGCCGAAATGGCCCAACAACAATTTTCTGCCGATTGCTTGAATTGGGCGTGGGATGGGGAACTTATCGCGGGAAAATCGGTCTTAGTTGAGCATTTTGAGCAAATTTTTCGTGAATTTATGGTTTGATAATGGGGCATAGAAATGGATAAGCTGGGAGCAGAAGATAACCACAGTCAATTTGGCAAAAGCATTGCAAGTTTGTTGCAATGGGTGCTGAATATTTCCTTGATTATTTTAGCAGGCATTTTGGTGATTTTTTTAGGGCTAGAAACCTATGAATTGGCGCTAGTTCTATTTAATTCATCAAAAGAAGCATCTTATTTGTTGATTGAAAAAATCGTCGTGTATTTTCTCTATTTTGAGTTTTTAGCCTTAATTGTGAAATATTTCAAAACCAACTATCATTTCCCACTGCGTTATTTTTTATATATTGGGATCACCGCGATGATTCGTTTGATTATTGTGGATCATTCCAGTCCAACCAGCACATTATTATTTGCTTGTGCAATTTTGGTCATGGTGCTTGCGCTGTTTTTAGTCAGTTCGGATCGATTGAGAAAAAGTTAATTTTGTAATGAGGGATAACATGGATAATTTTCAACAATTTTCACAACAAGATATTCAAATTGTTGCGGATGAAGTGGTTTATGACGGTTTTTTTAAATTAAAAAAAATTCAGTTTAAACATAAGTTATTTGCCGGCGGTATGAGCGGTGTGGTAACGCGGGAAGTGCTGTATAAAGGGGCCGCATCTGCAGTGATCGCCTATGATCCGGTGCTGGATACGGTCGTGTTGGTAGAACAGGTACGTATTGGTGCTTATGATCCTAAGCTGGCACAATCGCCTTGGTTATTAGAATTAATTGCAGGTATGGTAGAACAGGGTGAGCAACCGGATGAAGTCGCGTTGCGCGAAAGTGAAGAGGAAGCGGGAGTGCAGGTAAGCCATTTGCAACACGCGTTAAGTGTTTGGGATAGCCCGGGTGGCGTGATTGAACGTATTCATTTATTTGCTGGCAAAGTGGATAGTCGTACCGCAAAAGGACTGCATGGATTAGCGGAAGAACATGAGGATATTCGTGTTCATGTGGTGAAACGCGAAACCGCATATCAGTGGGTTTGTGAGGGAAAAATTGACAATGGTATTGCGGTCATGGGCTTGCAATGGTTGCAGCTAAATTATGCCAATCTACAAAAACAATGGTTATAAAATGTGACCTAGCTTTGATTTTTGAAATAAAAAAGCATAAAAATATGACACAGCTAACATTTTTAGATTTTTTCTCGTGCATTTATTTCTAAAACACGTAACTTATAAGAAGCTTCAAATTTTAATATTAGGGTAGGAGTTTACTTTGTTAAATACTTATGTCTATTCGACCAACGATTCTGTTATTCGTTTGGTTCAGGTGACGGACCCTCATCTTTTTAAGGATACCAATGGCGAACTGCTGGGGATTAATACGCAAGCCAGTTTTAATCAAGTATTAAGCGAAATTAAACAGAGCAATTTTAATTATGATTTTGTATTGGCAACGGGCGATTTGGTGCAAGACAGCAGTGATGAGGGGTACTTTCATTTTTGCGAGAGCGTAAAACAATTGGGAAAGATGGTTTTTTGGATACCGGGAAATCATGATTTTCAACCTAAGATGTTTGATATTTTAAATCGGGAGCAGGAAAATATTTGTTCTAAGAAGCATATTTTGCTTGGTGAGCATTGGCAAATCCTGATGCTGGATAGTCAAGTTTATGGTGTACCACATGGACAGCTTGGGCAATATCAAATTGATTGGTTGTTGGCAAAATTAAAGGAATATCCGGAACGTTATTCCTTGGTTGTGTTACATCACCATATTTTATCTACGAATTCAGCCTGGCTAGATCAGCATAATTTACGTAATTCTCATGATTTAGCTTATGCGCTGTCACCTTTTAATAACGTGAAAGGCATTTTATATGGGCATATTCATCAAGAGGTGGACGGAGAATGGAACGGTTACAAAGTGATGGCAACGCCTTCCACCTGCATTCAGTTCAAGCCGGATAGTAATAATTTTGCCTTGGATGTTTTGCAGCCTGGTTGGCGGGAGATTTCGTTGCATCCCGATGGGCGGATTAGTTCACAAGTGAAACGCATTCAACAGGCGAAATTTTTGCCGAATATGCTTAGTGAAGGATATTAATAAATCTAAAATAACCATCGTAATGAGGGATAGCGTAAGCTATCCTTTGTTTTTGCACGGATTTTTTATTGATGTTTAAGGCTATTTCCATAAAGGAAAGAGTCTATTTATCAAGCAATGGTTTATTTGTTATCTAATTCTTTCTACAATCTTGCTCACGATATCTAAGTGGAGAAGCAATCTTGCTTAAAGTAACCACTGACTAACAAGGGAGCAAATAATGTTTTATGTGAGAAAAGCGAATGAACGAGGACACGCTAATCACGGTTGGTTAGATACCAATCATTCTTTTTCATTCGATACTTATTACGATCCGCGGTTTATGGGATTTTCCGATTTACGTGTTATCAATGAAGACAGAATTAAACCTGGTTTTGGGTTTGGAGCGCATCCGCACAATAATATGGAAATTTTGTCTTATGTATTGCAAGGCGCTATTGCACACAAAGATAGCATGGGAAATGTCCAAGAATTAAAAGCCGGTGAAGTACAAATTATGTCGGCGGGGACTGGTGTTGTTCATTCGGAATATAATCCGAGAGATGATGAAGAATTGCATTTTTATCAAATATGGATTCAACCGAGTGTCAGAAATATTCAACCGCGCTATGATCAAAAAGCTTTTGCCAATAAAGAAGGAGCGACATTGCTTCTATCGCCTGAAGCAGAAGGAGACTCTTTTAAAGTTTATCAAGATATGAAACTGTGGCGCTATCAATTAAAAGCCAACCAGCAAGAAACGATTGACCTTAACCGAAAACGTAATTATTGGTTACAGATGGTGAAAGGAGAAATCACCGTTGGTGGTCAAAAAGTGACAACCAGTGATGGTGTTGCAATTAGTAAAGAAAATGCAGCAGCGATTGAAACGTCAACGGATGCTGAATTTTTATTCTTTGATTTAGCATAGTTTTCAGTTTGTATAATAAAAAACACCGTATTTTTGAAAATGCGGTGTCTTGTTTGAGATAAATTGAACGAATGAAGATTTACCCCGCCACCACTAATATCGCGGCAATCACAATCAATATCAAACCGGTAATATCGTTTATTTTTAATTTCTCTTTGAAAATAAAATGTGAAATCATCAGCATAAAAAACACTTCCACTTGCCCTAAGGTTTTGACGAAGGCCACATCGTTTAAGCTCATGGCGTTAAACCAACCAAAAGAGCCTAAAAAGGAAAAAACGCTGGTAGCAATGGCAAGTTTAGGGCGTTGTAATAAGCCGATGAGGGTAGGGCGATCTTTGATTAATAAGTAGATCACCAACATAATCGTTTCTAACGTGATAACGGAAAACAATACCCAAGCGGCGGAAAAAAGATAATGAATATGCAATTGCAAACTGGCTTCTCTGACCCATAAAGAGGTTAAGGCAAACCCTAAGCCACTGCCAAAACCGAGTAGCAATGTTTCCCATGAAATATACCGCAGTTGACGGATTCCGGTGAGCAAAAATACCGCAATACCGCCGATTAAGACGCCAATCCAACCGATAAAACTCATGGCGGTGGAAAAAAATAGAACGCCTAATACAGCGGCGATTACCGCCTCGCTTTTTGCCAATCCCACCCCGATGGCATAGTTTTTTAAATGGAATAATTTGACCATCAACACGGTTGCACTAATTTGCGCTAAAGATGCGCCCAGTACGTATAAATAAAATAATCCGCTAAATTGCGGCGCTGCTGGTTGTGGTTGAGTGTGATAGAGAAAAAAGAGGTAACCGGCGGAAATGGGAACCGCGTAGAAAAAGCGCGCTAAGGTAACGCCTAAAGCGGCAATTTCATTGCTTAGTTGTTTTTGAAAGGCATTGCGTCCCGCTTGTGCGCAAGCGGCTAGCAATGTAAACCAAATCCAAGTCATTTATTACGCTCTCTTTTTTATTACATGATTACAATCCTAACGCATATTTTAGGGCTTGTTTTTTTAATGGAGTGGCTTTATTGGCTACCATTAACGCCAAATTGCGGGCGATTTTAAGTGGCAAAATATCTTCTTTAAAGGCTTTATAGAAGATATCCATACCAGATTGCATGAGTAAGTTATCCGCTTTACGTCGTTGCTGATAGCGAACCAGCACAGATGGCGCGGAAAAATCTTCGTCTTTTTTGACCGCACTTTCAATGACGTCTAGCAATGTTTTGACATCTTTAAAACCTAAATTTACCCCTTGACCGGCGAGCGGATTGATTGTGTGTGCTGCGTCCCCAACCAACAAGATCCCTTGATTAAAATACGCCTGTGCGTGTTGACGTGTCAATTCAAAACCCGCAGATTGTTGTACTTTTATTTGTTCAAGGCGTGCCGGAAAGGCTTGCATAATTTCTTCGCCCAGTTTTTCTTGGGATAATTGTTTGAGATAGGCAAGACGTTGTGGACTGTCATACCACACCAAGCAAGCTTGATTGCCAAGTAAGGGTAAAAAGGCGCGTGGACCAGAAGGATAGAATTGTTGCCAAGTAATGTCTTGTTGTGCTAATTCGGTTTCCACCAAAATTAACAGGCAAGATTGACGATATTGCCAACCGGTTAATCCGATACCGGCAAGTTGTCTTAAGCGCGAATGCGCGCCGTCAGCCGCAATCACCAACGGCGCTTCGTAACTTTCGCCATTGGTTAAAAAAAGGCGCTGATTTTGACCGCACTTTTCTTGTTTTTCAATATTGGCTTGCAACGTTGTTGAGACATTTGGATGCGCGGCGAGCGCTTGCCATAACCCCAATTGCACCACGTTATTTTCCACCATAAATCCCAATTCTGGCAATTTGAGATCATCGCTGTGAAAATACGTTGAAAACCCCTCGATTTCCCACGTTTCTAACGCACGATAAGGGCAAACTCTCTTATTTTCGATATATTGCCACGCACCAAGTTGTTGCAATAAATTCACTGATGCAGCACTGATGGCAGAAATGCGAATGTCATAGGGAGAATGCTCGACAAATGTTGGCAATGGCGCGCGTTCAATCAGTTGAACCTGTAAACCAAGTTTACCTAAACCGACAGCGCAAGCTGCGCCAATCATGCCGCCGCCGACAATAATAATATCTCTGTATGTGGTCATGTGAACTCCCTATTTATCGTTTTTAGCGTCAAGTGGTGAGAAAACCGTTGAATAATGCTGAAAAGTGAGGATTATTGTACTCCGAATGGATTAATTATCCAAAATAAAACCGATTTTAACTAGCAACTGTGTTCACAACTGGGTAAAATAGCCCATTAAATTTTTATGAATGACAATTTTGAAGCTATGACACAGAAATTACATATTAAAACTTGGGGCTGTCAAATGAATGAGTATGACAGCTCAAAAATGGCGGATTTATTAAATAGTACGCATGGATTAGAGCTTACTGACATTCCGGAAGAAGCCGATATTTTATTGTTAAATACTTGTTCTATCAGAGAAAAAGCGCAAGAGAAAGTATTCCATCAATTGGGACGTTGGAAAGAATTGAAAAAGCAAAAGCCGGGTTTGGTGATCGGTGTTGGCGGTTGCGTAGCGTCGCAAGAAGGTGAGCATATCCGTACACGTGCACCTTATGTGGACATTGTTTTTGGGCCGCAAACCTTACACCGCTTGCCGGAAATGATTAACCAAATTCGTGGCGGGAAAAGTTCGGTTGTGGATATCAGTTTCCCGGAAATTGAAAAGTTTGACCGTTTACCGGAACCACGAGCGGAAGGACCGACCGCTTTTGTATCCATTATGGAAGGTTGTAATAAATATTGTTCTTTTTGCGTGGTGCCTTATACCCGTGGCGAAGAAGTTAGTCGCCCAGTAGATGACGTTTTATTTGAAATTGCACAACTTGCCGAACAAGGCGTGCGCGAAGTCAATTTATTGGGACAAAATGTGAATGCCTATCGTGGAGCAACGCATGATGGTGGCATTTGTTCTTTTGCTGAATTACTGCGCTTAGTGGCATCTATTGATGGAATTGATCGTCTGCGTTTTACTACCAGCCATCCGATTGAATTTACTGATGACATCATTGATGTTTATGCGGATACACCGGAGCTGGTCAGTTTCTTACATTTGCCGGTTCAAAGCGGATCAGATCGCGTGCTGAATATGATGAAACGTAATCATACCGCCTTGGAATATAAATCCATTATTCGTAAATTGCGCAAAGTACGCCCTAATATTCAAATTAGTTCGGATTTCATTGTCGGCTTCCCGGGTGAAACTGATCAAGATTTTGAAGATACCATGAATTTAATCGCGCAAGTGAATTTTGACATGAGTTTCAGCTTTATTTACTCTGCCCGTCCGGGAACGCCAGCGGCAGATATGCCGGATGATGTATCGGAAGAGGAAAAGAAACAGCGTTTATATTTGTTGCAACAACGGATCAACAACCAAGCGGCGCAATTTAGTCGCGCAATGTTGGGAACAGAACAGCGCGTGTTGGTGGAAGGGCCATCGAAAAAAGACATCATGGAATTAACTGGACGCACGGAAACTAACCGTATCGTAAATTTCGTTGGTACACCAGATATGATTGGCAAATTTGTGGATATTAAAATCACAGATGTATTCACCAACTCGCTCCGTGGCGACGTGGTGAGAACAGAGGATCAAATGGGGCTGCGTATTGTTCAATCTCCACAAACCGTCATTAACCGTACTCGCAAAGAAGATGAACTTGGCGTGGGTAAATATGTGGTATAAACGCAGGTAAAAACCGTTAAAAAAAACACCGCACTTTGAATGAATTGGCAAAGTGCGGTGTTTTTTTATTTATTTTATGCAATAAACCTACAGTTATCTTCAACAGATTTATTGTGACAATGATAAATTTTTAATTGGCAAAATCGTGCAAAATTCTATCGCACTTCAGCTTATTTCAATCGATGTATTACTTGGTTGGCTGATCCTCGCCAAATAAGGCTGGGATCGGCTTGTTCTTGGATAAATTTCCCGTCAATTAAGACATCAATATAAGGCAGCATTTGTTTTTGTTCTTCATTGAGATCATCAAGTTTATAGCCTGTCCATAGCCAAATATCTTTGTCCGGACATTCGTGTTTAATGCGTTTTACTAAGGTTAATAATGTCGGCACATTTCTTGGGTGTAAGGGATCACCACCGCTTAAACTTAATCCTTGGCGTTTGATTCGTGTATCTTTGAGGTCTCGGATAATTTGATCTTCCATGGTTTGATCAAATAATACACCGGCGCTAAAAGACCAGCTTTTTTGGTTGTAACAACCTTTGCAGCCATGTTCACAGCCGCTGACAAACAGTGTACAACGAGTTCCTTCACCGTTGACAATATCGACGGGATAATATTGAAGATAGTTCATATATCGTTGATTTTCCATTGGAATATGGCACGCACAAAATGCGCGCGCCTGTGTCAGTTTACAAATGTTTTACCCGACGTTTTACTTCTTCCTGTTTTCCGGCATTAAACGGTCTGGCATCTGGACTGCCTAAATAGCCGCACACACGACGGGTGACTGAGACGGTTTCGCTGTTATGATTGCCACATTTCGGGCAAGTAAAGCCTTTGCTGGTGCATTCAAATTCGCCAGTAAATCCGCATTCGTAACATTCGTCGATCGGAGTGTTAGTGCCATAATAAGGCACGCGCTCATAACTGTAATCCCAAACATCTTCCAACGCTTTGAGATTATGTTGCACGTTAGGATATTCTCCATAACAAATAAAACCGCCACTTGCCAGGCTTGGATAAGGCATTTCAAAGTCTAATTTATCGTATGGATTGACTTTTTTCTCAACGTCCAAATGGAAACTATTGGTATAGTAACCTTTGTCGGTGACGCCATCAATCACGCCAAATTGTTTGGTATCCAGCCGACAGAAGCGATCGCAAAGGTTTTCGCTTGGCGTGGAATAAAGGCTAAAACCGTAGCCGGTTTCTTGTTTCCAGCGTTTGGTGGCTTGGCTTAAATATTCAACGATAGCAATGCCTTTTTGACGCAATTGTTCGTCATCGTAAATCGAACGTCCAAACAAGGCGTTAATCGTTTCATGAATACCGATATAGCCTAAGGAAATGGAAGCGCGTCCATTTTTAAAGATGGCGGCAATATTATCATCCGCTTTTAAGCGAACGCCGCATGCGCCTTCCATATAAAGAATTGGTGCCACGCGTGCTTTGGTGTGTTCCAAACGGGCGATACGAGTCATCAAGGCTTTTTTGGCAATGGCAAGGCGTTGATCTAAAATTTCATAGAATTTTGCCTCATTTCCTTTGGCTTCAATAGCTATACGTGGCAAATTGAGGCTGATAACGCCCAAATTATTGCGTCCGTCATGTATAAATTCGCCACCTTCTTCATAGGCACCCAAAAAACTGCGACAGCCCATTGGTGCCTTGAACGAACCAGTGACTTTGACCACTTGATCGTAATTTAAAATATCTGGATACATCCGTTTTGAGGCGCATTCCAACGCTAATTGTTTCATATCATAATTCGGATCTTGTGGGCGTTGGTTAATGCCCCGTTTAATAGTAAACACCAATTTGGGGAAAACCGGCGTTTTGTGATTTTTGCCCAAGCCACGGATGCGATTTTTTAAAATCGATTGCTGAATTAACCGCTCTTGCCAGCGAGTACCTAGACCGAAACCAAAGGTGACAAAAGGGGTCTGCCCGTTTGAGGTGTGCAAGGTATTGACTTCATATTCCAAGGATTGAAAGGCATCAAAACATTCTTTTTCAATTAAAGCGTCTGCATAGGCTTTGGGTTGCGGAATTTGCCATTGTTCGGCAGTTTTCAACAATTTTTCATAACTGAGTTGTACATAAGGCGCCAGTACTTCGTCAATGCGATTGATAGTGGTTCCGCCATAAATATGACTTGCTACTTGCGCGATAATTTGCGCAGTGACTGCAGTGGCGGTACCAATGGATTTTGGTGGCTCAATTTCCGCATTGCCCATTTTAAATCCTTGCGTAAGCATCCCTTTGAGATCAACCAGCATACAGTTGAACATTGGGAAAAATGGTGCGTAATCCAAATCGTGATAATGAATTTCACCTTTTTCATGAGCGTCTACCACATCACGCGGTAAAATATGATGTTTAGCATAATGTTTTGCTACAATCCCCGCCAACAAATCCCGTTGCGTCGGGATGACTTTGGCATCTTTATTGGCATTTTCATTCAACAATTCCACATTGCTTTGCTGAATAAGCCCCTCGATTTCTTTGGTTAGCGAGCTGCGTTTTTCGCGGGCTAAATCTCGATCATGACGATATTCAATATAGGCGCGGGCAATTTGTGGGTACTGGCTGGACATCAATTGATTTTCCACAATTTGCTGAATGTGATGAATATCGATTTCTTGTTGATGACGGGCAAAAATTGTGTTGCATACCGCTTGTCCCATTTGATGACAATAAAAATCGTCGGAAATTTCCACCGCACTTGCTGCTTTTTTTATTGCATTGATAATCCGTTGAATTTCAAACGCGTTACGTGAACCGTCGCGTTTAATTACCCAAAATCCGCTCATATCCCACCTCATTAATCCCAATTAAAAAAAACGAAAGTACTATATATAGATATTTTTACAAATTCAATCACTACATATAGTGTCTATTTAGTTGGGTTTTGATGGAAGAAATGGGTTAAGTATTGGTTTTATTAAGAATATTGGTAAGTGCTGATGGAAAATTCAGCAGAGAGAAATGTGCATTTTATTGATTTAGATCAAAAAAATGACACATTTTATAAGTACAGCGCCATCACTACAGCATTTTCTCGTTTCCCATCGGCGGTAGGATAGTAGTTCTTGCGGATATCCACTTCGTTGAAACCTTGTTTTGTATAAAGTTTTTGCGCGTTCAGATTGGATTGGCGCACTTCCAACCAAAGGGTGGCAATGTGTTGCGCACGAAGTTGCTCAATTAGTTCACTCAACAATCGGTGACCCAAACCTTGCCCTTGAAATGTGGGATGAATAGCAAGGTTAAATAAGGTCGCTTCATCCAGTACCTTTTGGCAGATAGCAAAACCGATGATCTGATTTTGTCGGTGAAGTTTTAAGTTAAGATAGCGTTCACCTTGATTATTTTTTAACGTCCCTAAGGACCAAGGAACATGGTGTGCCGCTTGCTCTATGGCATAAAGTTGCTCGAAATCTTGTGGTTCGATAAAAGAGATGTTGTACATAATCAGTTACTTTTTTGTATTTGTTGCCATAATTGACGTTTTGCTTGTGGTGATTGGCGGAAGGTTTGCCATGCTGGAGATTGCCATTGACGCTGCGGTTGCGGGCATAAGCTTAAAGCGCGGTCGATTTTTTCTTGATTATCGCTCAATAACCAATAATCGACTTGGTGTTGTAAATTTAAATGGGGAACAAAGTCAAAATCAATGCGCAGACAATCGCTGATTTGCAGATTTAGGCTGTGCAGAATATCGATGAAAAGCGGTTGTGGCGTGATTTCTTGTTCGGCAATAATAATCAAACGAATATGCTCCGCCACTGGCATATTGATGATCCCTTTTAGGACGTCGGGACGCTGCAATTGCCATTGGTGAATATGCATTTGTTGTAGGAGTAAATCTCGTCTGTTCATTGCATTGCGGTTTTCGTTTATAATGCGCCTAATTTTAACCAATATTGAATAGGATTAATAGCGTGATTTCTGTTGAAAGCCAAGTTCTGCAACGTCATTTAGCGTTTTTTGAGGGAAAATCGGTATTATTTGCCGGCGGGATCCGTGATGATTTTCCGTCGCAGTTGATGTCGGCGCGAGAGGTTTCTGTGTGGTCATGGTATTTTGACTATGCGAAAACGCAAAGTGCGGTCAGTTTTTCTTTAGAATGTCCATTTTCCGCCACACTGATGGTTTATTATTGGACAAAAAATAAGCAAGAAACCCAGTTTCAGTTAATGCAATTATTGGCAAAGGCACCTATAGATCAGGAAATGCTGATTATCGGCGAAAATCGCGCTGGCGTGCGTTCAGTAGAAAATATGCTGGTGGAATATGGCGAGATTGCCAAAATTGACGGGGCAAGACGTTGTGGTTTATATCATTTTTGTTTAAAAAAACGACCGCACTTTTCTTTGCCGGCGTATTGGAAAAGCTATCAACAAGATCGTCTCAAAGGGTTAACGGTTTTTAGTTTACCGGGCGTTTTTAGCGCTAACGAATTGGATTTAGGAACGGATCTTTTGCTTTCAACTTTGGATCAACCCTTGCGTGGTAGGGTGCTGGATGTGGGCTGTGGTGCCGGAGTGATTGGTAGTTATATAAAAATGCAGCATCCTAACGTGATATTAACTATGAGTGATATTCATGCAATGGCATTAGCGTCAGCAACGCGAACATTAGCGGAAAATCAATTGCAAGGTGAGGTCGTGGCAAGTGATGTGTTTTCACATATTCAGGGAAAATTTGATCTGATTGTGTCTAATCCACCTTTTCATCAGGGTGTTGATACGGCTTATTATGCGGTGGAAGAATTGATCCGCCAAGCTAAGTGGTACCTTAATTCCGGTGGCGAATTGCGCCTTGTTGCGAATGCCTTTTTACCTTATCCGGATCTATTAGATCGTTATTTTGGCGCTCATCAAGTTTTAGCGCAAACCAGTAAATTTAAGGTTTATTCAGCATGCGCTGTATAAGATTGTCGGCTTGTGCAATCTATTTGGCAGGTGGCGCTAATGTTGCTTGCCAAATGGGCGAAAATCCCCTAAACTAGGCGCGATTTTTAATCACCCTCCTCTTAACTTTAAACGCTACCTGTGAGTAGCAGAAGGAATTCTTATGTCAGATAAAGTCAATAAATATGGCTGGAAAGCCTTATTGGGTTCGGCTGTGGGTTACGCCATGGACGGATTTGATCTCCTTATCCTCGGATTTATGTTAACCGCGATTTCTGCTGATTTAGCGCTGTCACCGGCACAAGCGGGATCTTTAGTTACTTGGACGCTTATCGGCGCTGTTGCCGGCGGGATTATTTTTGGTGCCTTAAGCGATCGTTATGGGCGCGTTCGCGTATTAACGTGGACTATCGTCTTGTTTGCGGTATTCACCGGGTTATGTGCGCTGGCGCAAGGCTACTGGGATTTGTTGATTTATCGTACCATTGCAGGGATTGGCTTGGGAGGTGAATTTGGTATTGGCATGGCGTTAGCCGCGGAGGCTTGGCCTGCAAAACATCGCGCGAAAGCGGCGTCTTATGTCGCATTGGGTTGGCAAGTAGGCGTATTGGCAGCCGCGTTATTAACGCCATTATTATTGCCTTATATTGGTTGGCGCGGGATGTTTGTGGTAGGCATCTTCCCTGCGTTTGTGGCGTGGTATTTGCGAGCAAAATTACACGAACCGGATGTTTTTGTGCAAAAACAGACCGCACTTTTGCAAAATCAAGAGAGAAAATCCAAGTTCGAAGCCTTTAAATTGTTAGTAAAAGATAAAGCAACGACCAAAGTTAGCTTGGGTGTGGTGGTATTAACTTCGGTACAAAATTTCGGTTATTACGGGATCATGATTTGGATGCCAAATTTTTTATCCAAGCAGTTGGGATTCAGTTTGACCAAATCCGGTTTGTGGACCGCCGTGACCATTTGCGGCATGATGCTAGGAATTTGGATTTTTGGACGTTTAGCCGATAAATTCGGGCGTAAACCGAGCTTCTTGTTATTTCAATTTGGGGCGGTGGTAAGTATTATTTTCTATTCTCAATTAAGCGATTCAACCGCAATGTTATTTGCCGGCGCTTTGTTGGGGATGTTTGTCAACGGAATGATGGGCGGATATGGTGCTTTGATGGCGGAAGCTTATCCAACAGAGGCGCGCGCTACCGCACAAAATGTGCTGTTTAACTTAGGACGTGCTGTCGGCGGTTTCGGACCCATTGTCGTAGGGGCGGTTGTTTCTGCATATTCTTTTTCTCTAGCTATCGCCTTTTTAGCGCTGATTTATGTGATTGATATGATCGCAACGATTTTCTTAATCCCTGAATTAAAAGGAAAATCTTTAAATTAATCACTAATGCCGTGAGTGTGCAGAAAATAAAAAAACGCCCGTTCGGGCGTTTTTTGTCATAAATGAATGATAAAAAGAGCGGTTAAAATTACCACCCTTTTACCACACCGTCTTTAAAGTGTTTCACTGCTTCTTGATACACTTCTTCAGTTTGGTAAGCTTTCACAAAGTTTTTTACCGCTTCGCTGTCTTTATTATCTTGACGGGCAACGATAATATTTACATAAGGTGAATCTTTATCTTCCACAAAAACACCATGCTCGGTAGTATTTAAACCGACTTGACCGGCATAAGTATTGTTCACTACCGCCAAGTCAACATCGTCTAAGGCACGTGCTGCAACAGAGGTGTCCACTTCTTTAATTTGTAAATGTTTTGGATTTTCAACAATATCTAAAGAGGTCGCGAATAAGTTGGTATTGTCTTTTAATTTGATCAGCCCTTGTTTTTCCAACAAAATCAAGGCACGCGCCAAGTTACTTGGATCATTTGGTACCGCGATTACTGCACCATCTTTTAAGTCACTGACATTTTTGATTTTTTTAGAATAACCGGCTAATGGATAAACAAAGGTATTGCCCACGATCACCAGATTATTATATCCGTTAGATTGGGAATCTTTGTCTAAATACGGTTTATGTTGCATTGCATTGACGTCCAAATCGCCTTTACTCACCGCTGGATTTGGTAGCGCATAGTCGTTAAATTCTACGAATTCAACATCTAAATTATATTTTTCTTTAGCTACTTTAGCGGCGATTTCTGCAACTTGGTGTTCTGGACCGGACATGACGCCGACTTTAATTTTTTGTGCCGTTTTGGCTGGTTCTGCTGGTGCGGCAGTGGTTTCTGGTTTTTTATCGTCACAAGCAGCTAAGGCAAAGACGGAGGCGAGTGCGACAACACTTAATGCTTTCTTAAAATTCATGATTTAAATCCTCTTCAAAAAGGTTGATTAATTAACGATGATCAAAATGATCAGCGAGTTTGTTTCCGTATTTTTCACATAACATGACGATAATTACGATGATAATGGTGGAAACCCATAATACGTAAGGCATATTTCTGTGTAAACCGAATGAAATCGCGGTATTACCCAAACCACCGCCGCCAACTGCGCCTGCCATGGCGGAGTAACCGATTAAGGTGACCAAGGTGAGGGTCATGGCTTTAATCAGCATTGGTAATGCTTCAGGTAAATAAAAGCGAGTGACTAATTGCCAAACAGTAGTTCCCATCGCTTTTGCTGTTTCTGTGAGACCGCTTGGGATATCACCGAGCGCGTTTGAGGTTAAGCGGGCATAAAAAGGTAGGGCCGCTACACTCAACGGGATAATTGCTGCGGTGGTACCAAGGGTAGTACCAACTAAAAAACGGGTAACCGGCATTAAGTCGAATAATAAAATAATGAACGGAATTGAGCGTCCTACATTAATGACTATTTCTAAAATACGGTTTGCACGTTTATTTGCCAACACTTGATTCGGTTTGGTTAAAAAATTTAAGACGCCTAAAGGTAGTCCGAATAACACGGCAAACAAGGTCGCTACCAAACTCATATAGACGGTTTCAAAAGAACTCATTGCAATCAATTGCCATATTTGAGGCGTCAGTTGGCGAGAAAATTCACTACTAAATTCAGTTAACATAGCCTAGTACCTCAATGCGAACGTTATTTTCCATTAAATAAATTTTGGTTTGTGTAATAGCATCTTCTCCACCTTCCACTTCGGCAATGACAAAGCCAAATTTGACGCCGCCAGCATAATCAATTTGTGAACTTAAAATACTAAGTTCTACGCCAAATTTTTTAGATGCTTGTGATAATAATGGGGCATCAACAGAGCGACCGGTAAATTCAAATTTGATAATCGGTTGTGCGTTCGGATGTTTTGGTGTTTGCGATAATTTTTCCATATATTCGTCGGGTAAACTAATGTGAAATGTCGAACGAATAAATTCTTGCGCCAATGACGTTTTCGGGTTGGAAAAAATTTCGCTCACCGAACCTTGTTCGATCAATTGTCCTTTATCAATGACTGCCACTTGATCACAAATGCGTTTTACTACATCCATTTCATGGGTGATCAATAAAATGGTAATCCCTAAAGTGCGGTTAATTTCTTTTAATAATTTTAAAATAGATTGCGTGGTTGCCGGATCTAATGCGCTGGTTGCTTCATCGCAAAGCAACACTTTTGGATCACTTGCCAATGCGCGTGCAATTGCTACGCGTTGCTTTTGACCGCCGGATAAATTTGCTGGATATACGTCTCTTTTGTCGTTTAAGCCAACTAATTCCAAGAGTGCATTAACTTTTTGTTGAATATGCTCTTGCGGCTTTTTTTCCAATTCTAGCGGTAAGGCAATATTGCCAAAAACGGTACGCGAACTCAGCAAATTAAAATGTTGAAAGATCATGCCAATATTGCGGCGCTCTTGAATAAGTTGTGCTTCAGAAAGTTCTGTTAATTCTTTTCCGTCAATGATTACGGAACCGGAAGTCGGTTTTTCCAATAAATTGACGCAACGGATCAATGTACTTTTTCCGGCACCAGACGCGCCAATCACTCCGCAAATCTGTCCCTTAGGAATTTCTAAAGAAACGTTATCAAGTGCGGTCAATTTTTTACCAGAAATATCAAAAATTTTACTAATATTTTTCAGCTTAATCATATAAGCCCTTTTTCGGTCAATGTTAAGTTATCTAGCTATTCTAGACGTCTAGATTGCTGTGTCAACTGTTATTGGCAAGATTTTTATGAACAAATAGAATAAATAAGAATTAAATTGCGTCAAATGATGGGAATGGCGATAATGCTGTTATTATTGAATAAATCATTGAGGATAATGAAATGAACAAAGCGATTTTCTTGGATCGTGACGGAACATTAAATATAGATTATGGATATGTACATGAAATTGATCAATTTCATTTTATTGAAGGGAGCATTGAAGCCTTACAGCAATTAAAACAAATGGGCTATTTATTGGTGCTGGTGACCAATCAATCGGGAATTGCGCGGGGCTATTTTTCAGAACAGCAATTTTTGCAATTAACGGAATGGATGGATTGGTCATTGGCTGATCGTGGTGTGGACTTAGATGGAATTTATTATTGTCCGCATCATCCGGATGGTATCGGCGAATTTAAACAAGACTGCGATTGTCGCAAACCAAAAGCAGGGATGTTAAACCAAGCGATTAAAGAATTGAAAATTGATCCGGCACGTTCCATTATGATTGGCGATAAAATGGAAGATATGATAGCGGGGAAAAGTGCGGGAATAAAAACGAATATTTTAGTGCGTAGCGGGAAACCGATCAGCGAGGATGGCGAAAAATTAGCAGATCATGTAATCGATTCAATTGCAGACGTAGTGGCATTAATTAAAAAGTTGAAATAATACACAAAACATTAACAAAAAATCAGCATAAAGCCGAAAAAATGTGCGGGCGATAAAAAAATACGAAAAAAGTGAAAAAAGCACTTGCAAAGAAATTTCAGATGCCTATAATACGCACCCACAACGACGCGACGTTGTAAAGCATTAAGAAAAACACCTCGCGTCGTTTTTTGTTCTTTAACAATATATCAGACAATCTGTGTGGGCACTTGTTGATTGACTTTGTTTAAAACTATTTTAAATTTTGAAGTCTTAATAGGTGCTTAACTTGAAATTCATAATGATTGAAGAAATTCAGTCGTAATTTTATAGTCAGTACATATTGAGCGATTGAACTTGAATTGAAGAGTTTGATCATGGCTCAGATTGAACGCTGGCGGCAGGCTTAACACATGCAAGTCGAACGGTAACAGGGAGAAAGCTTGCTTTCTTTGCTGACGAGTGGCGGACGGGTGAGTAATGCTTGGGAATCTGGCTTATGGAGGGGGATAACGACGGGAAACTGTCGCTAATACCGCGTAGTGTCGAGAGACGAAAGACCGGGACCGCAAGGCCGGTTACCATAAGATGAGCCCAAGTGGGATTAGGTAGTTGGTGGGGTAAAGGCCTACCAAGCCTGCGATCTCTAGCTGGTCTGAGAGGATGGCCAGCCACACTGGAACTGAGACACGGTCCAGACTCCTACGGGAGGCAGCAGTGGGGAATATTGCGCAATGGGGGCAACCCTGACGCAGCCATGCCGCGTGAATGAAGAAGGCCTTCGGGTTGTAAAGTTCTTTCGGTGATGAGGAAGGCGGTTAGTTTAATAGGCTAATCGATTGACGTTAATCACAGAAGAAGCACCGGCTAACTCCGTGCCAGCAGCCGCGGTAATACGGAGGGTGCGAGCGTTAATCGGAATAACTGGGCGTAAAGGGCACGCAGGCGGTTGCTTAAGTGAGGTGTGAAATCCCCGGGCTTAACCTGGGAATTGCATTTCAGACTGGGCAGCTAGAGTATTTTAGGGAGGGGTAGAATTCCACGTGTAGCGGTGAAATGCGTAGAGATGTGGAGGAATACCGAAGGCGAAGGCAGCCCCTTGGGGAAATACTGACGCTCATGTGCGAAAGCGTGGGGAGCAAACAGGATTAGATACCCTGGTAGTCCACGCTGTAAACGCTGTCGATTTGGGGATTGGGCTTTAAGCTTGGTGCCCGTAGCTAACGTGATAAATCGACCGCCTGGGGAGTACGGCCGCAAGGTTAAAACTCAAATGAATTGACGGGGGCCCGCACAAGCGGTGGAGCATGTGGTTTAATTCGATGCAACGCGAAGAACCTTACCTACTCTTGACATCCAGAGAAGAGCGCAGAGATGTGCTTGTGCCTTCGGGAGCTCTGAGACAGGTGCTGCATGGCTGTCGTCAGCTCGTGTTGTGAAATGTTGGGTTAAGTCCCGCAACGAGCGCAACCCTTATCCTTTGTTGCCAGCACGTTATGGTGGGAACTCAAAGGAGACTGCCGGTGATAAACCGGAGGAAGGTGGGGATGACGTCAAGTCATCATGGCCCTTACGAGTAGGGCTACACACGTGCTACAATGGTGCATACAGAGAGCGACGAGACCGCGAGGTGGAGTGAATCTCAGAAAGTGCATCTAAGTCCGGATTGGAGTCTGCAACTCGACTCCATGAAGTCGGAATCGCTAGTAATCGCGAATCAGAATGTCGCGGTGAATACGTTCCCGGGCCTTGTACACACCGCCCGTCACACCATGGGAGTGGGTTGTACCAGAAGTAGATAGCTTAACCGCGAGGGGGGCGTTTACCACGGTATGATTCATGACTGGGGTGAAGTCGTAACAAGGTAACCGTAGGGGAACCTGCGGTTGGATCACCTCCTTACCTAGATAAAGCGACAGCGAGTGTTCACACAGATTGGCTGAGATATTGTAGACAAGAGAAAGACGAAGAAACATCCTTTTGGGTCTGTAGCTCAGGTGGTTAGAGCGCACCCCTGATAAGGGTGAGGTCGGTGGTTCAAGTCCACTCAGACCCACCACTCAATGAGCTTATTTTGATAAATAAGGGCAAGGTTGAGTGAGAGCGAAAGCTGAAAGGAAAATGTTGATGACTGGGGATATAGCTCAGCTGGGAGAGCGCCTGCCTTGCACGCAGGAGGTCAGCGGTTCGATCCCGCTTATCTCCACCAAATCATCATGCCTAAGTACATTGTATGAGCAAGCCTTGATGAGGTAGTAAAGTTTATTGATATGTATTTAGTCATGATGATTTGCCGAAAGGCAATTGTCTGTTGTTCTTTAAAAAATTGGAAACAAGCTGAAAACTGAGAGATTTTTCAAGTCAGATCTTACGAAAGTAGGCGCTGATAAAAGGAAAGTCTGAGTAGTTCAAAAGAAAATCTTAACTGAGAAAAGGCAGTTAAGTGTTTAGTTGTAGAGATAATACCCTTAGACATAAAATGTTTGAGGTTGTATGGTTAAGTGACTAAGCGTACACGGTGGATGCCTAGGCAATCAGAGGCGAAGAAGGACGTGCTAATCTGCGAAAAGCTTGGATGAGTTGATAAGAGGCGAATAATCCAAGATATCCGAATGGGGAAACCCGATGGATGAAGAATCCATCATTCTTAAATGAATACATAGTTTAAGAAAGCGAACCGGGAGAACTGAAACATCTAAGTACCCCGAGGAAAAGAAATCAACCGAGATTTTGTGAGTAGCGGCGAGCGAAAGCGAAAGAGCCTGCAAGTGATAGCGACAGAGATAGAGGAAGCAATTGGGAAATTGCGCGATACAGGGTGATAGCCCCGTACTTGAAATCCATGTTGTGGTACTAAGCTTGCGAGAAGTAGGGCGGGACACGAGAAATCCTGTTTGAAGAAGGGGGGACCATCCTCCAAGGCTAAATACTCCTGATTGACCGATAGTGAACCAGTACTGTGAAGGAAAGGCGAAAAGAACCGGGGTGACCGGAGTGAAATAGAACCTGAAACCGTGTACGTACAAGCAGTGGGAGCCAACTTGTTTGGTGACTGCGTACCTTTTGTATAATGGGTCAGCGACTTATATTTTGTAGCGAGGTTAACTGAATAAGGGAGCCGAAGGGAAACCGAGTCTTAACTGGGCGTTGAGTTGCAAGGTATAGACCCGAAACCCGGTGATCTAGCCATGGGCAGGTTGAAGGTTGGGTAACACTAACTGGAGGACCGAACCGACTAATGTTGAAAAATTAGCGGATGACTTGTGGCTGGGGGTGAAAGGCCAATCAAACCGGGAGATAGCTGGTTCTCCCCGAAATCTATTTAGGTAGAGCCTTGAGCGGACACCTTCGGGGGTAGAGCACTGTTTCGGCTAGGGGGCCATCCCGGCTTACCAACCCGATGCAAACTGCGAATACCGAAGAGTGATACTCAGGAGACACACGGCGGGTGCTAACGTCCGTCGTGGAGAGGGAAACAACCCAGACCGCCAGCTAAGGTCCCAAAGTCTATATTAAGTGGGAAACGAAGTGGGAAGGCTTAGACAGCTAGGATGTTGGCTTAGAAGCAGCCATCATTTAAAGAAAGCGTAATAGCTCACTAGTCGAGTCGGCCTGCGCGGAAGATGTAACGGGGCTAAAATATAGCACCGAAGCTGCGGCATCAATGGAAACATTGTTGGGTAGGGGAGCGTTGTGTAAGCGGAAGAAGGTGAATTGAGAGGTTTGCTGGACGTATCACAAGTGCGAATGCTGACATAAGTAACGATAAAACGAGTGAAAAACTCGTTCGCCGGAAGACCAAGGGTTCCTGTCCAACGTTAATCGGGGCAGGGTGAGTCGGCCCCTAAGGCGAGGCTGAAAAGCGTAGTCGATGGGAAACGGGTTAATATTCCCGTACTTGGATAAACTGCGATGTGGGGACGGAGAAGGTTAGGTTAGCAGACTGTTGGATGTCTGTTTAAGTTGGTAGGTGGGGAGCTTAGGCAAATCCGGGCTTCTATTAACACTGAGAGATGATGACGAGGCTCTAAGGAGCTGAAGTAACTGATACCACGCTTCCAGGAAAAGCCACTAAGCTTCAGGTTTATCTAAACCGTACTGAAAACCGACACAGGTGGTCAGGTAGAGAATACTCAGGCGCTTGAGAGAACTCGGGTGAAGGAACTAGGCAAAATAGCACCGTAACTTCGGGAGAAGGTGCGCTGGAGTAGGTTGTAGGGATTAACTCCTGAAGGCTGAACCAGTCGAAGATACCAGCTGGCTGCAACTGTTTATTAAAAACACAGCACTCTGCAAACACGAAAGTGGAAGTATAGGGTGTGATGCCTGCCCGGTGCTGGAAGGTTAATTGATGGTGTAATCGAAAGAGAAGCTCCTGATCGAAGCCCCAGTAAACGGCGGCCGTAACTATAACGGTCCTAAGGTAGCGAAATTCCTTGTCGGGTAAGTTCCGACCTGCACGAATGGCATAATGATGGCCAGGCTGTCTCCACCCGAGACTCAGTGAAATTGAAATCGCCGTGAAGATGCGGTGTACCCGCGGCTAGACGGAAAGACCCCGTGAACCTTTACTATAGCTTGACACTGAACATTGAATTTTGATGTGTAGGATAGGTGGGAGACAGAGAAGTGTGAACGCCAGTTTGCATGGAGTCGTTGTTGAAATACCACCCTTTAACGTTTGATGTTCTAACGAAGATTACGAAACGTGGTCTCGGACAGTGTCTGGTGGGTAGTTTGACTGGGGCGGTCTCCTCCCAAAGAGTAACGGAGGAGCACGAAGGTTTGCTAATCACGGTCGGACATCGTGAGGTTAGTGCAATGGTATAAGCAAGCTTAACTGCGAGACGGACAAGTCGAGCAGGTGCGAAAGCAGGTCATAGTGATCCGGTGGTTCTGAATGGAAGGGCCATCGCTCAACGGATAAAAGGTACTCCGGGGATAACAGGCTGATACCGCCCAAGAGTTCATATCGACGGCGGTGTTTGGCACCTCGATGTCGGCTCATCACATCCTGGGGCTGAAGTAGGTCCCAAGGGTATGGCTGTTCGCCATTTAAAGTGGTACGCGAGCTGGGTTTAGAACGTCGTGAGACAGTTCGGTCCCTATCTGCCGTGGGCGTTGGATAATTGATTGGGGCTGCTCCTAGTACGAGAGGACCGGAGTGGACGCATCACTGGTGTTCCGGTTGTGTCGCCAGACGCATTGCCGGGTAGCTAAATGCGGGAGAGATAAGTGCTGAAAGCATCTAAGCACGAAACTTGCCAAGAGATGAGTTATCCCAGTTAATAAGACTGTAAGGGTTGTTTGAGACGAAGACGTAGATAGGTGGGGTGTGTAAGTGTAGTGATACATTGAGCTAACCCATACTAATTGCCCGAGAGGCTTAACCATACAACCTCAAGCGTTTTGGTTTGGGGTGTGTGCAACGAGACGAAAGACGAATTGAAGAACGAAGAGAACGTGTAAAAGCAGAAAGTACAGTAGACAGCTTGTTTCGAATTTAACAGTAAAGAGTAAAGACGAAGAACAAAGACAAGAAGATAGAATAAAACACGGATAAAATACCGAAAGGTAGAATCATCGAAAGAATTATCTTGGCGGCGATAGTGCAGTGGACCCACCTGATTCCATGCCGAACTCAGAAGTGAAACGCTGTAACGCCGATGGTAGTGTGGGGATTCCCCATGTGAGAGTAGGACACCGCCAGGTAAGAAATAAAAGAGAGCCTCAACGAGAAATCGTTGAGGTTTTTTTGTATTGGGGAAATGAAGAGACACAAACGATAATCCCTTATCACAATGAACAATGTCAACTATCAATAAAGAACACAAAGAAAACAAAGAAAACAAAACAAAAAAGAAAAGTGCGGTCATTTTTTACCTCGTTTTTAATAAAAAACTTGAAAAAATGACCGCACTTTTATTTTTTTCCTTTGCCCATATTAATATATTCTTTGCTTAAATTTTATATGCTCAATTTCGAAAATTGTTTAATTAGTCATAAATTAGCGACAATTTTCAAGTATATTGACATGAGATTTTCGTTTTTCTATTTTCAGTTGGCTTGCATTGCTCTATAATAAGCGGAATTTTACGTCCAAGTTCTACAGAGGGGAAAATGAGTAAACCAATTTATAAACGTATTTTGCTGAAATTAAGTGGTGAAGCATTACAAGGTGAAGAAGGTTTTGGAATTGATCCATCCATTTTAGACAGAATGGCTATCGAAATTAAAGAATTATTAGCGATGGGAGTGGAAGTCGGCGTGGTACTCGGCGGCGGTAATTTATTCCGAGGTGCCAAATTAGCCAAAGCCGGAATGAACCGTGTTGTGGGTGACCATATGGGGATGCTGGCAACCGTGATGAATGGATTGGCGATGCGCGATGCCTTACACCGTGCGGATGTAAATGCAAAATTAATGTCAGCATTTCAATTAAATGGCATTTGTGATACCTATAACTGGTCGGAAGCCATTAAAATGTTGCGTGAAAAACGCGTAGTGATTTTCTCCGCTGGTACTGGCAGTCCATTTTTTACTACTGACTCCGCAGCTTGCTTGCGTGGGATTGAAATTGAAGCGGATGTCGTGTTAAAGGCGACAAAAGTGGATGGGGTTTATGATTCCGATCCAGCGAAAAATCCGGAAGCAAAATTGTATCATCAATTGACTTATGCGGAAGTTATTGACCGAGAATTGCAAGTAATGGACTTGGCAGCATTTACCCTTGCTCGTGATCATCATATGCCGATTCGCGTATTTAATATGGGCAAACCAGGGGCGTTACGTAACGTCATTTTAGGTAAGCAAGAAGGCACATTGATTTGTGAGTAATTTTTCACTCAACCTGTAATTTTATCTAATTTAAAAGGAATATCTGTGATTAACGACATTAAAAAAGATACGCAAGCGCGTATGGAAAAAAGTTTAGAAACCTTCAAAAGTCATATTTCAAAAGTTCGTACCGGACGTGCGCAACCAAGTTTGCTTGATGGCATCCAAGTTGATTATTACGGTGCGGCAACGCCACTTCGTCAATTAGCCAATGTTGTGGCAGAAGATGCGCGTACATTAGCAGTAACGGTTTTTGACCGTAGTTTAATTAGCGCAGTAGAAAAAGCAATCTTAACCTCTGATTTAGGATTAAATCCTTCCTCTGCTGGTACGACTATTCGTGTTCCATTACCTCCATTAACAGAAGAACGTCGTCGCGATTTGATTAAAATTGTGAAAAATGAGGCGGAACAAGGAAAAGTAGCGGTTCGCAATGTACGTCGTGATGCTAATGATCAAATTAAAGCATTGTTGAAGGACAAAGCAATTAGTGAAGATGAAGAGCGTAAAGCACAGGATGAAATCCAAAAAATTACTGATCTTTATGTGAAAAAAGTGGATGAAGCCTTAGCGGAAAAAGAAAAAGAATTATTGGATTTCTAATAATTTCAGTCGATTACGAATACGCTTGTATGTAGGACGCTATGCTGGCGTCCTTTTTTATGTGATTACGATAAGACGAAAGTGCGGTTAAAAATTATGCAGAATAAACAAAAAATAGTGATTTTAGGATCCACTGGTTCGATAGGAAAAAGTACCCTATCAGTGATTGAACACAACCCGGAAACTTACCAAGCATTTGCATTGGTGGGTGGTCGTAATGTCGAATTAATGTTTGAACAATGCGTAAAATTTCAACCGCACTTTGCCGCGTTGGAAAATGGACAAGCGGCAAAATTGTTGGCAGAAAAGTTATCGGCGGCAGGCAGTCAAACTCAAGTGCTTAGTGGTCAACAAGCAATTTGTGAGTTAGCAGCACATGATGAAGCAGATCAGGTGATGGCAGCAATTGTGGGGGCAGCGGGATTGTTGCCGACGCTTTCAGCGGTGAAAGCTGGTAAACGCGTATTGTTAGCAAATAAAGAGGCTTTGGTCACTTGTGGGCAAATTTTTATTGATGCGGTTCAACAATATGGCGCGCAATTATTGCCAGTAGATAGTGAACATAATGCGATTTTTCAATCTTTGCCACCGCAAGCACAAGAAAAAATTGGGTTTTGTCCATTGGCTGAATTGGGTATTAGCAAAATTGTATTGACCGGATCCGGCGGTCCGTTTCGTTATACCGAATTATCCGAGTTTGCACAGATTACGCCGGAACAGGCGGTAGCGCATCCAAATTGGTCGATGGGAAAAAAGATTTCTGTTGATTCGGCGACTATGATGAATAAAGGGTTGGAGTACATTGAAGCTCGTTGGTTGTTTAATGCATCGGCGGACGAAATGGAAGTGATCATCCATCCGCAATCGATTATTCATTCGATGGTGCGTTATATTGATGGAAGTGTGATTGCACAAATGGGCAATCCGGATATGCGTACGCCGATTGCCGAAACCATGGCGTATCCAAAGCGGATTATTGCCGGTGTGGCACCACTTGATTTTTATCAGTTGAGTGGATTGACTTTTATGCAACCGGATTACCAACGTTATCCTTGCTTAAAATTAGCGATTGAGGCGTTTGCTTCCGGACAATATGCGACGACGGCGATGAATGCAGCAAATGAAGTGGCGGTAGAGGCATTTTTAAATCGACAAATTGGTTTTATGGATATTGCGAAAGTGAATCAGATGACAGTAGAAAAAATGATGCCACAAGCCATTTCTGGAATTGACGATGTGTTGGCAGTCGATCACATGGCGCGCGAATTTGCAAAACAAACAATTTTACGTTTTTAACATGATTAAGCCTATGATATAGTGGCGAGAATAAAAGTGCGGTTAAAAATCCGAGTCAATTAAACATATGAAAGAAGTAGATCCAGATAATATCCCACAACACGTTGCGATTATTATGGACGGTAATGGTCGTTGGGCGAAGCAGCAGGGGAAAATGCGTATTTTTGGACACAAAAATGGCGTTTCTGCTGTTCGTCAAGCAGTTGCTTATGCGCGTAAAGTTGGTATAAAAGTGCTGACATTATATGCCTTTAGCAGCGAAAATTGGAATCGTCCACAACAAGAAGTCAGCGCCTTGATGACCTTGTTTATGCAAGCGCTTGAGCGCGAAGTAAAAAAATTACATAAAAATAATATTCGGTTACAAATTATTGGTGATGTGGCGGGCTTTAGCGCCAGTTTGCAAGAAAAAATCACTCATGCGGAAAAATTAACTGAAAATAACACCGCACTTACCTTAAATATTGCTGCTAATTATGGAGGCTGTTGGGATATTGTACAGGCGGCAAGAACATTGGCGGAGCAAGTTAAAGAGAATAAGTTGGCTGTGTCAGAGATTACGGAAACACTGTTTCAGCGTTATTTAGTAACCCAAGATCAACCGCCAGTGGATTTATTAATCCGCACTAGTGGCGAGCAGCGGATAAGTAATTTCTTGTTATGGCAGATTGCCTATGCCGAATTATATTTTTCCGACGTATTATGGCCGGATTTTAATGAACAAGAATTTCATCAGGCGATCATGGCGTATCAGCAACGTCATCGTCGTTTTGGTAGTACGGAATAGTGAGGAGATTTAAATGCTTAAAGAGCGGATTTTATCAGCCATTGTGCTTATTGGGATTGTTTTCGCTGCCTTATTTTTATTTTCACCTTTCTATTTTGCTTTGGCATTAGGCGTAGTGGTAACACTTGGTGTGTGGGAATGGGCGCAGTTTGCAAAAATTAAAGTCGGTTTTTGGCGTATTTTAATTGCCGGCTTATGCGGTGCGTTTTTATTTCTGTGGATTTTTGGCGAAGGCGATTATCTCAATGCTGGTCGGGTATTTGAAGGTTATGCTCAACCTTTATTGTTACTTTCGGTGATTTGGTGGTTTGTCGCCTTGGGATTTGTTGTACGCTATCCAAATTCAGCTAATTTCTGGGGAAAATCGGCGTTTTGGCAACTTATTTTTGCTTTTTGTACCTTGATTCCTTTCTTAGTCGGCGTTTTAAAATTACGTTTGGATGGGTATGGCGCCAATCCTTATCATGGCTTGATGCTGTTGCTTTATGTGTTTATTTTGGTGTGGAGTGCCGATTCCGGAGCGTATTTTGCTGGACGTAAATTTGGTAAACATAAATTAGCGCCAAGCGTGTCGCCAGGAAAAACCTGGCAAGGGGTTTTGGGCGGATTAGTTACTGCGGGCGTGTTGGCTACCATTTTTATCCAAGTAGCGCCTGATAATTTATTTACGGTGGCGATCGTGCCTTTTGTGGCTTTATCGGTAGCAACGGTGGCAATTTCGGTCTTGGGCGATTTAACGGAAAGTATGTTTAAACGTGAAAGTGGCATCAAAGACAGTAGCCAATTAATTCCGGGACATGGCGGGATTTTAGATCGGATTGATAGCCTAACCGCCGCAGTACCGTTTTTTGCCTATTTTTATTTTTATGTGTTATAGGAAAGTGTCATGTCATTTTTATGGTCATTAGTTTCATTTTTGATCGTGATCGGTGTCCTTGTTTCTGTACACGAATATGGTCATTTTTGGGCAGCTAGAAAGTGCGGTATAAAAATTCATCGTTTTTCCATTGGGTTTGGAAAAGTTTTATGGTCAAAAATCGATAAACAAGGCACTGAGTTTGCCATTTCGGCAATTCCTTTGGGCGGTTATGTAAAGATGCTGGATGAACGTAATGAAGCGGTTCCGGCAGACTTAAAACATCAATCTTTTAATAGCAAAACCGTTGCTCAACGGGCATTTGTGATTGCTGCCGGACCGATGGCTAACTTTTTATTTGCGATTTTTGCCTATTGGGTGATTTATACGGTCGGTATTCCTAGTGTTAAACCCGTGATTGAGGATGTGACACAAGGTTCAATTGCACAGCAAGCGAAAATCCAGCCTAATTCACAAATTATGGCGATTGATGGAACCTCGACCCCAGATTGGGAAACGATCAATATGTTGCTGGCAACGAAGATGGGGGAGTCGCAAGTGGAGTTGACGCTATCGCCTTTCGGTTCAGCAATTTCACAAACCAAAATTCTTGATTTATCACATTGGACATTCGATCCGGAAAAAGAATCCGCTTTTAGTGCATTAGGTATGATACCGGTTCGAACTAAAGTCGAGATGACCTTGTCTAAGGTGCTGGAAAATTCGCCGGCGGAGCAAGCGGGATTGCAAGTCGGGGATAAGATTTATGCGGATAATGCGCAATTAATGGCATGGCAGGATTTTGTTAAATTAGCACAAGCGGGCAATCCTTTTACTGTACAAATTGAACGTCAGGGTGAGTTTTTAACGAAAACGATCACGCCGGCATTAAATGAGAAAGGACAATGGCAAGTGGGCGTTTCTCCGACCTTTCAACCGCTTGCAGATGAGTATCGCACAGAATTAAAATATGGTATTCTAGAATCCTTTCAAAAAGGGATTGAAAAGACGCTTCAGTTATCTTGGCTAACGATTAAAGTTATCGGTAAATTATTTACCGGCGATTTATCCGTAAGTAACTTGAGTGGACCAATTTCTATCGCGAAAGGTGCGGGAGTATCATCCGAAATTGGGTTGATTTATTACCTCAGCTTTATGGCACTGATTAGCGTAAACTTAGGGATTATGAATTTATTCCCATTGCCGGTATTAGATGGTGGTCATTTAGTGTTTTTGGCTGCCGAAGCGGTAAAAGGAAAGCCAGTTTCCGATGCTGTACAGAATATTGCGTACAGAATTGGAGCGTTTTTGTTGCTGATGCTGACCGCATTTGTACTATTTAATGATTTTTTACGTTTATAATCATTTTTTATAACAGGATAAAAGTAACGATGAAAAAACTTTTAATTGCAAGCCTCTTGTTTGGTTCAACAACGGTTGTTGCGGCGCCATTTGTGGTAAAAGATATTCGTGTGGACGGTGTGCAAGCCGGTTCCGAAAGTACGGTGTTAAGCGGTTTGCCTATTCGTGTTGGTCAACGTGCGACGGATAACGATATTGCGAATATTGTAAAAACGTTGTTTTTGCGTGGACAATATGATGATGTCAAAGCCTCTAGAGAAGGGGATACGTTGGTTGTTTCCGTGGTACCAAAACCAATTATTGCCGAGGTGACTTTAGATGGGAATGAATCCATTCCGGATGAGGCGTTGCAAGAAAATTTAAATGCCAATGGGTTTGCGGTTGGGGATGTTTTAAATCGTGAAAAATTAGAGGCTTTTCGCCAAAGTTTGCTTGAGCATTATCAAAGTGTTGGGCGTTATAATGCAACGATAGATACCATTGTTAACACCTTGCCAAATAACCGTGCTGAAGTGAAATTGCAAATTAAAGAAGATGATGTGGCGTTGTTAAAAAGCATTTCTTTTGAAGGCAATAATGCATTTAGTAGCGATAAATTACAAGAACAAATGGAGTTACAACCGGATGCTTGGTGGAAATTCTTTGGTAATAAATTCGATTCAACTGCATTTGGTAAAGATTTAGAGGCAATTCGTAGCTATTATCTTGATCGCGGTTATGCCAAATTCCAAATTGCTGGTACAGATGTGCAGTTAAATGATGAAAAAACGGAAGCCAATGTTACGGTTAAAGTAAATGAAGGCGAGAAATATACAGTAAAAAGTGCGCGAATTGTGGGTGATGTAGGTGGTATGTCGGAAGCATTAACCCCGTTATTGAAACAAATTTATATTGACGATACCTTCCGTCGTAGCGATGTGACCAGCGTTGAAGAAAGCATTAAATCCACATTAGGTGAACAAGGTTACGCGAGTGCGCAAGTGAACGTCAGCCCGGAATTTGATGATGAAAATAAAACTATTGCATTGACTTTTGTAGTAGATGCTGGTCGTCGTTATTCTGTACGTCAAATTCGTTTTGAAGGCAATACGGTAAGTGCAGATAGCACCTTGCGTCAAGAAATGCGTCAACAAGAAGGCGCTTGGTTATCTTCTCAATTGGTGGAGTTAGGTAAAGTGCGGTTAGATCGTACCGGATTTTTTGATTCGGTAGAAAGTCGTACTGAAAACGTACCAGGCGTAGATGATGAGTTAGATGTTATCTATAAAGTAAAAGAACGTAATACCGGTAGTATCAACTTCGGTATTGGTTACGGTACGGAAAGCGGTTTAAGTTATCAAGCGAGTATCAAACAAGACAACTTCTTAGGGATGGGGTCATCTATCAGTTTGGGTGGTTCCCGTAATGATTACGGTACCAGTATTAACTTAGGTTATACCGAACCGTATTTTACCAAAGATGGTGTCAGCTTAGGCGGTAATGTGTTCTATGAAACATACGATAACTCTGATGATGATACTTCCGCTTCTTATTCCCGTACCAGTTATGGTATCAACGGAACCTTGGGTTTCCCTGTGAATGAAAATAACTCATATTATTTGGGTTTAGGCTATGTACATAACAAATTGAAAGATATTGATCCGGAATATACCCGTGATCTTTATCGTCAATCTATGGGATATAGCGATGATTGGCATTTTAAATCGGATGATTTTGAATTCTCAATGGGATGGAACTATAACAGTTTAGACCGCGGTTTCTTCCCAACTTCTGGGGTGAAAGCCTCTGTTGGTGGTAAGGTGACTATCCCGGGATCCGATAATAAATATTATAAATTGAGTGCTAACGTACAAGGTTATTATCCATTAGATCGTGATCATACTTGGATTCTTTCAGGGTCTTTAGGTGGTTCATATGCAAGTGGATTTGGCGGTAAAAAATTACCGTTCTATCAATTCTATACCGCTGGTGGTATCGGTACCTTACGTGGTTTTGCTTATGGTGCGGTTGGTCCACAAGCGATTTATCGAGATGCGAATGGTAACTGGGGTTATGTCAATGAAGATATTATCGGTGGTAACGCGATGGTGAACAGTAGTGTTGAACTTATTGTGCCTACTCCGTTTGTTGCTGATAAAAATCAACGTAGTGTGAGAACGTCATTGTTCGTTGATGCTGCAAGCGTTTGGAATACCAAATGGAGTGCAGCAGATAAACAACGTTTCTCTAACTTACCTGATTATGGCGATCCTTCACGAGTGCGTGTGTCTACCGGTATCGGTTTCCAATGGCAATCACCAATCGGACCTTTAGTATTTTCATATGCTAAACCATTGAAAAAATATGATGGTGACGAAATCGAACAATTCCAATTTAGTATTGGTGGAACGTTCTAAGATAATGGAACTTTTATAAAAAACCATAGTCTAATGACGTATCCTTGCGCTGCAAAATGCAGCGCAAGGTACATTAAAGAGTAATTGATTAAAGGAAAACCAAAAAATGAAAAAAGCTGTAAAATTAACCGCACTTTCTTTAGGCTTAGCATTTGCCTCATCATTTGCCATGGCTGAGGACAATATTGCCTTCTTAAATGTGGATTATTTGTTTGCTAACCACCCTGGTCGCCAAGCTGAATTGAAAAAATTAGATGAAGAATTTAAAGCGCCGGCAGACAAATTAAAGGCAGACGAAAAAGCATTACAAGATAAAAAAGTAAGTTTTGAAAAAGAAATTGATAATAAAGCAAAATCAATTGAAAAAGAAGTCAATGCCAAAGTGAAAGCATTAGAAAAAGATGCTCCGAGATTACGCCAGGCTGATATTAAAAAACGTCAAGATGAAATTTCTTCATTCGCGAAAAAACGTCAAGATGAAGTGGCTAAGTTAGCTCAACAAAGAGATGCAGACTTCAAAAAATTAGTAGAAGAACATCAAAAAAATGTTGCAAAATTCCAATCTGATGCGCAAAAACGTGAAACAGAGTTGAATAAAAAAGTATTAACTGAAATTCAAACGACAGCAACCAATGTTGCTAAAGCGAAAAACTATAATATCGTGCTTGATGAGAAAACCGTTGTTTATACGGTAGAAGGTAAAGATATTACCGAAGACGTATTAAAAGCACTACCACAACCAGCAACTTCTACAACAGAACAGGCTAAGTAATGCGAGATTATTCTCTTCAAGAATTATCAACTCAAATCGGCGCTACCCTTCGCGGTAACGCCGATGTTGTTGTTGAAAGTATTGCATCGCTAGATAAAGCGAATGCGCGACAACTGACTTTTATTTCTAATGTAAAATTTCGTGAAAAGTTAGCTCAATCTCAAGCCGGCGCAATTATTGTTTCTGACGCAGATGTGGATTTTTGTGCGCCTGAAAGTAATTTATTAATTGTGAAAGATCCTTATGTGGCCTATGCGATTTTAGCGCAATATATGGATAATACACCGAAAGCAGCAAACCATATTGCCGAAAGTGCGGTCATTTCTTGTTCTGCTATTTTAGGCAAAAATGTAGCAGTAGGAGCTAACGCTGTGATTGAAGATGGCGTGGTGTTAGGTGATGATGTGGTGATTGGTGCCGGTTGTTTTATCGGCAAAAATGCCAAAATTGGTGCTGGAACGCAATTATGGGCAAATGTTTCCGTTTATCACGAAGTAGAAATTGGTGAACACTGTTTAATTCAATCCGGAGCGGTAATTGGTAGCGATGGCTTTGGCTATGCTAATGATCGTGGTCGTTGGATTAAAATTCCACAAACGGGAACAGTGTTAATCGGCAACCATGTCGAAATCGGTGCTTGTACTTGTATTGATCGTGGTGCATTGGATGCAACGGTAATTGAAGATAATGTGATCATTGATAACCTTTGTCAAATTGCACATAACGTCCATATTGGTACAGGAACTGCGGTTGCTGGTGGCGTGATTATGGCGGGAAGTTTGAAAGTCGGACGTTATTGTTTGATTGGTGGCGCAAGTGTTATCAATGGGCATATGGAAATTTGTGATAAAGTCACAGTAACCGGAATGGGGATGGTGATGCGACCGATTACTGAACCGGGCATTTATTCTTCGGGAATCCCATTACAAACCAATAAGGAATGGCGTAAAACCGCCGCACTCACCTTAGACATTGATAAGATGAATAAGCGTTTAAGAGCCTTAGAAAAAAAACTTTCGTAAAAAAACGTACCACAATTTGTGGTACGTTTTGTATTGGACGGTTAAATATCGTATAATTTTATTCAGTGATATTTTATTATTTTAAATTAAAGGTACTATTGTGACGACTACAACAACTGCAAGAACAATTGAAGCAAAAGAAATTATGACGCTACTTCCACACCGCTATCCGTTTTTATTAGTGGATCGGGTTACGGATTTTGAAGAAGGTCAGTGGCTGAAAGCAGTGAAAAATGTCAGTGTGAATGAGCCTTGTTTTACCGGGCATTTCCCTGGAGAGCCAATTTTACCCGGTGTCTTAATTCTTGAAGCCTTAGCGCAAGCCATGGGGATTTTGGCGTTTAAAACCCATGAACTTCAAGGTGGCGAATTATTTTACTTTGCCGGTATTGATGAAGCCCGTTTTAAATGTCCTGTGTTGCCGGGCGATCAAATGGAGTTAAGTGTTACGGTAATTAAAGAACGTCGTGGAGTAACCGCATTTACTGGCATTGCGACGGTAAATGGCAAAGTGGCTTGTGAAGCGAAATTAATGTGCGCTCGTCGCTAAGAGGTGAATATGATTCATGCTAGTGCAAAAATCCATCCGTCGTCTATTGTTGAGGAAGGGGCAAAAATTGGTGAAAACGTGGTTATCGGTCCATTTTGTATCGTGGAACGTGGCGTTGAAATCGGCAAAGGCACCGTGTTGAATTCCCATGTGGTTATCAAAGGGGAAACAAAAATTGGCGAAGATAACCAGATTTTCCAATTTGCCAGCATTGGTGAAATAAACCAAGATTTAAAATATCATGGTGAGCCGACCAAAACAGTGATTGGTAATCGTAACCGCATTCGTGAAAGCGTAACTATTCATCGCGGTACGGTGCAAGGCGGTGGGGTGACGCGTATTGGTGATGATAATTTATTTATGATCAACGCGCATATTGCCCATGACTGCCAAATTAAAAATCGTTGTATTTTGGCAAATAATGCTACATTAGCCGGCCATGTTGAGCTAGATGATTTTGTCATTGTCGGCGGAATGTCAGCGATCCACCAATTCGTGATTATCGGCGCACACGTGATGCTTGGTGGCGGATCAATGGTCAGCCAAGATGTACCGCCTTATGTGATGGCACAAGGAAACCATGCGCAACCTTTTGGTGTCAATATTGAAGGATTAAAACGTCGTGGTTTTGATAAACCAACCTTACACGCGATCCGTAATGTATATAAATTGATTTATCGTAGTGGAAGAACCTTAGAAGATGTGATGCCGGAAATTGAAAATTATGCGGAACGCGAAAGTGCGATTAGTTTTTTCTTGGATTTCTTCAAGCGCTCAACGCGTGGCATTATTCGCTAGATAATTTATAAAAATCCCGTTATTTTTAACCGCACTTTTGTTATATTAAGTGCGGTTATTTTTTATTTCGTTTTTATCATTTTAAATGGCACATAAGGTAAACCAAAAATGCAAAATAATAGTCCGACTATTGCCATTGTTGCCGGTGAAGTGTCCGGTGATATTTTAGGTGCAGGCTTAATTCGTAGCCTCAAAATACGCTATCCCCATGCACGTTTTATTGGCATTGGTGGGGCAAAAATGATCGCGGAAGGATTTGAAACCCTAGTAGATATGGAAGAAATTGCAGTGATGGGGTTAGCGGAAGTGGTTAAACATTTGCCGCGTTTGTTGAAAATTCGGCGTCTAGTGATTGATACCATGTTGGAGAAAAAGCCGGATATTTTTATTGGCATTGATGCCCCAGATTTTAACTTGGATATTGAGCTGAAATTAAAAGAAAATGGGATAAAAACCATTCATTATGTCAGCCCTTCCGTTTGGGCATGGCGACAAAATCGGATTCATAAAATCGCTAAAGCAACCCATTTGGTACTGGCATTTTTACCCTTTGAAAAAGCCTTTTACGATCGTTTCAACGTCCCTTGTCGATTTATTGGGCATACGATGGCGGATTCGATTGCCTTAAAACCGTCACGCGCCGAGGCTTGCCGGTTATTAAATATTGAAGAAAATCAACGTTATGTCGCGATCCTAGTGGGTAGTCGTGGTTCAGAAGTGGAATTTTTGAGTGCGCCTTTTTTACAAGCAGCAACATTACTTAAACAACAATTTCCGGATATTCAATTTTTAGTTCCCTTGGTCAATGAGAAACGTCGCGCTCAGTTTGAGCAAATTAAAGCAGAAATTGCGCCGGAGCTGGAGATGCATTTATTGGATGGACAGTCGCGCCAAGCCATGATCGCAGCAGAGGCAACCTTATTGGCATCCGGAACCGCCGCCTTGGAATGTATGTTGTGTAAATCGCCGATGGTAGTTGGTTATCGCATGAAAGCGACCACTTACTTTTTAGCCAAGCGCTTAGTTAAAACCGAGTATATTTCTTTGCCGAATTTGTTGGCAAATGAAATGCTGGTGCCGGAGATGATCCAAGAGGAATGCGAAGCAAAAAAATTGGCGCAGAAAATGGCAGTCTATTTAAGCCAAGAGGAAGAAGCGGTACAAAAACGCCATCGTTTAATTCAACGTTTTGTCGATTTACATCAATTAATTCAATGTGATGCAGATAAACAAGCGGCGCAATCGGTGATTGATTTATTGGAAGATGTACAAGATGCAACAATTTGATTATCCGGATTATCAATTTATCGCCGGTGTGGATGAAGTGGGGCGTGGACCTTTGGTCGGTGCGGTGGTGACCGCCGCGGTGATTTTAGATCCTAATCAGCCGATTGAGGGTTTAAAGGACAGTAAAAAATTGTCCGAGAAAAAGCGGATGTTACTCGCTGAGGAAATTAAGCAAAAGGCGTTGGCTTGGAGCTTGGGGCGGGCGGAAGCAGAAGAAATTGATCAATTAAATATTTTGCACGCTACCATGCTAGCAATGCAAAGAGCGGTGAAAAATTTAAAAATTCAACCGCACTTTGTGTTAATCGACGGAAATCGCGTTCCTGATTTACCTATGCCTGCGCAAGCAGTGGTGAAAGGGGATAGTTTGGTGGCGGAAATTAGCGCCGCGTCGATTTTGGCAAAAGTGGCAAGAGATCAGGAAATGTTGGCACTTGATCATCGCTATCCGAATTATGCTTTTGCGCAACACAAAGGCTATCCAACCAAATTGCATTTAGAAAAATTGGCACAATTTGGTGTGTTGCCGGAATATCGTCGTAGTTTCGCGCCAGTGAGAAAATTATTACTAGATGCAAAAACATAAACAGGAACCAAGATAGAGGCTAAAAATAGGGGTAATTATGACTTTTTTTGAGCAACAATCCGAGATATTGGCTTCCCAATTATTTTGGGTAGTGATTTTTTTGCTAGTGGCAATTTTTTTGTTTGTACGCAATAAAATCCGCATGGATGTCGTGGCGTTGTTGGTTATGTTGGTTTTTAGTTTAAGTGGTATTTTAACCACACAAGAAGTGTTGGCGGGATTTAGTGATCCTAATATTATTTTGATTGCGCTTTTGTTTGTGGTTGGAGAAGGCTTGGTGCGTACCGGGATTGCTTATCAAGTGAGCGAATGGCTAATTAAAGCCTCGAGAAACAGCGAAGCCAAAGTGCTGGTTTTGCTGATGTTGGCAGTTGCTGGGTTAGGCGCTTTTATGAGTTCTACCGGTATTGTGGCAATTTTTATTCCTGTAGTGATGGTGATTTGTCGGCAAATGAATATTTCGCCGAAGCGTTTGATGATGCCGCTGAGTATTGCCGGTTTAATTAGCGGGATGATGACGTTAATTGCCACCGCGCCTAACTTGGTGGTGAACTCTGAATTAGTGCGCGCCAGTGGCGAACGTTTTAGCTTTTTCTCTTTTACTCCTATTGGCGTGGTGATTTTGCTGATTGGTATTTTGTATATGTTGATTGCTCGTCGTTGGTTGGACAATACGGGGGAAACGTACGCGGAAAATAGCGATCGCCATTCTTTAAAAGAATTAATTGAAGAATATGATCTTTCTAGTCGGACTAAGCGTTTTGTGGTACGTCAGGGGTCGGATTTTATCGGTCAACCGATTGAAGAATTGCATTTGCGTTCTAATTATGGGCTTAATGTGTTGGCGATTGAGCGTTGGAAACGGTTTAGACCGGTTTTTTTAGCCTCATCTTTGGGAAAAGCAGAAGTCAAAGAAAAAGATATTTTGTTGATTGATATTAGTAATTTAGAATTTGATCAAGAGGCATTTTGTCAAGCGCACCAATTGGAACCCGCAGAAATTCGCAGCTATGATTTTAATCAACAGGTGAAATCTATGGGAATGGTGGAAGTGACACCCATTCCGGATAGTGATTATTTGGGCAGAACGATTGCGGAAATTCGTTTTCGTTCGCGTTATGGCGTAAATATCATTGGAATAAAACGCAATAATGAAATTTTACGTGGCAACTTGGTGGAAGAGCCTCTCAAAGCCGGCGATTTGTTGTTGGTGATTGGCGCATGGAAATTGATCCAAGAAATGAATTTAAAAACCAAAAGTTTTTTAATTTTGGATTATCCGGCGGAAATTGAGCGTGCTGCGCCGGCACAAACTCAAGCATTACACGCTTTATTTTCCGTAGTCGCCATGGTTGTGTTGATGGTTACGGGAATTGTGCCGAATGTGGTGGCGGCATTGATTGCCTGTTTATTGTTGGCGAAGTTTCGCTGCGTGGATGCAAAAAGTGCATATGCCTCTATCCATTGGTCAAGTTTGATTTTGATTATCGGCATGATGCCATTTTCGATTGCATTGCAAAAAACCGGCGGGGTTAATTTAATCGTTGATTTTATGATCGAAACTGTTGGCGGCATGGGCAAACATTGGATCTTAATTTTCTTATTTATGATAAGTGCGGTAATTGGGTTATTTATTTCGAACACCGCCACCGCGATTTTAATGGCACCCATTGCGATTACCTTAGCACAGCATTTAAATGTATCACCGACGCCTTTTGCCATGACGGTGGCGATTGCGGCTTCCGCGGCATTTATGACGCCAATTTCTTCGCCAGTCAATACCATGGTTCTTGGTCCCGGGAATTACCGCTTTAGTGATTTTGTTAAAGTCGGTGTCCCATTTACCATTTTAGTAATGTTGGTGACCGTCTTTTTGGTGCCAATATTATTCCCTTTTTAATAACAAAATAATGAGTGAAATTATGCAAAATATGACCGCACTTTTAAAAATTGGTTTAGTTTCTGTGTCTGATCGTGCTTCGCAAGGCGTTTATCAAGATCAAGGTATTCCGGAATTGCAGGCTTGGCTACAACAAGCACTCGTTGATCCTTTTGTAGTAGAAAGTCGTTTAATTCCGGATGAACAAGAGGTGATTGAGAAAACGCTGTGTGAATTAGTGGATGAACAACATTGTCATTTGATATTAACTACCGGTGGGACGGGACCGGCGAAACGGGATGTGACACCAGATGCGACCTTAGCGGTGGCAGATCGTGAAATGCCAGGCTTTGGTGAGCAAATGCGACAAGTCAGCTTGCATTTTGTGCCGACAGCGATTTTATCTCGTCAAGTAGGTGTTATTCGGAAAAACAGTTTGATTTTAAACTTGCCGGGGCAACCGAAAGCGATTAAAGAAACTTTGGAAGGTGTGAAAGATGAAAATGGTAAGGTTATTGTGCGCGGGATTTTTGCGGCGGTACCTTATTGTTTGCAACTTATCGACGGGATTTATATTGATACCCATCCTTCCATAATTGAAAGTTTTAGACCAAAATCCGCCAGACGTTAAAAGTGCGGTCAAAAAAACAGGAGTTTTGAGATGAAAAAAATTGAAGCGATTATTAAACCGTTTAAATTGGATGATGTGCGAGAAAGCCTTTCCGATATAGGGATCACGGGGATGACGGTAAGCGAAGTTCGCGGTTTTGGGCGGCAAAAAGGGCATACTGAATTATATCGAGGGGCGGAGTATATGGTGGATTTTTTGCCTAAAGTGAAATTGGAAATTGTGGTGGCGGACGATATTGTAGATCAATGTGTGGAAGCCATTATTGATACCGCTCAGACCGGAAAAATCGGTGATGGAAAAATTTTTGTCACCGATGTTGAACGCGTGATTCGCATTCGTACCGGTGAAGAAAACGAGGAAGCGATTTAATTGATGACGAAATCTTCTTCTGTGACCAGAACGCTGGTTGCCATTGCCGCGATGGTTGTTATTCTTGCCGGGGTAAAATTGGCAGGCGAGGTTGTCGTTCCGTTTTTATTGTCGTTATTTATCGCGATTATTTGTTCGCCGACAATTAAATTTATGACCGATCGCAAAGTGCCACATTGGTTGGCGATGACCTTATTATTTGTGTTTATTTTGATTATCTTTTTCTTTTTACTCGGTTTAATCAACAGCACCATACGCGAATTTACGCAATCCATTCCGCAATATCGTATTTTGTTAAATGAACGGATTTCCGATATTTTGGCATTAGCGCAGCGATTTAATTTGCCGATTAATATTTCGCGCGAAAGTGTAATGGAATATTTCGATCCGAGCGTATTGATGAATTTTGTCAGTCGTGTCTTATTAAGTTTTTCCGGCGTGGTAACGAACGTTTTTGTGTTGCTGCTAGTGGTGATTTTTATGTTGTTGGAAGCACCAACCATTAAGCACAAATTGGCATTGGCATTGAGTCAAAATAGTCAAGATGTGGTACGTGAAGAACGCTATCTCAACCGCGTTTTACAAGGCGTTATCGGCTATTTGGGCGTGAAAACCGTGACCAGCTTAATGACTGGTATTGCGATTTGGATTTTGCTTAAAATCGCAGGTGTGCAATATGCGATTTTGTGGGCGACGCTTAGCTTTTTGCTGAATTACATTCCCAATATTGGTTCAATTATTGCGGCGGTGCCGATTATTGTGCAAGCGCTATTATTGAATGGGTTTGGTACTGGGCTTGTGACAGCTGCCGGCGTGTTGGCGATTAATATGGTGATCGGCAATATTTTGGAGCCGCGTATGATGGGACGTACTTTGGGCTTATCTACGCTGATTGTGTTTTTATCCTTGCTCTTTTGGGGCTGGTTATTAGGAACGGTAGGAATGTTGTTATCAGTTCCTTTAACCATGGCGTTTAAAATCGCGCTCGAAGCGGATGCGTCTACCATAAAATACGCTGCATTGTTGGGCGAGGTTAGCGAAGCACATTTGGCGGATAATACCAAAGCCGAAATTCCGTTAGAGAAAAACTAACTACGCTGATAAAAACAAGCAACAAAACTGGCTTAAAATTGACCGCACTTTTTTCGGATTTTGCGATCCGGTTCGCAAAAAAGTGCGGTGATTTTTTCTTTTGTTTTGTCAAACCAAAGAAAATTGCTAGATTAATCGGAGTGAAACCAGTACAATCGCAGCCTATTTTTATCCGATTTATCATCCATGCCGCAAGGTGTAATAACGAGGCTGAAGTATGTCAACAAAAATTAATTTAATGAATTTAACTCGCCAACAAATGCGCGAGTTTTTTAAAGAACTTGGGGAAAAACCATTTCGCGCCGATCAATTAGTCAAATGGATTTACCATTTTGGTGAAGACAATTTTGATAATATGACTAATATTAACAAAGTGTTGCGTGAAAAATTGAAAGCAGTTGCGGAAATTAAGGCGCCGGAAGTGGCTGTTGAGCAGCGTTCGGCGGACGGAACCATCAAATGGGCGATGCAAGTGGGGGATCAACAGGTGGAAACCGTGTATATCCCAGAGGAGGATCGTGCGACGTTGTGTGTTTCTTCGCAAGTGGGATGCGCTTTGGCTTGTACCTTTTGTTCTACCGCGCAGCAAGGGTTTAACCGAAATCTTACGGTTTCGGAAATTATCGGGCAAGTATGGCGTGCGTCAAAAATTATCGGTAATTTTGGTGTGACTGGTGTGCGTCCGATTACCAATGTGGTGATGATGGGCATGGGAGAGCCCTTGCTGAATGTGGCGAATGTGGTGCCGGCGATGGAAATTATGTTGGATGATTTTGCATACGGATTATCCAAACGTCGTGTGACCCTTTCGACTTCCGGTGTGGTACCGGCGCTGGATAAATTAAGCGAAATGATCGATGTTGCCTTGGCGATTTCTTTGCATGCGCCGAATGATGAATTGCGTGATGAAATTGTACCGATCAATAAAAAATACAATATTAAAATGTTGATCGATTCGGTTAACCGCTATTTAAGCGTTTCTAATGCGAATCATGGTAAAGTCACTATTGAATATGTGATGTTGGATCACGTAAATGATAGCGTTGAACATGCGCATCAATTAGCGGAAGTGTTGAAAAATACGCCTTGCAAAATCAATTTAATTCCGTGGAACCCGTTCCCGCAAGCACCTTATGCGAAAAGTTCTAATACGCGTATTGATCGTTTCCAAAAAACCTTGATGGAATATGGGTTTACCGTGATTGTACGTAAAACACGTGGTGATGATATTGATGCCGCTTGCGGGCAGTTAGCGGGTGAGGTGATTGACCGCACCAAGCGTACTGCACAGAAAAAACAATTTGGGCAAGCGATTGCGGTTAACGTGCAATAATAAATCGAGAATAAAGGAGGAAAAATGGAACGAGCTTATCTTAAATGGATCAATCTTGGCTTTTTTTCTTTTTTATTAGCGGCTTGCGTGTCACAAGCGCCACAGCAAGATTTCGATAAACAAGAAGCGGCGAAAGCACGTGTTGAGTTGGGGCTGGGCTATTTGGCGCAGCAGCAAGTTAGCCAAGCCAAATTAAATTTGGATAAGGCTTTAAGCTATGCACCGGAGTATTATTTAGTGCATTCAGCGTTGGCATATTATCATCAAATGCAAAGTGAAGTGGAGCAAGCCGAACAAGCCTATCAAACTGCCATTAAATTAGATAAAAATCAAGGAGATACTTTTAATAACTACGGTACGTTTTTGTGTTCTCATGGGCGTTTTGACGAAGCGTATCAGCAATTTCAATCTGCCTTAGATACCCCAAATTACTATCATCAAGCAGAAACCTATGAAAATATTGCACTTTGTGCATTATCAGCACAAGATATACCTCGTTTTCAGCAAAATCTTGCTTTATTAGAGAAAGTTTCTCCGCAGCGTGCGGCAAGTTTGCGTCAATTTCAATAAAAGTGCGGTGATTATTCCGCGTATTTTGCTTTTTTGGTGGTTTTATTTTCCATATTCACCGCAATAACTGTTGCAAAACCGAGCTTACGACTTTAAACTTTACCTTTCAAGAAAAGCAATCTACCCCTTAGAAATTATGACAAATTTAAAAACCAATCAGGAACAAATCGAAACAACCGGTGGACTTAATTTAGGCGAGCGTTTTCGTCAGGCACGCGAAGCATTGCAACTGTCTTTTGATGATGTAGCAAAAGAAATTAATTTACGTCCAACAATTTTAACCCATCTTGAAAATAATGAGTTTTCCCATAAATCCATTCCGGCAACCTTTATGAAAGGCTATATTCGCAGCTATGCTAAATTTTTGCATTTACCTGCTGCGGAATGGGAACCGGTGGTTGCGGGGTTAAGTGATACTGTGCATAATGATTTGGCAAAAAATAGTCGTGCAACGAAATCAGTCAACCAATATTCTTCTCATAACCATCGTTGGGTGGGCTATATTACTATTTTGGTGATTTTAGTTGTGGCGGGTATGACCGCGCTTTGGTGGTGGGAAAACTACCAACAATCTAATCAAGAGCGGGAAAATTTTGTACAAACCTATACGCAATCTAATGAACCCGCTTCCGTGTCTGTTGACGTGCCGGCAAGCGCACCGGCAGCAGAAGTCGCATTAGATAAACCGACGCCAGAACAAAATGCAACTAATGTGACAACCGGTGATATGACGACAAATGCCACGAGCGAAAATGCAAATACAAATACTGAAGCGATGAATTTACCGGCAGCAAGCGATAATGTGAGTGTGGCGAATGCGACAAATACAAGCGTAAATAATAGCGCGTCTGAGCTGACTATGCCTGCGACCTCGACTCAAGCGTTACAATCCGAAATGGAGAAAATGACGGGGAATAATGCGACTGAAATGGCGCAAGCAACACCAGCAACCAGTGGCGATTTGGTGATTGAAGTGACTGGTGCGAGCTGTTGGATTAGTGTGCGCGATACAAACCGCAAAGTACTAGCACAGAAAGAATATAAACAAGGTGAAATTTTAACCTTTAACGAAGGGGCGCCATATTCTTTAATTATTGGTGCGCCAGGTAATGTTAAAATTACTTACAAAGGTGAGGCTTATCCGTTAAAAGTGGATGGGCGTGTGGCGAGATTTAAATTACAATAAAGATTATGTCATCATTTAAACCAACTATTCAACGTCGTCAATCGACAAAAATTTATGTGGGCAATGTTCCTGTCGGCGGAGATGCGCCGATTGCGGTACAGTCCATGACCAATACCAGAACTACGGATGTAGAAGCGACCGTGGCGCAAATTAAGGCACTAGAACGTGTAGGTGCAGATATTGTTCGTGTTTCTGTTCCAACCATGGAAGCAGCGGAAGCCTTTAAGCTGATTAAACAACAAGTAAATGTGCCTTTGGTCGCTGATATTCATTTTGATTATCGTATAGCGTTAAAAGTCGCAGAATATGGCGTAGATTGTTTGCGTATTAACCCTGGCAATATTGGGCGTGAAGATCGCATTCGTGCAGTGGTGGATTGCGCGAAAGACAAAAATATTCCGATTCGAATTGGGGTGAATGCCGGTTCGTTGGAAAAAGATTTGCAAGAGAAATATGGCGAGCCAACACCGGAAGCCCTGCTGGAAAGTGCGTTGCGTCATGTGGAAATTTTAGATCGCTTGAATTTTGATCAATTTAAAGTAAGTGTGAAAGCCTCGGATGTGTTTTTAGCTGTAGAAAGTTATCGTTTGCTGGCGAAAGCTATTAAGCAACCGTTGCATTTGGGAATTACGGAAGCGGGTGGCGCGCGCGCGGGCGCGGTAAAAAGTGCGGTCGGTTTAGGGATGCTTTTAGCCGAGGGTATCGGCGATACATTGCGCGTATCGTTGGCGGCAGATCCGGTGGAAGAAATTAAAGTCGGCTTTGATATTTTAAAATCGCTGCGTATTCGTTCTCGCGGAATTAATTTTATCGCTTGCCCAACCTGTTCTCGTCAAGAGTTTGACGTTATCGGAACAGTTAATGCTTTGGAACAACGTTTAGAAGATATTATCACGCCGATGGATGTGTCCATTATCGGTTGTGTGGTTAATGGTCCGGGCGAGGCGTTGGTATCTGATTTGGGGGTGACCGGTGGAAATAAAAAAAGTGGTTTTTATTTAAATGGTGAACGCCAACGTGAACGTTTTGACAATGATGATTTGATCAATCAATTGGAAGCAAAAATTCGTGCTAAAGTAGCACAACAAGATCCGAAAAATCGGATTATTTAATGTATTATTGGTAGCCTGTAGAAATAGGAAAAGAGCGTGGCAAAAACAATTCAAGCAATTCGAGGAATGAATGACTGTTCTCCAACCGAAAGTCCGTTGTGGCAATGGGTGGAGGGAAAAGTGCGGTCAGTTTTACAAAATTATGGCTATTCAGAAGTGCGTATGCCGATTGTGGAAAGTACGCCACTATTTGCGCGCGCCATTGGTGAAGTGACCGATGTAGTGTCAAAAGAAATGTACACTTTCTGGGATAATGATGAGCAGTTGACATTACGTCCGGAAGGCACTGCTGGTTGTGTACGTGCTGCGATTGAACATGGTTGGATTTATAATAACGAACAACGTTTGTGGTATTTAGGGCCAATGTTCCGCCACGAACGTCCGCAAAAAGGTCGTTATCGTCAATTTCATCAGGCGGGCGTCGAAGTGTTTGGTATAGCCAATCCGGAAATTGATGCGGAGTTAATTTTGTTAACCGCACGTTTGTGGAAGGAATTGGGTATTTTTGAGCATGTAACTTTACAACTCAACTCTATTGGTTCTTTACAAGCACGTCAAAATTATCGTGCGGCACTGGTGGCATTTTTAGAGCAACACCTTGATTTACTTAGCGAAGAAGAAAAAGAGCGCTTAGTAAAAAATCCGTTGAGGATTTTAGACAGTAAAAATGAAGTGCTACAAAAAGTCTTAAATGACGCGCCAAAACTCTTGGATTATTTGGATGACGACAGTCGTGAGCATTTTGCCCAAGTGTGTGCATTATTGGATGCCATGGGTATTCAGTATGAAGTTAACCCAAAACTTGTGCGCGGGTTGGATTATTATAATAAAACTGTGTTTGAATGGGTGACCTCGGCGTTAGGAGCGCAAGGTACGGTTTGCGGCGGCGGGCGTTATGATGGTTTAGTGGAGCAACTTGGCGGTCATGCGGCTTGTGGCGTGGGCTTTGCTATGGGCTTGGAGCGTTTGGTATTACTTGTACAAGAAGTTAATCAACATATTGATCTGCCAAGAGCGGTGGATATTTATGTGATTTATGCCGGCGAAAATACAACCCTTGCAGCGTTCCAACTAGCAGAAAAATTACGCACAGAATTACCGCACTTGCGGACAATGACCCATTGCAGCGGCGGAAATTTCAAAAAGCAATTTAAACGCGCCGATAAAAATGCGGCAAAAATAGCCTTGGTGATTGGTGAAAGTGAAGTGGCGCAAGGACAAGTGATCGTCAAAGATTTATTAGGTGGCGTCGAGCAGCAATCCGTGGCGTTGGATGATGTTGTGGCGCATCTTAGTCAAATTTTTAATTAAAAGGGGAGCAATATGGCTTATACCATCGAAGAAGAACAGGAAATTAACGAGATAAAGACTTGGTGGAATGAAAATTATAAATCCATCATTGCGATTGTTGTGTTGGCGTTTGCTGGTGTGTTCGGCTGGAAATATTGGCAAAACCATCAAGCCGGACAAATTCAGTCGCTTTCTGCGCAATATGATCAATTAATTTATGGCGTAGAAAAAGGCGATGCTAAAAATGCGCAATTGGAACAGTTTGCTAAAGATAACAGCAAAACCGCTTATGCGGTGTTAGCGTTGTTTGAGCGTGCGAAAAGTGCGGTGGAAAATAACGATTTTTCTGCAGCAGAAAGCGCGTTGAAACAAGCGATGAATGAATCCTCTGATGAGGTTTTAACTTCGGTTGCGGCGTTGCGTTTGGCAGCGGTACAATTCCAATTGCAATCTTTTGATGCGGCATTGGAAACCTTGAAATCGGTGAAAGACAGCAGTTGGGATAGCCGAAAAAATTTATTGACCGGTGATATCTTAGCGGCAAAAGGTGATAAAACTGGTGCGAAAGCCAGTTTTGAAGCGGCACTTGCCAATGCCGATCAATTGGAACAGCAATTAATTCAAGTGCGGTTAAATAATTTATAGTTTTTATACTAAAGAAAAGGACTGATTATTATCAGCCCTTTTTTATATCTTCATTTAATTGGTATTAACCTCTGGTCGGTTTATGCAATAAGGTAAAGGCGATAAACCCGAAGCCAAGGAAGCAGGAGGCGATTAATGCATAAAAACCGCCATCCCATCCGTATAAGTCAACTAATTTACCCATGACCCAACCGGCACTGGCAGAGCCGAGTAGATAGCCGAATAAGCCAGTTAATCCCGTTGCGGTTCCGGTTGCCACGCGAGGAACTAAATCCGCGGCTTGTAAACCAATCATCATTACAGGACCATAAATTAAAAAGCCGATTGCCACTAGACAAATATTATCCACTAACGGATTACCCGCTGGGTTTTTCCAGTAAATAATAATGGCAATTAACACACCAACGAGGAAGAATAACATTGGTGGGGCGCGGTGACCTTTAAAGACTTTATCACTTAAATAACCGCTGGCGAGCATTCCGAAGATACCGGCGTATTCATATAAGAAATAAGCCCAGCTTTGTTTATCCACAGTAAAATGTTTCACTTCTTTTAAGTAAGTTGGCGCCCAGTCGATAATTCCGTAGCGAATGAAGTAAACAAAGACGTTTGCAATGGCAATTGCCCATAGGAATTTGTTGTGAATAATATATTTGAAGAAAATATCTTTTGAGGATAAGGTGTGTGCAGATTCCACTTTCTCAATTACTTTTTCCCCTTTCCATTCATCTACCGGCGGTAAGCCTTGTGATTCCGGTGTATCTCTCATTAACCAGAACATGATCAAGGCAAGCACAATAGCGATAAGTGCCGGCAAATAGAATAAAGATTGCCATACACCAAAAATGGATAAACCGAGAATCGCTAATGGTCCGATTAAGCCACCACCGATGTTGTGTGACACGTTCCACCAACTCCACCAAACCCCACGCTCAGAGACGGAGAACCAGTTGGTCATGGTTTTTGCACCTGGTGGATAGCCCATGCCTTGGAACCAACCGTTTAAGGCAGCTAAAACCACCATGAACGGAATAGAGGCGAGAACGCCGGGAACTAAACCGAAGATCAAGCTGACAAGAGCAGAGCCAAGCAACCCGATGGTAATAAAATATTTTGGGTTACTTCTGTCGGAAACGTTCCCCATGATGAATTTACTGAAACCGTAAGCAAGCGATAACGCCACGCCGACCATCCCTAAATCCGCTTTAGTAAATCCATACTCGTCAATTAAATAAGGGATAGCGAGTGAGAAGTTTTTACGTATTAAGTAATAAGCCGCGTATCCTATGAAGACTCCGGCAAAAACTTTCCAGCGTAATTTTTTATATTCTGCATCAACTAATGCATCATCCAGCCTCTTTGCAGGAGGGGACGCTTTTAAAAATGAAAACATAATGTTCTCCTGAATTATTATTGTTTAATGTTAATTTTATGACAAAGTCATTATCAAAAAATGCGATAAGACGATGTGAGTATATAACCCAGATGAGCGCTGAACAATGTTATTTTCTTGATTAAAATCAATCTATTAGTATTCATTTAAAATATAATGCAAAATTAAAAAATAGCCCTAAATAGAGGTAAAATTTATTCTTGGTATAGTGTAAGAATTATTCTTAGAAAAAAGAAAAGTTATTGTATCTTTTGAACTGATTGTAGTATGTTAAAAAAGAAAGATGTTCTGAATAAATTCATTGGATATTATTTGAGGTAAACAAAGTATGGTAGATTTCACATTATTACGTACCCAAGCCTACATTAATGGCGCGTTTATTTCGGCAAAAAATGACCGCACTTTTGCGGTATTTAATCCGGCAAACCAGCAAGTTATTGCACAAGTTGCAAGTTGTGGCGTGGAAGAAACTCAAGCCGCAATTCAAGCAGCGAAAGTGGCACTGCAAGATTGGAAAGCATTGACAGCAAAAGCGCGGTCAAAAATTTTGCAAAAATGGTTTGCGTTGATCATGCAACATCAAGAAGAATTAGCATATCTATTAAGTTTGGAACAAGGAAAACCACTAGCCGAGGCACGCGGCGAAATTGCTTATGGCGCCAGTTTTATTGAGTGGTTTGCGGAAGAAGCGAAGCGCGCTTATGGCGAAATTATTCCGCCAGATCGTGATGGGCGCCGATTATTAGTGGTTAAACAGCCAATTGGCGTCGTGGCAGCAATTACACCTTGGAATTTCCCGAGCGCAATGATTACGCGCAAAGCTGCGCCGGCATTGGCAGTAGGTTGTAGCATTGTCATTAAACCTGCGCCGGAAACCCCGCTATCTGCATTAGCATTAGCCGAATTGGCGCATCAAGCTGGCATTCCACAAGGTGTGTTTAACGTGCTTCCAACAGATCAGGCGCAAGAGGTTGGTGCAGTGTTGACCTCACATCCAGATGTGCGCGCTTTGACGTTTACTGGCTCGACGAAGGTGGGTAGATTGTTGATGGCACAATGTGCGGACAGTGTGAAAAAAGTGAGTTTGGAATTAGGTGGTAATGCGCCATCGTTAGTATTTGATGATGCGGATTTGGAGAAGGCGGTTGATGGTGTGATTGCTTCTAAATTTAGAAATTCCGGTCAAACTTGCATTTGTACTAATCGAATTTATGTACAACGCGGTATTTATCGTGCTTTTGCTGATCGGTTGGCACAAAAAGTGCGGTCATTTTCTGTGGGGGATTTTACTTTGCCGGAAAGCAATATCGGTCCGTTGATCACGGAAAATGCCGTATTGAAAATTGAGCAACATATTGCAGATGCCGTCAGTCGCGGCGCGGTGGTGACGCAAGGTGGAAAACGTCATGCCTTAGGCGGTACTTTTTTTGAACCAACAGTATTGGAAAATGTAACACAAGATATGTTAGTTTGCCACGAAGAAACTTTTGCACCATTAGCGCCTTTAATTCCATTTGATCATGAAGCCGAGGCAATTGCTATGGCAAATGATAGTGAGTTTGGTCTGGCGGCTTATTTATATACGGAAAATCATCAACGTATTTGGCGAGTGAGCGAAGCGTTGGAAGCGGGTATTGTGGGCATTAATGAGGGATTAGTTTCTTCCGAAGTAGCCCCCTTTGGCGGCGTAAAACAATCAGGATTGGGACGCGAGGGTGGACGTCAGGGCTTGGATGAATTCCTTGAAATTAAATATCTATGTATGAATGTGGCGTAGTAAAAGATGAACTCGCAGAAATCTGATTTCCCTACGGTGAAAAAACAGCAAAAAATTCCACCGCCCTTACTATTTTTAGCCGGGGTGGTGGCGTTGAAACAGATGCCAATATGGGGCGCATTTCAACTTCATTGGTTTTGGACTATTCTGCCATTGTTATTATCGGGGATATTGGCATTGGGCAGTTTGTGGCAGTTTTGGCAAGCTCGCACCACGATCAGCCCGATGACACTGGAGAAGACAAGTTTTCTAGTAACTGATGGTGTTTATGCTTGGAGTCGTAATCCGATGTATTTAAGTTTATTGTTGGCATTATTTGCGTATTTTCTTTGGTTGGGAAACGGGCTAGGAATTGTTGTTCTGGCAGCGTTTGTTTGGGCGTTGACACATTGGCAAATTAAGGCAGAAGAATACATGTTACTTACCTTATTCGGCGAGGAATATGCACAATATTGTACTCGTGTGCGGCGTTGGATATAGCGTTATTCTTCCGTTACAGTAAATAAATATTCTTCTAATAAATCAATGGCTTCTTGACAGCGATCACGTCGTTGCCGGGTAATTTGGAGATGGTTTGCTAAACGTTGTTTCTCTTGTTCTGAACGAGCTTGGTAAAATGCCTGTTGATTATTTTCTATTATTTCATTTAGTTGTAATAAGAATTCATAATATTTAGCTAAGCGCTCTCTTGGCGGTAATTGGTAGAGGGCGTTTTGCACTTGTTGGCGTTCAGAGGCGCGGTTTTTTTGAGCGTTTTGCGTGGCTACTTTAGGTGTGAAATCTGTCTCTTGGCGCTGTAGGGCGTCGATAAGTGCTTGGCATTGCGCCAATAATTTTTGGCTGTAAAAATCCGTTTGTTGTCGTGCGTTGTCGGATAAGTTTGCCAGTTGAGTAAGAGTTTGTTCAATTTCGCCGAGGTAATCTTTCAATTGCGCAAAATCTTCACGGAATAAAGTGCGGTCAAATTTAGCTAAGATTTGTTGATCCCGCTGATTTTGATAAGGGGAGAAAAGACGTTGCACCTTTTGGCGCAGTTGTTGATGTAGGTTTGAGGTCGGCATAAGTTTTGGGTCAAAATGTTTATCGAAAAGGGACGCTTGCGGCGTCCCTGTGTTTTCTTAAAGATACATTGCAGCGATCCAACCGAACACTAATAACGGAATATTATAGTGAATAAAAGTTGGCACTACGGAATCCCAAATATGGTCATGTTTACCGTCCATATTTAAACCTGATGTCGGTCCTAATGTGGAGTCGGATGCCGGGGAGCCCGCATCACCTAATGCTGCCGCAACCCCAACGATGGACACCGTAGCAAGCGGCGAAAAACCAACGCTTAAACAAAGCGGCACGTAAATAGAGGTGATGATTGGTACGGTTGAGAAAGATGAACCAATCCCCATGGTAATAAATAAACCAACCAATAACATTAAGAACGCAGCAAGCCCTTTATTGTCTGCGCCTAAACCTTGGCTAAAGGTTTCCACTAATTGTGTTACACCACCGGTACCATTGATCACGTTAGCAAAACCGGAGGCGGCAATCATTACGAAACCGATCATTGCCATCAAGCGTAAACCTTGTTGGAAAATATCGTTACTTTCTTTTAATTTAAAAATACCACAAGCTGCAAAAATCATTAAACCGGCTAACCCACCGATAATGGTAGAGCTGGTGAAAAGTTGCAAACCGAAAGTCACAATAATTGCCGCAATGCTGGCGATGACATGAAACGGTTTTATTTTAGCAATATGCGCTTCAATTTCTGCTGTAGTGAGTTCTGCGTGAGTAGCTGCATATTCTCTAGGTTTGCGATAAGTGATGAAAATGGCTGTTAATAAGCCTAAAATCATCCCGATGACGGGAATTGTCATGGCAAGTGAGACTTCTCCGACACTTGTCTGTAATCCTAAACTTGCTCCAACTTGGTTGATGTTTTTTACCAAAATACTTTCAATAAAGATTTTACCAAAACCGACGGGTAATAGCATATAGGTGGCAGTCAACCCGAAGGTTAAGACACAAGCCACTGCGCGACGGTCTAATTTTAATTTGTTGAAAATCGCAAGTAATGGCGGAATAACGATAGGAATAAAAGCAATATGTACTGGCAATAAGTTTTGGGAGGAGATGGCAAATAATACCAAAATAGCGAGAATAAAATATTTAAATCCCGCCATAGAACGCCCGCTTGGCGCGTTTCCTAAACGTTTAATCACTTTGTATGCGAGTAAATCAGTAATACCTGATTTAGAAATGGCGATAGCAAAGGCACCTAAAATAGCGTAGTTCATCGCTACCTCTGCGCCACCACCTAGACCTCCGGTAAAAGTTTCGATCGTTTTGCTCATTCCAAGTCCGCCAGTTAAGCCCGCGGTCAACGCAGAAATTACCAAGGCGATAACCACGTTAATGCGTAATAAACTTAATGCGAGCAAGACAATAATGGAAATCACAACAGGGTTGGTTAGTAACATTGTGTATTGTCCTTATAGATTGTTATAAAAATGAAAATACGAATGCTGGCTAAATGCTCTTACAACTCTATGATTTAGCCAGCATTGACTGATTTAATTTACCCAAAATAAATTTTTTGTCTAGAAAATTCTGAAAAAAGACCGCACTTTATTAAGTGAGATTAAAGTGCGGTCGTTTTTTTATGCATTTTTGTTTAATTGGGCAAGTTGATATAATCTCGCTACGTTTTGTGCGCAGGAGATGAGATTTTCTCGTCCGTTTTTCAAGGTGCTTTCAAGGTTATCTAGCTGGCGAATAATTGGAAAAACTGCATCAATTCCTTTATCGTAAACCACTTCATAATCTTCACGTAGGCAACCGACAATGGCAATCACAGGTTTATTTGCCGTTTTAGCTGCTAATGCTACACCAACTGGCGTTTTTCCTTGGGCGGTTTGTCCGTCCATTCTTCCTTCGCCGGTAATGACCAAATCGGCATCTTGGAGTTTATCGCTTAATTGCACTGTATCAAGTACAATATTGACACCGGATTTTAACCGCACTTTGGGCAATAATAATACACCTCCACCCATTCCGCCCGCAGCGCCGGCACCAGCTTGGTCACGAATGTTTAAGTCTAATTGTGCTTTTACTTGCTGTGCAAAATGTGCTAAGGCTTGATCCAATTGTTTGACCATTTCAGCATTGGCTCCTTTTTGTGGTCCAAAGATCGCAGATGCACCATTGTCACCACAAAGCGGGTTAGTGACATCACAAGCCACTTCAATTTCTACTTGTTGCAAACGCGGATCGAGTGCGGAAAGATCAATTTGTTGAATATTGGCTAGGTTTTTTCCACCAAAGCCAATTTCTTGCCCTTGATGATCAAGACAGCGAATGCCTAAGGCTTGCAACATTCCAACGCCACCATCATTGGTCGCACTTCCGCCGATACCTAAAATGATTTTATTTACCCCAAAATCTAGCGCAGCACGGATAAGTTCTCCTGTACCAAAACTGGTGGTTAAAAGAGGATTACGCTGATTTAATGGAACTAAATGTAAACCGGAGGCTGCTGCCATTTCGATAATGGCAGTTTGTTTATCTCCGGATAATCCCCATGTCGCCATCACTTTATTTCCAAGCGGTGCTGTGACTTCCGTTTGGATGAGTTCTCCTTGAGTTGCATCAACAAGAGATTGTACGGTGCCTTCGCCGCCATCAGCCATCGGTACTTTTACGTATTCAGCGTGTGGAAAAATCCGTTTAAATCCGGTTTCAATTGCCTCTGCCACTTCTAATGCAGTGAGGCTTTCTTTAAAAGAATCCGGGGCAATAATGATTTTCATTCTATCTCCTTGTTATAACAGCAGCAAAGAAAGTACATAAACAGTTAAGATTCCAACAATACCCATAATAAATGTCAAGGTCGTTTGAGTACGATAGCCTTGTTGCGGGGTCATTTTGGTAAAATTAGTGACAACCCAGTAATAACTGTCATTTGCATGAGATACACACATTGAACCTGCGGCAATTGCCATAACGGTAAGTGCCGCGGCAATTTCAGAGGTTAAACCGAGTGCATTCATTAAAGAATCAGACGCACTAAACATACCCATAATAGAGGCGGTAGTAATGATGGCAACGGTTGAGCTTCCTTGTGCAGTTTTTAAAACTGCTGAAATTAGGAATGGGAAGAAAATGCCTGCGGTACTGATCACGTGTGCATTTTGTTTGATGTATTCGACAAAACCGGCTTCCGTAATGACTTTACCTAATACGCCGCCGGCAGCGGTAATAAATAAAATTGGACCGACTAGTTTCAAGGTATCATTGGTTAACGCATCAAATTCACTTAATTTTTTTGTATTCACCAAAAGGAAGATAGAAAAGATTACCCCAATAGCTAAGGCAATAATCGGATTCCCTAAGAAATTCATTACATTACCAAGCCCACCTGCTAATCCCATGATTTTACTGATAGAACCCAATGCCATCAGAACAATGGGTACAAAAATTGGTGCAAGGCTAAGTGTGCCGCTTGGTAAGGTTCCGTATTTTTTGAGCAGCTCCTCATAACTTTGATTAATGACCGTATCTGCTTCTTCATCTGATATCGTGACTTGTTTACCAATATATTTGGCGAATAAATAACTGGCGAACAAGACCGGAATCGAAACGATAACCCCCATGCCGATCACTAACAAAAGATTGTGGCTAAGACCAACCGCGCCGGCGGCGGCAATTGGACCTGGTGTTGGAGGAATAAATACGTGAGAGGCATATAGCCCAGCACTTAATGCTACTGCCATGCCCACTGGATTGGCTGCAATTTTTTTGCGGATAGCTTCTCGAATTGGATTGAGTACCACAAATCCGCTATCACAGAACACCGGAATACCCACGACCCACCCCATAATTAGCATCGCTAATTCAGGGCGTTTTTGTCCAACGAGTTTTACTACCATATCTGCTAATTTGAGTGCTGCACCTGTTTTTTCCAATACGGTACCGATAATGGCGCCAAAAATAATGACAAGACCGATACTTTTAAAAGTTCCGCTAAACCCGTCCCCAATAATCGTTGGAATTTTATTTAGCTCAATGCCGGCTAAAAAGGCGAGAGCCAAGGATATTGTCATTAAGGCAAGAAATGGATGAACTTTTAGTTTGGCAATCATCCAAATCATTACTATAATAGCAACAATAAAACTGATAATCAGTGCAATGCCTGTCATAATAACCTCCGCATCGTTGAGCTAAAGAAATTGCTATATTTCTATATAATTTACTTAAATTAAACAGAAAAAACTGTGAACTTAGTTGCATTTTTTGTTTTTCGTTATTAGAATTAGCACTCCTTGTCGTCGCTGAGTTAGAGATCGGCGAACGATGTATTATCAACCACTCGTTTATGAGGATTTAATTATGTCTCTAAGTACAGAAAAAAAAGCAGCTATCGTTGCTGAATTTGGTCGTGATGCGAAAGATACTGGTTCTTCAGAAGTGCAAATTGCGTTATTAACTGCGCAAATCAACCACTTACAAGCACACTTCTCCGTTCACAAAAAAGACCACCACGGTCGTCGCGGTTTATTACGTATGGTTTCTCGTCGTCGTAAACTTTTAGATTACTTAAAACGCACTAATCTTGAGCTTTATAATACCACTATCGCTCGTTTAGGTTTACGTCGCTAATTCAAAGTAATAGCAAATTACGCCCTCTTGATGAGGGCGTTTTTTTTCACTAAATAAATGTAAATGTTATATTTTTGTTAAAAATATTTTGTTTTTGCTTCATTTTTGTGCATAATCGGATTGAACACTCATCATACAACAGGAGAACGCTATGTATAAAAAAGCAAAAAAATATTTTTTAATTAGTAGTATTGCTGCCGCGCTGACGCTTCCGGTCTCCCTTGATTTGTTGGCAAATACGCAGCCGACAGCGACCCAATTGGCAGCGCAGCGGTATGACAGTAGTAAGGATATTTTTCATCCGGTATTTAGCAAACAGGGGATGGTTGCTTCTGAACAAGAGCTAGCAACGCAAGTCGGGGTTGAGATTTTGCAGCAAGGCGGTAATGCGGTTGATGCTGCAGTGGCGGTTGGTTTTGCTTTAGCGGTGGTGTTACCGAATGCGGGAAATATTGGTGGCGGCGGTTTTATGGTGTTGCATGATGGGAAAAGCGGAGAGAACTTTACCGTTGATTTTCGCGAAATGGCGCCGAGCAAAGCTAGTCGAGATATGTATTTGGACGAACAAGGCAATGTGGTGGATGGGAAATCCCTTTATACCCATTTTGCTGTTGGTGTACCGGGAACCGTAGCGGGAATGGAATATGCCTTGAAAAAATGGGGAACGTTGCCTTTAGAAAAAGTGATGGCACCGGCGATTAAGTTAGCGGAAGAAGGCTTTATCGTGAGCAATACTTTGGCGGCAACCTTGCAAGAAGAAACGGAAACCTTGGGTAAATGGGAAAGCAGTAAAAAAATCTTCTTTAAAAATGACCGCCCTTTAGTGGCTGGGGAACGTTTAGTGCAAGCCGATTTAGCGAATTCGTTGCGCCAAATTGCGCAGCAAGGAGCGAAAGCCTTTTATGAGGGCGAAATTGCTCAAAAAATTGTCGCTGAGATGGAAAAACATAATGGATTGATTACGTTAGAGGATATGAAAGGTTATCAATCCGTGGAGCGCAAACCGATCGTCGGCGAATATCGCGGTTATAAAATTGTCACTATGCCGCCTCCAAGTTCCGGCGGGATCCATTTGGTACAAATTTTGAATATGTTGGAGAACTATTCTTTGGCGGATTCTGGTTCTAATAGTGCCGAAACGATTCATTATTTAGCCGAAACCATGAAGTTGGCATATGCTGATCGTTCGGAATATTTGGGCGATCCGGATTTTGTGAAAATTCCGGTAACGGGGCTAACTTCCAAAGATTATGCGAAAGAATTAATTAAAGCTATCGACCCGGATAAAGCGCGACCCGCGGCAGAGATTAAACCGGGGAAACCTCAACCTTATGAAAGTGATCAAACTACACATTATTCCGTGATGGATAAAGCGGGCAATGCAGTTGCGGTAACCTATACTTTAAATTTGAATTTTGGTAGCGGTATTGTCGCGGAGGGCACGGGGATTTTGCTGAATAATGAAATGGACGATTTTTCAGCAAAACCGGGTGTGGCAAATGCCTTTGGGTTAATTGGCGGTGATGCAAATGCGGTGGAAGGGAAAAAACGTCCGCTTTCTTCAATGACACCGACGTTGGTGTTAAAAAATGATAAGCCTTGGTTGGTCACCGGTAGTCCGGGCGGCGCACGGATTATTACTACCGTCTTGCAAAGTATTTTAAATACGATCGATCATGGAATGAATCCGGCGGAAGCGATTGTGACGCCGCGTGTTCATCACCAATGGTTGCCGGATGAATTGCGTGTTGAAGAAGGCTTAAGTCCGGATACGTTGAAATTATTGGTGGAAAGAGGGCATAAAATCAGCGAAAAAGCGCCGATGGGACGTATCCAAATTATCCAAGCTTTGGATGATGGATTCTATGGTTATTCCGATCCGCGTAATCCGGATGGTAAAACCCAAGGGTTTTAATTGATTTATCAATAAAAAGTGCGGTCAAAAAAAGTAAAATTTTGACCGCACTTTATGTTTACATCAAAAGCGTTACCGGCTTTTATTCAAACAAGGATTTATGCAACGCTCTGACCACTTCATCAGCTTGTTGGCTGTGAACCAGCATACAGATATTATTTGTGCTGGCACCATAGCTGATCATGCGGATATTGTATGGCTCTAATGTATCAAAAATACGTTTGGCAACACCGGCACTAATGTGCAAATCATTGCCGACCAATGCGACAAGAGAAAGTCCGGTATCGACTTTTACGCTGGACACTTCGCTTAATTCCGCTAATAAATCGCTGGACAGCAAATCCGCACCAGATGAAGCAGAACCGGTTTTGTCGAGAGTTAAGGCGACGCTCACTTCTGATGTCGTGATGGTATCGACAGAGATTTTGTGTTTAGCTAAGATGGCAAACACATTTGCTAAGAATCCTTGCGCGTGCAACATACTTAAGCTAGAAAGGGTGAGTAAGGTTTGGTCACGACGTAAGGCAATCGCGCGGAAAGTTGGGCGAGGTTGTGGATCGCGAGTAACCCAAGTGCCACCATCTTGTGGCGCTTTGCTTGAACCGACAAATACCGGAATATTGCTGCGAACTGCTGGAAGCAAGGTTGCAGGATGTAATACTTTAGCGCCAAAGGTTGCCATTTCGGCGGCTTCGGCAAAGCTCATGGTATCAATGCGTTGGGCGGCAGGAACGATGCGGGGATCGGTGGTGTAAATACCTGCTACGTCTGTCCAAATTAATACATCTTTGGCGTTTAATACTTCGGCTAAAAGTGCAGCAGAATAGTCGCTACCGCCGCGCCCTAATGTTGTGGTTTTGCCGCTTGGTTCACGTCCGATAAAACCTTGGGTGATCACTAATTCACCACGATCAATTAACGGTTTTAAGATCAAATCGCTATTTTTTTGCGTTTGTTCATCATTTGGTGCGGCTTTACCGAAATTGCTGTTGGTTGCCACCACAGTACGTACATCCACCCAAGTTGCATTAGTATTTAATTCGCGTAACACTTGCACGAAAATTAAAGTGGACATCATTTCGCCTTGGCTGATTAATTCATCGGTTAGCGCCGCAGAGGTGGCAAGGCTTGCCGCTTCCGCTAAAGATTCGATATTTTTTAAAATATGTTCAATTTTATCGCGAACTTGAGAAGCATCTTTTAATTCATTTAGGATATTTTCTTGAATTTGGCGAACTTCACCAACCAATTTAGCGCGTTCAACGGCGTCACGACCATTTGCTAAGGCAACTAATAAATTGGTGATCCCAGCGGAAGCGGATAACACCACTACGCGCGTGTTAGGATCGGCGATAACAATATTGGCACAGGCGGTCATGGCAGCGTGATTGGCAACACTGGTACCACCAAATTTGGCAACGGATAGATGAGACATAGTCAATTTCCTTTTTGTTTAAGTTGAATGTTGTGTTTGCTATAGAAATAACGATTTAGCTTAACATTGTCAAATAAAATTTTAGAAAAAATAAATCTAAACCAAATTTTTCTTATTCGGTTTAGATTTTGTACAAAATAATGGCAGTTTGGCGTGGAAAAGTGCTTATTTTCGACTGGTATAATCACCGACACAAACCCATTTATAGGTGGTGAGCGCTTCTAATCCCATTGGACCGCGAGCATGCAATTTTTGCGTACTGACTGCTACTTCGGCGCCCAATCCAAATTGTCCGCCATCGGTAAAACGGGTGCTGGCGTTAACATAAACCGCAGCCGCATCTACTTGAGCGACAAATTGACGAGCGAGAGATTGTGATGCAGTCAAGATGGCTTCTGAATGTTGACTGCCATATTCGCGGATATGATCAATAGCTTGCGCCATATTTTCAACAACAACCACATTTAAATCAAACGATAGCCATTCGTTACGCAATTCTTGATCTTGTACCGGATAAACCTCAGCAGAGACGGGTTGCAAAATCGAAAGTGCGGTCGGATCAGCGTGAAATTTGACGTTTTTCGCGGCAAGATGGCGCGCCAGTTTCGGTAGGAAATTGGCCGCGATACTTTTTTGCACTAATAAGGTTTCCAGCGTATTACACGTACTTGGACGTTGGGTTTTCGCATTTTCAATAACGCCTAAGGCTTTGTCTTGATCGGCGCTTTCTTCTACGAATACATGACAAACGCCGATGCCGCCAACGATAACCGGGATGGTGGAATGCTGTTTACAAAATTCATGCAAACCGGCGCCACCACGCGGAATAATCATATCTACATAGCGATCCAGTTTGAGCAATTCCATCACTAAGGCACGATCCGGTGAGTTAATTGCCTGAACAGCATATTTTGGTAAATGTGCTTGCTCAAGGGCATATTGGATCACTTCAATTAACGCTTGGTTGGAATATTGGGTTTCTTTTCCACCGCGTAAAATTACCGCATTGCCGGTTTTTAAACATAAACTGGCGACATCAATGGTCACATTTGGGCGCGCTTCATAAATAGTACCGATAACGCCGAGCGGTGTGCGTATACGTTCAATTTTCAATCCGCTGTCTAAAATGCCGCCATCAATCATTTTCCCGACGGGGTCTGCAAGGGAAATAATATGGCGAACATCATTGGCAATAGCGCTAAGTCGCGTTTTGGTGAGAAGTAGGCGATCAATAATCGCATCACTTAGCCCATTTTGTTTTGCCAAGGCAATATCTTTGGCATTTTCATTGAGGATTTTTTCGCTTTGTGCTTCTAATTGATCGGCAATAATTGCCAGTGCCTGGTTTTTTTCTTGATTCGACAATTGCGCTAGGGTAAATGCTGCCTGTTTGGCTTGCTTGCCCATTTCTGTTAGATTGATGCTCATTTTTTATCCTTATTTGGTTTTTGTCGGTAATTTATCGTCATTTGTATCTTTTTTAATATCGTATTCTTGATAATCGAATACCGGCAGTCCCCATTCAAAATGGATAGCAAGCAGGCGAATGGTAAAGCCACATGCCAATGTCGTGATGATGACGATATTTTGGTTTACATTTAAATGTTGCAAACCAATATAGACAATTGTTGCTAAGAGTGCAACGCTGGCATACAGCTCTTTTTGGAAGACTAATGGAATGCGGTTACATAATAAATCGCGCAGCACACCGCCAAAGGCGCCGGTGATGATGGCGGCGATAATGGCGATTGTTGGACCATGTCCCATATCTAGTGCAATTTGTGCGCCGATAATTGAAAAGACAATTAATCCGAGGGCGTCTAATACTAGGAAAACGCGGTGGAAATAATGCATGGATCGTTTGAGGTGTGGCGCAATAAAAACTGTTAGAACAGCGGCGCTGGCGACGATAAGAAAATAATGAGGATTTTTCACCCAACCTAAGGGATAGTGACCAAGTAATACGTCGCGTACAGATCCGCCACCGATAGCGGTCATGGAGGCAATAATGATCACGCCAAAAATATCCATTTTTTCGCGTCCCGCCGCGAGGGCGCCGGTGATCGCTTCAGCGGTGATTCCGATGATATATAAGATACTGAGTAACATAGGGTTATTCCAAAGTGCGGTCAAATTTGAGGATATTTTAGTAGTGAATGCAATAAATTGCCATAAGCAATATTAATTTTGACCGCACTTTTAAATTTTTGCATAATGATAGCCTGTTTTATTTAACTTTTTTATGATGACTATGTCAGAGACACAATCTAACACAAAGAATATTTTTACTTCTTTATTTTTTATCGTTATTTTACTGGTAATGGATTTATTTACCTTATCCCTACAACCACAAACCAAGGCTATTTCACATTTAAGTGTTGGGGTGCTATTTGCACAAATGGTGGTATTTTTGGTGTTCAGTCAAGGGCAAATTTGCAATGGACAACGTTCGCGTTTGATTAAGGTGAACTTGTATTTGTTGCTATATTGGAGCATCTGGTTGTTTATTAGCCTCTTTTCCAATTACCATTATGTGATCACCGATTTGGTAAGTCTATGTGGGATCGCCGGCTGTTTAGCTGCCTGGTTTCAGCCGCAAGATCCGCAAATGCGCAAGTCCATTTTAATTTTGGGCGCCTTGTTATCCGGACTTGGGATCATTTGCTATTTCCTGATGTTTATGGATTTATCTTGGCATTTTTTTCCGCAATATAATCTTTTTGCGCAATTATTGATGGGCGTGATTTTGGCAAATATTTTATTGGTGATTTCGCGTAACCGTCTGCAAGGATTTATCGCCTTGTTACCATTGGTGATGCTGATTTTCTTATTGCTAAATGCGATGGCGGTATTAGGTTTTATGGCATATGCTTATTCAAGTGCGGTCACTTTTGCCAATGAATTTGCCATTGGGCTATATTTTTTATTGCATTTGGTGATTGTGGCGATCATTGCGCTACATATTTTCCGCAAATGGACGTTATCTTATAATACATTGATGATTTTACTTTTATTAACCGCTAGCTTGCCACTGTGGGTAAGTTTTGCTTATATTGCGTAACGTAGCAACAAAAAAGCGGAAGATTTTACTTCCGCTTTTTATCAATCATTTAAATGGTCTTATAGTTTACCATCAATGCAAGGTTGGATTTTTGCTAAAATTTCTTTGACGATACGAGCCGGTGCAGCAACAATATGCCCCTCGGTCAGGTAGTTGTGACCCGCATGGTAATCGCAAACCAGTCCGCCAGCTTCGCGCACGATCAAATCACCGGCGGCAATATCCCAAGCTTTCACGCCAAATTCGAAATAGCCATCTACACGACCCGCTGCAACGTAACATAAATCCAATGCAGCAGAACCAGTTCGACGGAAGTCAGCGACCTCGGACAATAAATTACTCATCATGGCAAGTTGCATTGGCATTAATGAGGTTTTCTTAAATGGAAAACCAGTGGCAAGTACGGTACCGGCTAACTCGCGTTTGCTGTCAACGCGCAAGCGGATTTCATTAAGTTTGGCGCCTTCGCCACGTACTGCGGTAAATAGTTCATTGCGGATTGGATCGTAAACTACTCCCACTTCGGTGCGACCTTTGACACGAATGGCAATGGAGACGGAGAAATGTGGTAAACCTTTAACAAAGTTAGTTGTACCATCTAGCGGATCAATGACCCATTGTACATCGCTGTCTTTCCCTTCTAGCGCGCCACTTTCTTCGGTAATAATTGTGTGATCCGGATATGACTTTTGGATAATTTCGATAATCGCCGCTTCAGAGGCTTTATCAATATTTGTCACATAGTCATTCGGACTTTTTGTAAATGTTTGCACTGTATCGCGACGTTCATACCCTTGAGCAATCACATTACCCGCTTTTCGCGCCGCACGAATAGCGATATTTAACATTGGATTCATATTTCCACCAGATTTTAAAGAACGGATTAAGAGTTGTGATTATAGGGAATATTGTGTCAGATTGCAAAGAGGAAATCGTGCTTTTTCCTTCTTGCTAAAGGGCGAGGCGCAAGAAAACGATGGCGTATAATGGATAGATAAAAAAGTGGGAAAGTGCGCTTCATTGCGCTACTTTCCCGATTTATTATGAACACAAATTACACGATTTGTTGTTGCAATTGTCCAATAATTTGTGGGTTTTCTAAGGTAGAAATATCTTGCGTAATTAATTCGTTTTTCGCAATGGAACGCAATAACCGACGCATGATTTTACCCGAACGGGTTTTTGGCAAGTTTTCTGCAAAGCGAATATCTTCTGGACGAGCGATTTTGCCGATTTGATTGGAAACCCAAACTTTTAATTCTTCAGCAAGTGCTTTTGCTTCTTCACCTTCCGGTCTAAAGCCTTTAACGACCACAAACGCCATCACGGATTCACCTTTCACTTCATCCGGTTTGCCAACCACTGCTGCCTCAATAATTTGTTCGTGCGAAACTAATGACGATTCGATTTCGGCAGTGCCGAGGCGGTGACCGGAGACATTTAATACATCATCTAACCGACCTAAAATCCAGAAATAACCGTCTTTATCGCGTAATGCAGAGTCGCCGGCAACATAGTATTTGCCATTGTATTCTGCTGGGAAATAAGTTTCTTTATAGCGTTCCGGATCGCCCCAAATTGTTCGTAACATGGACGGGTACGGACGCTTGATGACTAAGGTGCCGGCTTCTTCTTCCTCGCATTTTTTACCTTGTTCATTAACCACATCCGCCATAATGCCAGGTAATGGTAGGGTACAAGAGCCGGGCTTGGTAGCAATAACGCCCGGAATTGGCGCCAGCATAATTGATCCGGTTTCTGTTTGCCACCAAGTATCAACGATTGGGCATTTTCCTTTACCGACTACTTCATGGAACCACATCCATGCTGATGGGTTAATCGGTTCGCCAACGCTGCCCAGTAAACGCAAGGAAGACAAATCATATTTGTTTGGCACCTGTTCGCCTACGCGGGTCAAGGAACGGATTAAGGTTGGTGATGTATAAAAGACAGTGACTTTATGACGTTGAATCATCCGCCAAATTCGTCCGACGTCAGGATAACTTGGGACACCTTCGTAGATCAATTGCGTGGCGCCATTGGCAAGTGGTCCGTAGCAGATATAAGAATGTCCAGTCACCCAGCCCACATCAGCAGTACACCAGTAAATATCGCTATTTTTATGATCAAATACGGTGCGGAAAGAATTCATGGCGCCTAATAAATAGCCGGCTGTGCTGTGAACTACGCCTTTTGGTTTGCCGGTGGAACCGGAAGTGTACAAAATAAAGAGTGGATCTTCGGCATTCATCCATTCCGGTTCACAAAAAGCAGGTTGGTTTTTAGATAATTCATTCCACCATAAATCACGCCCTTTTTTCCAAGGCGTATCAATATTAACGCGATGATAAACTATTACATTTTCCACGGATCTACAGCCAATATCCAAGGCTTCGTCAACGGTTTCTTTTAGTGGAATAATTTTTCCGCCACGTAATCCTGCATTAGCGGTGATAACAAGTTTAGCTTCTGCATCCTCAATGCGATCACGCAATGCACCGGCAGAAAAACCACCGAAAACAACAGAATGGATGGCTCCAATTCGCGCACAGGCTTGCATCGCGACAATCGCTTCGGCAATCATGGGCAAATAAATAATAACTCGATCGCCTTTTTTTACACCAAGTTCACGCAAGGCGTTACCAAAGCGGCACACACGATTGTGTAGTTGAGCATAGGTGAATTGTGAGACCTGACCAAAATCGGATTCAAAAATCAGCGCCAATTTATCACCTTTATCTGGCAGATGGCGATCTAAACAATTGTAGGATACGTTTAATGTACCATCGGCGAACCATTTATAAAACGGTGGGTTGCTATCATCAAAAATTTGCATAAAAGGTTTTTTCCAGGTGATCAACTCGCGGGCTAAATCACTCCAATATTGCAAATAATCTTTATCAGCAAATTCCCAAAGCGCTTGGTAATCTTCTAATCCGGAGACGTTGGCTTGACGACGGAATTCATCACTAGGTTTAAATACAGCAGGGGTTGTGTTTTGCATAAAATACTCCTGTGAACAGAAAAAGAGAAGTTAAACGGAGCGTTCGTAAACCAATCTAAGATAACTGCACACGGAGGTCAATTTTGTTAATAAAATATTGTGATCTTGTTCGCATATTTTTTCTAATTTGTAACAAAATTATATAATTTAATATTGAAAATCTTGATTTAGACAATGTCTGCACTCATTTTATCGTAATAAATTATAAAAATTGTTGACTAAAAATAGTGGATATTATGCTAGAATAAATCCCTATAATTTAGTGGGAGTTATAGTTTGCTTGTTTAGTTTACTCGACATATCTCCCAAAGAATAATTTTATCTATTTGATTATGTTAGAAAATATTCGAATTATCCTAGTGGAAACATCACACAGTGGCAATATTGGCTCGGCTGCTCGCGCCATGAAAACCATGGGGTTAAGTCAATTGTATTTGGTTTCCCCAAAAGGGGTGGATGAACAGACTTTTGCTTTAGCGGCAGGGGCGGAGGATATTGTGCGCAATGCCACGATTGTGGCTAATTTGGAGCAAGCAATAGCAGATTGCTCGTTAGTTATCGGAACCAGCGCGAGATTACGTCATTTGCAAAGTAGTCTTATTGAGCCACGTGAATGCGGTGTTAAAGCCTTACAGCATTCAGTAATTGGAACAGTAGCGATAGTTTTTGGACGGGAACGGGTCGGGTTAACCAATGATGAATTATTAAAATGCCATTACCATCTGACCATTCCGGCAAATCCTGAATATTCTTCTTTAAATTTGGCGATGGCGGTGCAACTGGTTTGTTATGAAGTTCGGATGGCGTGGCTGGCGGCGCAACAATCCTCAACGGAATTTTCTATTACACAGATAGATAATCCCTTTCCTAGCGCCTCGGAACTGGAATACTTTTTTTCTCATACTGAAAAACTGTATCAACAATTAGGGTTTATACAAAATCAAGCAGTTATGCAAAAATTAAGACGTCTTTATCAACGTGCTGCGTTGGAAAAAAATGAATTGAATATTTTACTTGGAATGCTAAGTGCGGTGGAAAAATCCCTAAAATCTTAAAGGGATAATAGTTGACTATTTTAGTATGATATGTAAAGATTAGCCAATAATTATTAGAGGAAGGAACAGAAAATGAAATTAACTTCAAAAGGTCGTTATGCAGTGACTGCAATCTTAGATATTGCCTTGCATTCGGACGATGGCCCGGTAAGTTTATCGGACATTTCCGAACGCCAACATATTTCCCTTTCCTATTTAGAACAATTATTTGCAAAATTGCGTCGTCACGGGTTGGTAAAAAGCGTGCGTGGACCTGGCGGCGGTTATCAATTAGGACTTGATCAACAAGAAATCTCAATTGGAATGATTATTGCCGCAGTCAATGAAAATATTACGGTGACTCGTTGTCAAGGGCAAGCCAGCTGTCAGGGTGGAAAAGAATGTTTAACTCATTCTCTGTGGGAACAACTTAGTCAGCGTATCGAAGGTTTTTTAAATGAAATTACGGTGTCGGAGTTGGTGACGCAACAGCAACATCGACGCAAAAACAAACGGACTCATCGACATCAAGATTTTGAAAATTTAGTCGTTGTAAATCAATAAGTAAGCATAAAGTGCGGTATAAAATAAAGTTATTTTAGGAGTGAATTAAATGAAATTACCAATTTATTTGGATTACGCAGCCACTTGTCCTGTGGATCATCGTGTCGCGAAAAAAATGATGGAATACCTCACCATTGACGGTGATTTCGGTAATCCCGCGTCACGTTCCCACAAATTCGGTTGGCAAGCAGAAGAAGCTGTAGATGTTGCGCGTAATCAAATTGCAGATTTAATTGGTGCGGATTCGCGTGAAATCGTGTTTACCTCTGGTGCAACGGAATCAGATAACTTGGCGATTAAAGGGGCAGCACATTTCTATCAAACCAAAGGTAAGCACATTATTACATGCAAAACTGAACATAAAGCGGTGTTGGATACCTGTCGTCAATTGGAACGTGAAGGTTTTGAAGTGACCTATTTAAGTCCGCAATCAGACGGTTTGATCAATTTGGACGAATTAAAAGCGGCGATGCGCGAGGATACGATTTTAGTTTCCATTATGCACGTTAACAATGAAATTGGTGTAGTACAAGATATTAAAACCATTGGTGAATTATGTCGCGAACGTAAAATTATTTTCCATGTAGATGCGACCCAAAGTGTTGGTAAACTACCGATTAATTTGAGCGAATTAAAAATTGACTTAATGTCTATGTCAAGCCACAAATTATACGGACCGAAAGGGATTGGTGCATTATACGTTTGTCGTAAACCACGCGTGCGTTTAGAAGCGATTATTCATGGTGGCGGACACGAACGTGGTATGCGTTCCGGAACCTTGCCGGTACACCAAATTGTTGGCATGGGCGAAGCGTATCGTATTTGTAAAGAAGAAATGGCGACAGAAATGCCACGTTTAAAAGCCTTGCGCGATCGTTTATATAACGGGCTAAAAGAAATTGAAGAAACCTATGTGAACGGTTCGATGGAGCATCGTGTAGATAATAATCTGAACATCAGTTTTAACTATGTGGAAGGGGAAAGTTTGATGATGGCGTTACGCGATATTGCAGTTTCTTCCGGCTCCGCTTGTACTTCTGCAAGCCTCGAGCCTTCTTATGTGTTACGAGCTTTAGGATTGAATGATGAATTGGCGCACAGCTCTATTCGTTTCACTCTAGGCCGTTATACGACGGAAGAAGAAATAGATTACACCATTAATCTGGTTAAAAGTGCGGTCGCAAAATTAAGAGAATTATCACCACTTTGGGATATGTACAAAGAAGGGATTGATTTAAATTCTATTGAATGGACACACCATTAATTAACAACATCAGCATTAACTAATTTGTCGGGGCGCAAGGCGTCCAACAATAAGAGGAATATCATATGGCGTACAGTGAAAAAGTGATTGATCATTATGAAAACCCGCGCAACGTGGGATCATTTGATAAAAAATCCGCAGATGTCGGAACCGGTATGGTCGGCGCGCCGGCTTGTGGTGATGTAATGCAGTTGCAGATCAAAGTTAACGAGCAAGGCATTATCGAAGATGCGAAATTTAAAACCTATGGTTGCGGTTCAGCGATTGCATCCAGCTCATTGATCACAGAATGGGTAAAAGGCAAATCCTTAGATGAAGCACAAGCGATCAAAAATAGCCAAATTGCCGAAGAATTAGAACTTCCGCCGGTGAAAGTGCATTGTTCCATTCTTGCCGAAGATGCCATCAAAGCGGCAATCGCAGATTATAAAGCGAAAAAAGGCGAATAATTTTATCGGTTTAGGTGGGTGGATAACACCCACTGTTTTTTGTATTGTTTTGGAGTACGTATTATGGCAATTACATTAACTGAAACCGCGGCAAATCGCGTCGCGACCTTTTTAGCGAATAGAGGAAAAGGGGTAGGATTACGTTTAGGGATTAAAACTTCGGGTTGTTCCGGTTTAGCTTACGTATTGGAATTTGTCGATAATGTTAATGAAGATGATCAAGTGTTTGAAAGCAATGGCGTTAATGTGATTGTAGATGCTAAAAGTTTGGTTTATCTCGATGGTACACAACTTGATTTTGTTAAAGAAGGCTTAAACGAAGGATTTAAATTCACCAATCCAAACGTGAAAGATCAATGCGGCTGCGGTGAAAGTTTTAACGTATAGTTAGGGCGCTTACAATGATAAATCCGTTTCTTTTATTTGATTTACCCGTGGATTTTACGGTAGATCAAACCTTACTCTCACAACGTTATTTAGCGCTACAAAAATCGTTGCACCCAGATAATTTTGTGCAACATTCTCCACAAGAACAACGACTTGCCATGCAAAAATCAGCGGAAGTGAATGATGCTCTGCAAATTTTGAAAGATCCTGTATTGCGGGCAGATTGTATTGTCGCGTTACATACTGGCGAGAGCTTGGATCTTGAGCAGCAAAGTTCAAAAGATATGACATTTTTGATGCAACAAATGGAATGGCGTGAGCAATTGGAAGCCTTAGAAACACAACAAGATGCCCAACAGTTGCTTGAATTTAGCCAACAAATTGAACAATATCAACAGTCTATTTTAGCCGAAATTTCCACCGCACTTTCTGTGCAAGATTGGCAACAAGCGAAAATGTTGACGGATCGATTACGTTTTATCAAAAAATTACAGCAAGAAATCGAACGAATCGAAGACGTTTTATTAACAATTTAATCCCACAAGCCAACTAAATGAGTTAAACTGAGCGTTAAATTTGCGCTTATCATGATTATAGAGAATAACAATGGCATTACTTCAAATTGCAGAACCCGGTCAAAGCGCCGCACCACACCAACAAAAACGCGCGGTTGGTATTGATTTAGGGACAACGAATTCTTTGGTCGCGACCGTGCGTAACGGTTCTACGGATATTTTACTTGACGCGAAAGAGCGTCCACTGATACCTTCCATTGTCCATTTTGGTCAAGCGCAAGAGGTAATCGTCGGTTATGAGGCCGGCGAATTAGCCAGTCAAGATCCGCAAAATACGATTATTTCTGTCAAACGGTTAATCGGACGTTCTTTAGCCGATGTGCAAACACGTTACCCAAATTTGCCCTATCATTTCAGCCAAAGTGAAAATGGATTGCCATTAATCAATACATCGCAAGGGATCTTTAGTCCGGTTGAAATTTCCGCTGAAATTTTAAAAAAATTGACCGCACTTGGCGAACAACGTCTTGGTGGTCAGTTGGATGGCGCGGTGATTACTGTGCCGGCATATTTTGATGATGCGCAGCGCCAAAGTACCAAAGATGCGGCGAAACTTGCCGGCTTAAATGTGTTGCGTTTGCTCAATGAACCGACCGCAGCAGCAATTGCCTATGGCTTAGACAGCGGGCAAGAAGGAGTGATTGCAGTTTATGACTTAGGCGGGGGTACCTTTGATATTTCCATCTTGCGTTTATCCAAAGGGGTTTTTGAAGTCTTAGCTACCGGTGGTGATACGGCATTGGGTGGCGATGATTTTGACCATTTGCTTGCTGATTGGATTGTGGTTCAATCTGGCATTGCACCGCACGATGATCGTCAAACCCGCCAATTGTTGGAACTTGCCAAAGGTGTGAAAACCCAATTAAGTGAAGCAGAACGTTGTGCGTTAAATTATCAAACTTGGCAAGGAGAAATTAGCCGCGAGCAATTTAATCAATTAATTCAACCCTTAGTAAAACGTTCGTTATTGGCGTGTCACCGTGCGTTAAAAGATGCCAAAGTGGCTGTGGATGAGGTGTGCGAAGTAGTGATGGTTGGCGGTTCTACGCGCGTACCTTATGTGCGCGAGCAAGTGGGCGAATTTTTCCGTAAAACCCCATTGACTTCCATCGATCCAGATAAAGTCGTGGCGCTAGGTGCGGCAATTCAGGCAGATATTTTAATCGGTAACAAACCGGATTCAGAAATGCTGTTGTTGGATGTGATCCCGCTGTCTTTGGGGATTGAAACCATGGGTGGGTTAGTGGAGAAAATTATTCCACGCAATACCACAATTCCAGTGGCGCGCGCGCAAGAGTTTACTACCTTTAAAGATGGACAAACTGCGATGTCTGTGCATATTGTACAAGGAGAACGTGAAATGGTGGACGATTGTCGTTCGTTGGCACGTTTTACCTTGCGTGGCATTCCGCCGATGGCGGCGGGCGCAGCGCATGTGCGTGTGACTTATCAAGTGGATGCCGATGGATTATTAAGCGTGACCGCCATGGAAAAATCGACTGGTGTACAATCGTCTATTCAAGTTAAACCATCTTATGGCTTGACCGATGACGAAATTGCCACTATGTTAAAATCTTCCATGGAAAATGCCAAACAAGATATTCAAACCCGCTTGTTGGCGGAGCAACGTGTTGAAGCGGCGCGTGTATTAGAAAGCGTGTATGCTGCGTTGCAACAAGATGAAGATTTGTTAAACGACGAGGAGTTAAGTGCGGTCAAAAATGCGATCGTTTCTTTAGAAGTGTTGTGTAAACAAGATGATAGTTTAGCGATTAAGCAAGGTATTAAGCTCTTGGATCAGGCGACGCAAGAATTTGCTGCGCGCCGCATGGATCAATCCATTCGTAAAGCGCTTACCGGTCAAGCGGTACAAAAGTTAAGTGCCGAGTAATTATAAAATTTAGACAATGTAGGAATAATGATGACAAAAGTAATTTTTTTACCGCATGAAACGTTGTGTCCGGAAGGCATGGTGGTGGATGCTGCTGAAGGGGATAATCTATTAGATGTTGCTTTGGATGCAGGGATTGAAATTGAACATGCTTGCGATAAATCTTGCGCTTGCACCACTTGTCATGTGATTGTGCGCGAAGGGTTTGATAGCTTAAATGAAACCACTGATGATGAAGATGATATGTTGGATAAAGCCTGGGGCTTGGAAGTCGATAGTCGTTTGAGTTGCCAATGCAAAATTGGTACGGAAGATTTGGTGGTGGAAATTCCGAAATACAGTTTAAATCACGCCAGAGAAGAACACTAAACAAGCTAAAATTAAGCAAAAAGTTACCGCACTTTTCAATATTGATGAAAGCGGATCCAGAGTTAAATTTCTGCGTTGTACAAAGGAAATCAGAATGAATATACAGCAAGTGATAAAAAAACATGGTTTAGGGCTGCTTTTTCAACAAGCGTCGTTTGGCTTGGAAAAAGAAAGTCAGCGCGTTTATCAGGATGGATCTGTTGTGACGACGCCGCATCCGAAGTGCTTTGGTAATCGCTCTTATCATCCTTATATTCAAACTGATTTTGCCGAAAGTCAGCTGGAATTAATTACACCACCAAACAAAAAATTGGAAGATACGCTGCGTTGGTTATCCGCGATTCATGAGGTGGTACTACGTTCTATGTCGGAAGATGAATATATTTTTCCGATGAGTATGCCTGCCGGATTACCGCCGGAAGATCAAATTAAAGTGGCGCAATTGGATAATCTGGAGGATGTAGCCTACCGCGAACATTTGGTGCAATCCTATGGTAAAAGTAAGCAGATGGTCAGCGGCATTCATTATAATTTTCAACTGGATAGCGATTTAATTCATACGCTATTTAGTTTACAGAATGATTACCAAAGTGCGGTCGAATTTCAGAACGATTTATACCTTAAAATGGCGAAAAATTTCCTTCGTTATCAATGGGTTTTGTTATATTTGTTATCCGCAACACCAACAGTTGACAGCAACTATTTTAGAGAAGGTTCGCCATTAAAAGCGGGGCAATATGTGCGCAGTTTGCGTTCCAGCCAATATGGTTATGTGAATGCGCCGGATATTATCGTTTCTTTTGACAGCGTGCAGCAATATATTGATACCTTGGAACATTGGGTGGCATCCGGACGTTTGATTGCTGAAAAAGAATTTTATTCCAATGTACGCTTACGTGGCGCGAAAAAAGCGCGCGACTTATTGACTAGTGGAATTCAATATTTGGAATTTAGATTGTTTGATCTTAATCCATTTGAGCCTTGTGGTATCAATCTTAAGGATGCGAAATTTATTTATTATTTTATCTTGTTGATGATTTGGTTGGACGAAACCGCCGATCAAGATGCTGTGAATTTGGGAAAACAACGTTTGGCTGATGTGGCGTTTGAACATCCATTAAGCCAAACTCAATATCGCCAAGAAGGCGAAACTTTGTTGCAACAATTAATTGCTATGTTGCAAGAGATCGGAGCTGAGCAAAGTGCGGTAGAAATTGTGCAAGAAAAATTAGCGCAATTTGCTGAACCAAGTCAGACGCTATGTGGACGTTTGGTACAAGCCATTGAACACGCCGGTGGTTATCAAAAATTGGGTGCAACCTTGGCGCAACAATATAAAGCAGATGCTTTTAAACGTTTTTATGCCTTATCTGCGTTTGATAATATGGAGCTGTCCACTCAAGCCTTGATGTTCGACTTAATTCAAAAGGGCATTAAAACAGAAATTTTAGATGAAAACGATCAATTCTTACGTTTACAATTCGGCGATCATATTGAATATGTAAAAAATGGCAATATGACCTCTCATGACAGCTATATTTCGCCGCTAATTATGGAAAATAAAGTGGTCACCAAAAAAGTGTTACAAAAAGCGGGTTTTAATGTGCCACAAAGTGTGGAATTTACTTCAGCGGAACAGGCGGTGGCAAGTTATGCTTTATTTGCTGGGCGAGCGGTGGTGATCAAGCCGAAATCCACAAATTATGGGTTGGGTATTACCATTTTCCAACAAGGCGTACAAGATCGCGATGATTTTGCCAAAGCGGTTGAAATTGCGTTCCGTGAAGATAAAGAAATCATGGTAGAGGATTATTTGGTCGGAACGGAATATCGTTTCTTTGTGTTGGGCGAAAACACTTTGGCTGTGTTGTTACGCGTACCGGCGAATGTGATTGGTGACGGTGAACATACGGTGGCGGAATTGGTGGCGGCGAAAAATGATCATCCGCTACGTGGTGACGGTAGTCGCACGCCACTGAAAAAAATTGCCTTAGGTGATATTGAACAATTGCAACTTAAAGAGCAGGGCTTAACTGTGGAAAGCATCCCGGCGCAAGGTCAGCTGGTTCAATTACGCGCAAATTCCAATATCAGCACCGGCGGTGACAGCATTGATATGACCGATGAAATGCACCCAAGTTACAAGCAATTAGCGGTGGGGATCACCAAAGCTATGGGGGCGGCGGTATGTGGTGTGGATTTAATTATTCCAGATTTAAAACAACCGGCGCAACCGAGTTTATCTTCTTGGGGCGTGATTGAAGCCAATTTTAATCCAATGATGATGATGCACATTTTCCCTTACGCCGGTAAATCCCGCCGCGTGACGCAAAATGTGATTAAAATGCTATTTCCTGAACTAAAATAGCAAAGAGATTAAATATAAAACTGCGGTGAAAAATGACAAAATTTTCACCGCACTTTTGGTTTTTCTAGCAATTACAATTTCACGTCTAATTTATCATAAGCACGTTTCACTTTCGCCAACGCCTCTTCGACGGAATTATCGCGCGCCAGCAATACGCCCATGCGGCGATGTCCATCTACTTCGCCTTTGCCGAATAAACGAATATTCGTGTTCGGTTCCGCTAAGACTTCAGCGAGGTTGCCAAATTGTACCTGATTGGATTTTCCTTCCACAACAATGGCTTTGGAGGCGGATGGGCTAATCAGACCGATGTGTGGAATCGGTAAACCTAAAATAGCACGGGCGTGTAGCGCAAATTCGGAAAGTTCTTGTGAAATCAACGTGACCATGCCGGTATCGTGTGGGCGTGGTGAAACTTCATTGAAAATAACGTCATCACCGCACACAAACATTTCCACGCCGAAAATACCGCGTCCGCCAAGTGCGCTGGTAATTTTCTCTGCAATATGTTGCGCTTTTTGTAATGCCACTTCTGACATCGCTTGTGGTTGCCAAGATTCACGATAATCTCCGTTTTCTTGACGATGTCCAATTGGTGCTAGAAATGAGGTTCCGTGAATATGGCGCACGGTTAAAAGGGTAATTTCGTAGTCAAATTTTACGAAGCCTTCTACGATAACGCGACCGCCGCCAGCACGTCCGCCTTGTTGCGCATAATCCCAGGCTTTTTGTAGATCTTGGCGTGATTTTAAGATACTTTGTCCGTGTCCGGAGGAGGACATGATGGGCTTGACTACACAAGGAATGCCGATTTTTTCCACCGCACTTTCAAATTGAGCAAAGTTATCTACGAATTGATAAGGGGAGGTCGGCAACCCTAATTCTTCTGCGGCTAAACGACGAATGCCTTCGCGGTTCATGGTCAGGCGAGTCGCTTTAGCGGTTGGAATGACGTTAAAGCCGGCTTGTTCTAATTCTACTAGGGTGTCTGTGGCGATCGCTTCCACTTCCGGCACAATATAATCTGGACGTTCTTTTTCTACTAAGGCTTTTAATGCTGCGCTATCCAGCATGGAAATGGTATAAGCACGGTGTGCCACTTGTTGCGCAGGGGCATTTTCGTAGCGATCTACCGCGATTACTTCCACGCCTAGACGTTGTAATTCAATAACGACTTCTTTGCCTAATTCTCCGGCGCCGAGCAACATTACTTTAGTGGCGTTGGTAGTAAGGGCAGTTCCAATGGTTGTCATATAAACTCCTTTGCTTATGGATTGAGTAAGGCTTCGTCGAGGGTTAAATCTTCGTTTTTATTAATTGCAACGCCACGATTTAACACATTTTGTGCGATTTGATGGGCGTCGGATAAGGAATGTTCAGTATAGGTGCCGCATTGATATTCGTTCAATTCTGGAATATGACGTTGATCTTGCACATTTAATACATCTTTCATTGAGTCAAGCCATGCCTGAGCGACTTGTTGTTCGTTCGGCGTGCCGATCAAAGACATATAAAAGCCGGTACGACATCCCATTGGCGAAATATCGATAATTTCTACACTGTCGCTATTGAGGTGATCACGCATAAATCCGGCGAATAAATGTTCCAGTGTATGAATGCCTTTCGAGGAAAGAATTTCTTTATTTGGAATGCAAAAACGCAGATCAAACACCGTAATATCATCACCTTTCGGTGTTTTCATGGTTTTGGCAACACGCACTGCCGGTGCATTCATTCGAGTGTGATCCACTTTAAAACTGTCAAGTAATGGCATAATTTTTCCTCAATTGTAAATTTATGTAAAAAATCTCTGAACTTTTAAAAAAAGGCTTTGTCTCATAAAGTGACAACTTGCAGTTGTTTTTATAAAATTGGTTCCTTAGATTACTTTTTGCCACTTATACTTGTTTTAAGTGGCTTTTTTTTGCGCTACAAAATGAGAATTGTAAATTTTTTGAGCAAACAAACAATGGTATAAAAAATTAATTAATTGAAATATAAGTAAATTTTAAAATTAGTGAAAAATTTTCGTAAAATAATGTAAATTTATGTAAATTTTTTTAAAGATTGTGTTATAATCTCGCCCAGACTGCAGTTCGCAGTTGTTTATAAAAAAATTGGTTCCTTAGGTTATTCGCCACCTTTTAGGTGGCGTTTTTTTTACTTGCTAGCTAGCATACACTAGATTGCGATTTAAAATAAAGTTGCCCAACCAAAAAACATAAGAAAAACATACCGCACTAATTTTCCAAGCGTAATAAATAGCATTGCGAGAACTCCATTGAGGCGTAACCAACCGGCAATGGCGCAAAATAAATCACCAACAATCGGCACCCAACTAAAAAATAAGATGATAACCCCATAATGTTGCATTTTTTCTATCGCCCAACGAGTGCGGGGATGTGTATGTTTGCGCAGATTGGCTTCGGGAAACCAGCGCCCCAGCCAATAGGTTGTCAAACTGCCAAGGCTATTGCCTATCACTGCGGTGGTTAATAATGCTAACATATCGCCAGAAAAAGAAAAATTATCCTTTAACGCTAATGGCGACATCAAGGCGAGAAATACCAATTCCGAATTACCGGGCAGCACGGTTGCGCTTAAAAAAGCGCTGACGAACATTAACCATAAACCGTGCGGTTGCCAAAAATCCCAAGTAAAAAAATCAAACATTTGGTAAATAGGTTTTTAAGTAATCTTCGCGATCTTGTTGGGTAATTTGACGTAATACCTTAGCCGGATTTCCGACCACAATACTGTTTGGTGGGATATTTTTATTGACCACAGAACCCGCTCCGACGACGACATTATCACCAATCTTCACACCGGGTAAAATGATGACATTGCCACCCAGCCACACATTATTGCCGATAGTAATTGGACGGGCTTGTTCCCATTCTTGGTTGCGTAATTCAGGATCTAGGGGGTGTCCGACTGTATAGAGGCTCACATTAGGTGCAAACAATACATTATCGCCGATTTTTACACCTCCGTTATCTAAGATCGTGCAATTATAATTAGCGAAGAAATTTTTTCCAACCTCAATAAAACAGCCATAATCGCAATAAAATGGCGTAACGATATTTGGCTGATTGCCGACTTTACCGAAGATCTCTAATAACAATCGGTTTTTTTTATTGATATCGGAAGGGCGGGTTTGTGTATTTAATTCAAATAGACGTTCTTTGTTTTGTAAACGTAGTTGTTTCAGTTCGGCACTGAAAGGTTGATGGGCTAATCCGCTCAGCATTTTCTCTTTTTCTGACAATGTATTTTTTGATAGCATGGAAATTATCCCTTGATCACTTGGTTAACCCTAACATCGAAAACATGCATTCCAGCGGCGAGTCCGGCTTGTACGCCCAAATCCGCATCTTCAAATACTAAGCAATCTTTGGCTTCTATTTTAATTAATTCGGCACAACGTAAAAACGTATCTGGTTCAGGTTTGTGTTTATGCACATCTTCCGCGGTGACCACCGCGTTAAAATATTGATGGAAATTAAATTTATCTAACAATAATTCGGTCATCACGCGGTGGGATCCGGTGCCTAATGCCAAGGGTTTTTTCTGATAAAATTGTTTAACCACTTGCGCGGCGGGTAATAAGGTTGCTTCTTGTAGCAGCAATTTTTTGCCCCATTCTCGTTTTAAGTGAATGACCTCTTCAATGCGATCCAATGGCATGTTGGCTTCTTGCATCATGGTTTGTGCAATGACACGAACCGGCGCACCGCCTAAACGATACATCGTGGCACCATCAAAGGTGTAACCCATTTCTTTACCGACAATTTCCCAGGCTTTGGCATGACTTGGCATGGTATCAATAACGGTTCCATCCATATCAAAAATTAAGCCTTTGTATTGATGAAATAAATCAAAATCTAACATTGTATTTCCTAAAAGTGCGGTGTTTTTTTGTAAGGATTTAGCATAGCATAAAGCCGCTTTTTGAGCTTAGGTTTTTTATCGTAATTTTACCTAAAAAAAGAAAATTTTGACCGCACTTAATGCGCAGTAAATGTAGGGGGAAAAAGCGGTCAGTTCCGCGAGGGAAGCTGACCGCAAGGGGAAAATAAATTAACCCTCAATACCTTCAAATAAGGCAGTACTTAAATAACGTTCTGATGCCGATGGTAAAATCACCACGATAAGTTTATCGGCAAATTCTGGCAATTTCGCTAAACGATCGGCGGCGGCTAATGCGGCACCGGAAGAAATTCCACCAAGAATTCCTTCTTCTGCCATTAAGCGACGTGCAGTAGCAATTGCCACATCGCTGCTTACGCGTTCGACACGGTCAATCAACGAAAGATCTAAGTTTTTCGGAATAAAACCAGCACCGATACCTTGGATTTTGTGCGGACCCGGTTTGACTTCTTGACCAGCAAGGGTTTGGGTAATTACTGGGGACTCTTCAGGTTCAACTGCCACAGAAATCACTTTTTTACCTTGATCTTGTTTAAGGTAGCGGCTGATACCGGTAATCGTACCGCCAGTACCTACGCCAGCAACGATCACATCCACTTTACCTTCTGTATCGTTCCAAATTTCAGGACCGGTAGTTTGTTGGTGAATTGCTGGGTTTGCTGGGTTTTCAAATTGTTTTAGCATTACATAACGGTTTGGATCCGAGGCAACGATTTCTTCTGCTTTGGCAATCGCGCCTTTCATTCCTTTGGCACCTTCAGTTAACACTAAGTTTACGCCTAAACCGCGTAATAAACGTTTACGCTCTAAACTCATGGTTTCTGGCATGGTTAAGGTAATTTTATATCCACGCGCAGCAGCAACATAAGCTAATGCAATACCGGTATTACCACTGGTTGCATCAACGATTTCTTTCTCTTTGGTTAATGTACCGTCTTTTTCTGCTTGCCATACCATGTTCGCACCAATACGACATTTGACGCTAAAGCTCGGGTTGCGCCCTTCTACTTTTACTACGATATTATTGTTGCCGAAATGTTTTAAACGAACTAATGGTGTGTTACCGATAGAATATGAGTTATCTGCATAAATTGTCATAAAAATTCCCCTTTGGTCTATGATTTAACATTATGTTTTCAATTGTATTTATTTTTAGCACAGGCTTTTAGAATAAAAAAATAGTTATTAGCTATATTTTATAACCAAATGCTATTTAATCAGATCATTGCCGCTTGCTTTATTTTGTACCTCGGTACTATTGTTGCGCACTGCGACATCTGAACCGGTTTTGTTTAGATTAATATTAAATGCCAAATTATCCCGATACGTACCGACCCACATTGCCGTAGCGCCGCAAACCGCTACCGGAATAATCACCAAGTTTAACAGCGGCACAAAAGTAAAACAGGTGACTAATGTACCAAATGTCAACGTCATAGAACGTTTCTCCGCCAACTCGGTTTTCATAATACCGAAAGGAATTTTATGATTATCGAAAGGGTAGTCGCAATATTGAATTGCCATCATCCAAACAGTAAACATAAAGGTTAAAATCGGTACGATACTTTGTCCTAAAATCGGAATAAAACCTAATAAAAACAAAGCAATAAATTTAGGTAGGCTATAAACCAACTTTTGCCATTCGCGCGCTAACATTCTTGGCACGTCTTTGACAAAATCCATGGCACCACCGTCTAATAAATTCTCACCAGTAAGCATTTTTTCCACTTTTTCCGCCAGCAAACTGTTAAATGGTGCCGCAATAAAGCCCGACAGCGTGGTGAAAATAAAATAGAATAAAATCAGGATCATTAAAATGGATAGCACTAGCAAAATACCGCTTAGCCAGCTTAACCAATCCGGAATATAATCAATTAAATTATTAATCAAATAGTTAATTTGCGATAACAAAACCCAAAATAACCCGCTGAGTAATAAAATATTCAACAAGATAGGCATGATCACAAAGCGTCTTAATCCGGGTTTCGTGATTAAGTGCCAGCCCATAATAAAGTAATGAAAACCCAACTTAAGTTCAGATTGTTGCATAATAATTCTCTTTAAAGTCAAATGAATGCTAAGAATACAAAGTGCGGTGAAAAAAATCAATTTTTGCATATCACCGCAAGAATAAAATGTGATAAGCTAAACAACAATTTGTCCTGTGAAGTAACGATGACATAAACGAGGGATCTCATAATGGAGTTAAACACGATTTTAATTATTTTAGGGGTAGTTGCCTTAATTATTTTAGTTGCCCATGGTTTATGGGCAAATCGACGTGAAAAATCGCAGTATTTTCAAAATGCGAATACCTTTACCAAAGATTCGCGCGTTCAAGTACAAGACAACCAATTCCACCCGCAAGATCGGACGCTTAATTCCGCGCAAGCTGCCAGCAATCCTTTTGCCGCGCCGGCACCGTCGGCACCTTCAATTGCGCCGCAAGCGACACAACAATCCCTAAATTTTGATGAAATGCGAGAAAATCCCCAAATTTATCAACATGATATCCAAAATGTTGAACAAGCGGTTAGCCAAATTAAGATTAGCTTGCCGAACTCGCCGACCGTTTCGCAAGCCACTACCGTTCAAGAAGAATTTTATCCAACTAGTAATCGCAATGTAGCGCAGCGTTCTATCGCCGAGCGTTCCATTGCGGAGCTTGAGGTGCAAGAAAGTACGGTGGATTTGTCTTCTGAACAATTACGTCAACAATTGGCGGATGCCGCGTTGCAACCGGCAGTTGAGTTATCTCGTGCGGCGCCTTCTATGCAATCTGTAGCTTTCGAGCCAAGCGCTAAAATTGAGGTGGAAGAAGTAGCACAACCGCAAACTCAAGCGTCGCAGCATGAGGTTAATAACAGCCAAGCGGAACAAGATAATTCATTTATGTTGCTTTATATTGTGGCACCGGAAAATCGTTTCTTTGGTGGCGAATTATTGGCGCAAGCCTTGGATAATTTAGGTTTTATTTATGGCGCGCAGCAAATTTATCATCGCCATTTAGATTTAAGCATTTCCAGTCCGATTTTATTCAGCGTAGCGAATATTCAGGATCCGGGTACTTTTGATCCTTATAATATGGCAGATTTCCATACTGTCGGTGTTGTGTTATTTATGCAATTGCCATCACAACATGGCGATGATCTCACCAATTTACGCATGATGATCCGCACGGCTAAAAACTTGGCGGAAGAATTGGGTGGTTTTGTGTTAACGGATCAACAGCAAATTTTTACTGCGCAAGATGAACAAGATTACTTAAATCGTGTGAAAAAATCGTAAAATATAAAAAAGAGTAAAAAATGACCGCACTTTTAAAGTGCGGTCATTTTTTTGTTTATTTTCCCAATATATTATTTGGTTTTTAATAATTCAGCATGTGCCTTCTTTTGTTCTTTCATTTTAGCACTGATTTCGCGACGTTGTTTTGACAGTTCAGCATTACGAATAGTGTAATCATCAACGCGTGTTTCATAGTCGTCACGCATATTTTCAATAATTATGCGCACATCTTCAATGCTCATATCATCACGAATATATTGATTAAGGTTTTCCAATAATAATACACGTTTTTGGTTATCGCGGATTTTGCGATTATTGTCATCCATATCACGTAATAGCTTGTTTTTTAGACGATACATACGCACATACTCCAATACTTCTTGGAAGGATTGTTTATTGACATTTTCCATAAATTCACTCTCTTACTTAAAATTAAATTAACTGCCTCATAATGTAGTCTTTTTTGCCGAATTCGTCAAAGTATTCAGAAAATTTTTCTTAATTATTCGGAAATTTTTCATAGAATTAAATAAAGTCATTGCCTCCAGACTAATGTGATGATAAAACTAGAAAATCGTTTTTTATTTATAGGAAATGCAACATGACAAAAGTTTATAATTTTAGTGCGGGTCCGGCAATGATCCCAACACCAGTCTTAGAAAAAGCACAAAGTGAGTTGTTAAATTGGCAAAATCAACATACTTCAGTAATGGAAGTGAGTCACCGCGGGAAATTGTTTATGGAAATGATCAATGAATCGATTGTTGATTTTCGCAAGCTTTATAACATTCCTGAAAACTACAAAATTTTATTCCTACAAGGTGGTGCGAGAGGGCAGTTTGCGGCAATTCCGATGAACTTAATCGGCGAAAAAGGCAAAGCGTTATATTTAACCGGTGGACATTGGTCGGCGACAGCGGCGAAAGAAGCTCGCAATTTCTGTGAAATTGATGAAATCAATATTTTAGAGCAAGGCGATGAACTCAAAGTGGGTAGCCTTGATTTTAGCGAGATTGCAGAGCAGTACGACTATGTTCATTACTGCCCGAATGAAACCATTAGCGGAGTAGAGATTTTTGATGTGCCAAAAGTGGGCAATGCGGTGCTGGTCGCAGATATGTCGTCCAATATTCTTTCCCGCAAAATCGACATCAGCCAATTTGGCTTAATTTATGCCGGTGCGCAAAAAAATTTAGGGCCGGCAGGGATTACGATTGTGATTGTACGTGAGGATTTAATCGGCAAAGCCCGTAAATCTACGCCATCTATTTGGAATTATGAAACCCAAGCCAATAACGACTCCATGATCAACACACCGCCGACATTTGCGTGGTACCTTTGTTCTTTGGTATTCAAGCATTTGCTCAATATCGGCGGATTGGCCGAAGTCGAAAAACGCAATCAAGCCAAAGCTGAATTACTTTATCGCTACCTTGATAACAGCAACTTCTATCGCAACACTGTTGCCAAAGCGAACCGCTCTTTAATGAATGTCACCTTTACCACTGGCAACGATGAACTCAATGCAAAATTTGTGGCAGAAGCAACCGCTAGCGGTTTACAAGCTTTAAAAGGTCACAAAGTATTAGGCGGTATGCGTGCATCAATTTACAACGCAATGCCGATTGAAGGCGTACAAGCGTTGATTGCGTTTATGCAGAAGTTTGAGGCAGAAAATAAATAATTTATTGTAGGGACACACTGCGTGTGTCCGCTATCAATGTTTTTCACGTATTTTTGATTTCATTAATATTTTTCGGACACACTGTGTGTGTCCGTTATCAAGGTTTTTCTCGTTTCATTAATATTTTCCGGATACACGCAGTGTGTCCCTACGAGTGGAATTTTTTACGGAGATATAGTATAATGCACAGCACAGCACAGCACAGCACAGCACAGCACAGCACAGCACAGCACAGCACAGCACAGCACAGCACAGCACAGCACAGCACAGCACATCTGGCTGAAAATTTAGCTACTCAGCAAGCAGATCAACAAGCCTTTCTCAACAAACTCGATGCCGACCTTTGGAAAGCTGCCGATAAACTTCGCCAACAGCTTGACGCTGCCAACTACAAACACATCGTTCTCGGTTTAATCTTCTTAAAATACGTTTCCGACAGCTTCTCGGCACAACAAGACATCATCAAACAACGTTACATCGACCCAACTTCCGATTTTTATCTCGACCCGACCGCTTACAGCGAAAGCGAACTTGCCGATATTCTCAATGCCGAACTGGAAGAACGGGACAACTACGCCCAAGACAACGTATTCTGGGTACCACAACAAGCCCGTTGGGACGAAATCAAAGTCGTGGCTCGTGCTAACATTGGCGACAAAATCTGGGGCGAGAAAACCTTTAAAGGCATTGCCAACTTGATTGATGACGCTTTTGACGCCATCGAACAAGACAACCCAAAACTCAAAAACGTCATTCAACGCATCAGCCCTTATAAAGTCGATGAAAGCATTTTATTGGGCTTAATCGATCTCTTTTCCGACACCAACTTCACCCGTCCAACCCTTGACGGTAAGCCGATTTCCTTGGCGGCAAAAGATATTCTTGGTCACGTTTATGAGTATTTTCTCGGTCAATTCGCCCTTGCGGAAGGCAAAAAGGGCGGTCAATATTTCACGCCAAAATCCATTGTTACCCTGATTATCGAAATGCTCGAACCCTACAAAGGACGCATTTACGACCCAGCGATGGGGTCGGGCGGTTTTTTTGTGCAAACAGAACGTTTTATCCGCGAACATCAAGGCAATGTCAGCGAAGTGAGTATTTTCGGACAAGAGTTCAACCCAACCACTTGGAAACTTGCCGCAATGAATATGGCAATTCGTGGCATTGAATTTGACTTCGGCAAAGGCAACGCCGACACCTTCAGCAATCCGCAACACCGTGATAAAAAAATGGATTTTGTGATGGCAAACCCACCGTTCAATATGAAAGACTGGTGGAACGAAAGCCTTGCCCAAGACCCACGCTGGCAATACGGCATACCGCCCGAAGGCAACGCCAATTTTGCGTGGCTACAACATATGATTTACCACCTTTCGCCAAACGGACGAATGGCGTTGTTGCTTGCCAACGGCTCAATGTCATCGAACACCAACAACGAAGGCGAAATCCGCAAAAATATTCTCAAAGCCGACCTTGTGGAAGCGATGATCGCTCTGCCAAGCCAACTCTTTACCAACACCCAAATTCCAGCCTGTATCTGGATTTTGAACAAAAATAAAGCACGCAAAGGCGAAGTGCTGTTTATTGACGCACGCCAACTCGGCTATATGAAAGATCGTGTCTTACGCGACTTCACCGCAGACGACATCGCCAAAGTCGCCGACACCTACCACAGCTGGCAACAATCCGCCGACTACCAAAATATCCCTGCATTCTGCTACACCGCAAGCCTTGACGAAATCGCCCAAAACGACTTCGTCCTTACCCCAGGGCGTTATGTTGGCGCTGCCGAGCAAGAAGATGACGGCGTGCCATTTGCAGAAAAAATGCAAGAACTGACCGCACTTTTACAACAACAATTTAAGCAAAGTGCAGAATTAGAAGCCAGAATTAAAGCGAATTTGGGAGGGGTGGGGTATGAAGTTTAAACAATATGAGTTTTCAGACATAGCAGAATATATAACTACCAAAATTGATATAACCAGCATCGAACAAGATAAATATATTTCTACTGATAATATGTTGGCAAATTTTGGTGGTGTTTCTATTGCAGATAGTTTACCTGCTACGGAGCGATGTAACTCTTTTAAAAAGAGAGATATTTTATTTTCTAATATAAGAACATATTTTAAAAAAGTTTGGTTTGCTGGGTTTGATGGTGGGTGTTCTGCTGATGTACTTGTTATTAGAAGCAAAAATGAAGAAATTGTTTTAAATGAATTTTTATATTTGCTTATTTGTTCAGAAGAATTTATTAATTTTACAATTGCATCATCTAATGGGGCAAAAATGCCGAGAGGTGATAAAAATGCAATTAAGAAATATGTTTTTAATATTCCAAATATTGAATATCAAAAACAGTGTATTGCTCAATACTTTAATTTAAATAAAAAAATCCAACTCAACACCCAAATCAACCAAACCCTAGAACAAATTGCCCAAACGATTTTTAAAAGCTGGTTTATTGCTTTTGACCCCGTTCACGCCAAAGCCAACGCACTGGCAAGCGGGCAAACCTTGGAGCAAGCCACCCAAGCGGCAATGGCGGTGATCAGTGGTAAAAACACGCAAGAATTACACCGCTTGCAGACGGCAAATCCCGAACAATACCAACAACTATGGGAAATCGCAGAGGCATTTCCGAGTGGGGTTGATGAAGAGGGAGTGCCGAGGGGGTGGGAGAGTAAGCCGTTATCAGATTTTGGGCAAATTGTTTGTGGAAAAACACCCTCAAAATCAAAATCTGAATTTTACGGCAATGAAATTCCATTCATTAAAATTCCAGATATGCACAATAGCGTTTTTACAACAAAAACTGCAGATAGTTTAAGTAGATTTGGAGCAGATAGCCAAAAAAATAAATATATTCCAAGGGGAAGTATTTGTGTTAGTTGTATTGCAACTGTGGGACTGGTCTCTATTGCGGCAAGAAACTCGCAAACTAACCAACAAATTAACTCAATTATTCCGAATAATATGATTTGGTCTGAATATTTATATTTAGCATTATCACAACCATTTATGAAAAAGAAAATGGTAGATTTGGCAAGTGGTGGTAGTGCCACATTAAATATGAATACAACAACATTTTCTAAAATAGAAATTATCAAACCTGATAATACTTTGATTTTTAAATTTTGGGAGAAAGTTTATGATTTATTTCAAGCTATTTTCTACAATGATTTAGAAAATGAAAGATTGCAAGTTATTCGAGATGAATTATTGCCGAAGTTGTTGAGTGGAGAAGATATTATGAATTATGAAGGTAGAATAAGAAATTTGGCTCTAACAATTTATGAAGAGATCAAAATAGCTAACCATTATTTACAAGAATGGTATGTAATGTGTGAAGAAGATAATAAAACTAATGGGGATGTTTATAAAAAACATTACTTTTCTATTGCATTTATTAAAAATGCCTATTTAGAAAAAGCCATTTTGTTACTGGGAAAAATATTTTCTGGTGATGATATTTCTCTTTTAAAATTAAGAGAAAATACTAATAACTATCTAAATAATAATGGAAAAGAACTTGTTGATGGATTGGGTAAATTAAAACCTGAGGTGCAGAAAATTATAGACGGTATAAAAACTATTAGAGATAAGGCAATCGCACACTCGGACGGTATAAATAGTATGGAAAAATGGTATGGTGAAGCTAATGTTTCAAAAACAGATTTAGATAATTTAATAAATCATACGTTATGGTTTATTGAAGAATTAATGTGCAAAGCGGATATTGATTTAGGTAAAAAATTAACTTTGCCTTATGTAAAAGATATGGGAATAAAGCAGATTTATAATTGTTTGTCGAAAAATGAAGACGCTGATTTTGATATGTATATTAATGCTTTTTAAGAAGGAATAAATTTAGGTAAGTCTTTATAAAGCGGTAACATTCCCACAAAATTTTGCAAACCCGACAGCGACTTTGTCGCAATCGGTTAAGCATAATTGGGTGGCGTTGCCACCCGTGGTTGTAGGGACACACTGCGTGTGTCCGCAGGGTGTTAATCAAATCAACAATGTGTCGAAAAACATTGATAACGGACACACGCAGTGTGTCCCTACGGGTTGATTGGGTTTAATTAAATTTTGTATGTTCAAAAAATATTTATTCATAAAAATAATCTTGTTCCCATTGTATAACATTGTTCTGGATATAATCATAAATAAAATTGAATGCTTTTTCGGAACGAATAATGTGTTCGTGGAAACGGGGTTGCCATTTAAATGGAATTTGATTTTTAATGGCAAAACTGGTTAATGATGATTTTATTCCGCGAACAATGGAGGATAAATTGTTGCTTTGTCCGTTACCGAAATAATGTTGATGTTTGTCTGTATCACTGTTTATGGTGATGATTAAATGAAAATGGTTTGGCATTACGGTAAAAATAGGTATTTCGATAAATTGATTTTGTCTTAAATTTATTGTGTCTTGAATGATATTTTGTAATTGTTTACCTAATGTTGTTAATTGTATTGTTTGATTTTGAATTTCACCAAAATAATGAATTTTATTTTGGGTACAAACGGTTACAAAATAACAGCCATTTTGATAGGTATCCCATTTTACACGGACGGATTTGCGATTTGGATAATTCATCAGTATCTCCTAAAACGGACACACGCAGTGTGTCCCTACGGGTTGATTTGTAATGTAATGGACACACGCAGTGTGTCCCTATGGGTTGATTTGTAATGTAACGGACACACTGCGTGTGTCCGCCAACGAATTTCATTCAACGAAAATTGGAACAAATTTTGATGGAACCAAACACATTCCATCAACCATCAAAAATCATTTTTTCGATCTGTGTCGAAAAAATAAAATGAAAAAGGAAAAAACAATGCTCATCAACGAAAACACCATTGAACAAGCCTGTTTGCGATTTTTGCAGGAATTGGGTTGGGATTATACGCACGGTTCGACCATCAATGCCGATGGGGAAAATCCTTGGCGGTTGCGGACGGACGAGGTGGTGTTTCGTTCGGTGTTGCGTGAGGCGGTGGAGCGGTTAAATCCGCAGTTGCCGTCTGCCACGGTGGACGAAGTGGTGGCGTTGGTGTGCAAAACGGATATTACGGATTTAACGGGGCGTAATCAGCAAGCCTATCGCTATTTGCGTGAGGGCGTTCGGGTGGAGTATCGGGAAAATGATGAGCAAAAGGTGGAGTTTGCCCGTTTGATTGATTTTCAACAGCCAAGCCTGAACCGTTTTGATGTGGTGAACCAGCTGACGATTTTGGGGCGGAAGGGTAATCGCCGTCCTGATGTGATTTGTTATATCAATGGCTTGCCTGTGGTGGTGTTGGAGCTGAAAAATCCCTTGAAAGAGAATGCGGATTTGCCACAGGCGTTTAATCAGTTGCAGACGTATAAGCAGGAAATCGGCGATCTGTTTGTGTATAACCAAGCCCTTGTGATCAGCGATGGTATTTTGGCGAAGGTCGGTTCACTCACGGCAGATTTGGAGCGGTTTACCCCTTGGCGTGTGGTGGACGAGAAGAACAAGCAACGTATTTCCTTTGAACACGAGTTGGAAGGCTTGGTGCGTGGTTTGCTTAATCCAGCGAGTTTGTTGGATTATATCCAGAATTTTATTGTGTTTGAGCAAACCTCAAGCGGTCGTTTGGTGAAGAAAATTGCCGCTTATCATCAATTCTACGGTGTAAATGAAGCGGTGGATTGTACGCTGTGGGCGGCGAGCGAGCAGGGCAATGGCAAAATCGGGGTGATGTGGCATACACAAGGTTCGGGCAAGTCGTTGTCGATGTTGTTTTATGCGGGCAAATTGTTGTCGCAAGCGGAGTTACGCAACCCGACCATTGTGGTCGTTACCGACCGCAATGATTTGGACGGTCAGCTTTATGCCACCTTTTCAGGCGGTCAGGCGTTAATTCGTCAGCAACCTGTGCAAGCAGACGGCAGAGAGGCGTTGCGTGAAGAACTTGCCAAGCGTGAAACAGGCGGTGTGATTTTTACCACTATTCAGAAATTCGGTTTGCAAGAGGGCGAGCAGGCTCACCCTGTGTTAAACGAACGACACAATATTATTGTGATCAGCGATGAGGCTCACCGTTCGCAATATGGTTTTAGCCAAAGTGTGAAACTGAACGATAAAAACTGCACAGGGACATATCGTGTCGGCTATGCAAAACATTTGCGTGATGCCTTGCCAAATGCCTCTTTTATTGGCTTTACTGGCACGCCGATTAGTCTTGAAGATAAAGATACCCAAGCGGTATTTGGCAAATATGTGTCAATTTATGACTTTGATGATGCAGTGAAAGATGGGGCAACGGTGCCGTTATCTTATGAACCGCGTCAAATTAAGATTGATGCGAGTAGTGACTTTGAAAATGCAGTGAAAGAAGCACAAGATTTATTTGTTGAAGATGAAAATTCCTACCGTTTCCGTTTGCGTGAGACGTTGATGGGAACAGATGAGCGTTTGCAACGCCTTGCTGAAGATTTTGTGCAACATTTTGAGCAACGTAGTGCTTTAGTAGAAAGTAAGGCAATGTTGGTGACGATGAGTCGTCAAATTTGTGTGAAATTGTATGAAAAAATCACCGCACTTCGTCCCGAGTGGCATAGTAATGATGTGAATGAAGGGGTGATTAAAATTGTGATGACGGGTTCGGCAGACGATTCTGATGAAATTCAAAGGCATATTTATTCTGCGCAAGATAAAAAGCTGTTGGAACGCCGTTTTAAAGATCCTGACGATCCGCTGAAAATTGTGATTGTGCGTGATATGTGGCTAACAGGTTTTGATGCCCCTTGTTGTAATACCATTTATATCGATAAACCAATGCGTGGACATAATTTAATGCAGGCGATTGCACGCGTAAACCGTGTGTTCCGCAATAAAAGCCGTGAAAATGGCGGTTTGATTGTGGATTATGTAGGTATTGTGGAAGAACTGAAAGAAGCGAAATTGGAATATTCGCGTGCAAACGGTAAAGGCGAAATTATCGTGGATATTGCGAAAGTGAAAGCCAAGATGCTGGAATATTTCGACATTATTCGTGTGCTATTTGCAACACCTGTGAAAGGTGAAAGTTTTAAACTGAATGATGTGTTGCAGTTAGAAGATGAAACAGCGTTGTTCCATCAAATTATGTTGGGTGGCAACCATATTATTGGGTTAGATCATCAAGAAAATAAAAACCAAAGTGATCGCACTTCTTCAGAAAATTCTCGCCGCAAAGTCTTTTTGAATGCGGTTCGTAGTGCGAAAAAGGGGTATTGTTTGTGTGGGACTTTACCTAGTGTCAAGACATATGAGAAAGAGCTTGCCTTTTATGATGCTGTGCGTGCGATTATTGCGAAACGTTCGCCAGGCGATAAAACCAATATGGCAGATCGTCAATTGAAATTGGTAGGGCTAATCAATCGGGCTGTGCAGGCAGATGGTGCTGTGAATTTGTTGGATATGTTACATCGCGACCAACCTAATATTAGTTTATTATCTGAAGAATTCTTAGACAAAGTCGGGAAAAGTAAGACAAAACATCTGTGGTTGCTTGCGGTAGAGCGGTATCTTCGTGCTGAAATTCAGAATAAAGGTGGTGTGAATATTGCGGTACAAAAGGATTTCGAGCAACGTTTAGCGGAAGCGATGCGTAAATATAATAATCACACCATTAGCATTTTAGATGTGCTTGATGAATTGATTAAGATGGCAAAAGATTTCACGGAGCGTTTACAACGTGGTGAAAAATTAGGTTTATCGCCAGCAGAAATTGCCTTTTACGATGCCCTTGCTCGCAATGAAAGTGCGGTACGAGAATTGGGCGATGAAGCCTTGAAAAACTTAGCAAAAGCGATTACGGATAAATTACGCAAATCCGCCACCATTGACTGGCAATACAAAGAAGCGGTGCGTGCAAAAATGCGAAACTTGGTGCGTGTTACGCTGAGATTATTCAAATATCCACCGGATAAATGCGATGAGGCAATCCAATTTGTGTTGGAACAAGCGGAAGTGATTGCGGATGAATTGACGAATGGATAAACTACAAGTTCTATCAAAATAATAAGGACCTTCGTATGCCATTTACCAACATCCCCAACAAAGGCTTTATTTCCTTGGCGCAAACTAAACCTCTTTGTCGAGTAAGAACTGTTACCCTGTTTTTGTCGCTCAATGCGGAGCAAAAAAGTTGGGCGGAGGCGTTAAAACTTGCTAAACAAGAGTTTGATTTATTAGTGCCAGCTATTCAACACAAAGGCTATGAGGTACAATCAATCCGAATTGTCACTAATCCTTTTGGCGAGTATTTAGATTTAACTTCTCTTGAAAGCGCAAAAGCGGGGTTAGCTTATTTGAAATCCTTGTTATTGCAACTTAATGACAGCGGATTACGTATTCGTTTTGCCATTGGTGAGGCGAAAACTGCACAAGAAATTGCGATCTTACCTGAATTAATCGCAGATTATGGTGATTTATGTAATGCCTGTGTCAATGTAGAATTAGATCAAAATGGTGTCCTTGATAATGCCTTAATTGTGCAATCTGCACAAGCGGTCAAAAAAATTGCAGAAATTACGCCGCGTGGTGAAGGTAATTTTAACTTTACTGTCAATTTTAATTGCAAACCGTTTATCCCTTATTTCCCCGCAGGTTATCATCGCAGTGATGTGCCAAATAGTTTTGTCATTGGGTTTGAAACACCTGATTTGTTGGTGGAAGTGCTGAAAAATGTACCGAAAACTGACCATAACCAATTTTTTAACGATTGCTACCAAACCATGTCACAGGTTTTGCAGTATCACGTAGATGAAGTCTTAGAGGTGTTAAAAAATGTGCCATTAACCGGTAATTTTCAATTTGCTGGGATAGATAGTTCAGCCGCACCTTCTAAAAATTGTGCCTCGATGACGGAACTCTATGAATTAATGGGCGTGCCATTTTTTGGGGCGGCAGGCACGGTGGAAGTTTCCGCATTATTAACTCGTGTGTTTAAATCTATCCAAAACGTTCCGCTTGTTGGCTTTTCAGGCTTAATGCTAGCGGTGGTCGAAGATTTAGGGCTTGCAAAAGGAACAGAAACCTATCAATATGACATTCGTGCATTGTTAACCAATAGCGCGGTATGTGGAATTGGGTTAGATACTGTACCCATTCCAGGTAGTGCAACAGTGGCACAAATTTCTGCCTTAATGCGAGATACCGGTACCATGGCATTCCGTTTGAATAAACCGCTTACCGTAAGGCTTTTTCCAGTGCCAAACCGGGGCGCGGGGGAAATGACTTATTTTGCAAGTGATGATTTATGTAACAGCCGCATTTTAGCGGTAGAGTAATTGAAAAAGGAAAAGAAGTATGCAATTTATCAATATCGCCAATGAGGGTGTGAAAACGTTGGCGCCTTATCAAGCAGGTAAACCGATCGAAGAGCTTGAGCGTGAATTAGGTATTTCAGATATTATTAAACTGGCTTCTAATGAAAATCCGTATGGTTTTCCTGAAAGTGCAAAACAGGCAATTGTAAAGCAGTTAAATGACCTAACTCGCTATCCTGATGCGAACGGGTTTGAGTTGAAAGCAGTGATTGCAAAAAAATTTGGTGTACAGATTAATCAGATTACACTAGGAAACGGTTCAAATGATTTACTTGAATTATTTGCACATACTTTTGCCAGTGAAAAGGATGAAATTATTTATTCGCAATATGCATTTATTGTGTACCCATTAGTAACTCGTGCGATTAATGCAGTTGCACGTGAGATTCCGGCGAAAGATTGGGGACATGATTTAGCCGCGTTCGCACAAGCGATTAACGAAAAAACTAAATTAATTTATATTGCCAACCCAAATAACCCGACAGGTAATTTTTTATCTCAAGAGGAAGTAGAAGCCTTTCTAGATAAAGTTCCGGCGAATGTGATTGTGGTGTTAGATGAAGCTTATACTGAATTTACGGATGCAAAAGAGCGGTTAAATTCTTTTGAGTTAGCGCAAAAATTCCCAAATTTAATTGTTTGCCGCACCTTATCCAAAGCATATGGACTGGCCGGTTTGCGTATTGGTTATGCAGTATCGCATCCTGAAATTGCCGATTTGCTTAATCGTGTACGTCAACCGTTTAACTGCAACAGCCTTGCATTGGCAGCAGCGGTTGCGGTGATGCAAGATGATGATTTTATCGAGAAAGTAGCTGAAAATAATCGTCAAGAAATGAAACGTTATGAAACTTTTTTTAAAGATCATCAATTGGAGTATATTCCATCTAAAGGCAATTTTATTACCGTTGATTTAAAACAACCGGCGCAGCCAATTTATCAAGCCTTGCTGCATGAAGGTGTGATTGTACGCCCGATTGCAGGTTACGGAATGCCAAATCATTTGCGAGTGAGTATTGGTTTACCACATGAAAATAATCGATTTTTCACCGCACTTTGCAAGGTGCTAGGTAAATAATTTGGTGGAAATCTTCTGATATAAAAAAGCGATGAACATTAAATTCATCGCTTTCTTGTTGGTTAGTTTAAATATTATCCGACAACTTTTGGCAATAATCCGTTTTCGATTAAGAATGGAACATTCATAATTAATAAACCTAACACTAATGCCAAGATCAACGCTAGATTACCACCCATTACGCGATAAGGTAAATCCGGATATTTTCTGCGCAATACCCATACAATTCCCACCGGAAGCACTAACCCATAGAAGGTGAACATTTGACCGGCATAAGTGAGTACCGCCAAGAAATCGCGATAAAATAGCGCGAATAATAATACTGGTACGAAGGTTAGTAAACTTAATACAATACGATGAGCATTGACATTAGCACGTTTTAACAAATCGTCTAAACAGTCCACTAAGGCTAAGGATACGCCTAAAAACGAGGTAACTAACGCCAAGGCAGAGAATAAACGGACTGCACCGCTGATGAAATCGCTGCCGGTGGCTTGATAAGTGGCTTCTACCAAACCATTTAAGGTTGGATCTTTACGGATAATTTCCACAAATTGCATTTGGCTGAACACACCATGGGTTGCCATTTGCCATAAAATATAGGCAATCAATGGAATGGCAGTACCGGTGATAATGGCAATACGCAAGCGACGCACATCACCATCAAGATAATTATTGATACTCGGGATGACTACATGGAAACCGAAAGAGGTGAAAAATACTGGGCTGGCAGAAATAATCAACAAATATTGCAGCGGCATTGCACCTAAATTTTCCATGGTTACTTTTGGTAACATCATAAATAATACGAATAAAAAGGCGAATATTTTGATGGTGAACAGAAGGCGGGTAAAGGCATCAACTGCATGAGTTCCGATGGTGACCGCAATTGCAAAAATGACGACAAACGCAATAATTGCCAGTGTTCCGGCATTTTCTCCGGCGAAAGTGAGAAACGGTTCTAGCAAATTACCACCGCCAAGGGCATACACGGTTAAAATCGCGTACATAAAAATAATGAGGGATAATGTGGCTAAAATTCGCCCGATAACGCCAAAATGTTGTTCGGCAAGGGTCGCAATCCCGGCATCTTTGCGCTCTGCTTTTTGATAGGCTTCCACGAATAATAATGCGCTATAAGAAAGTAAAATCCATAATGCGAATAATAAAAGTAGCGTATAACCAAATCCCATTTCAGCTGAAGTGAGCGGCATAGCAAGCATTCCTGCACCAATTGTTGTGCCGGCAACAATTAAGGCGCTTCCAAGTGTTTTGTTTTTCATATTAGACCTTAGATAAAATGAGGAGAATGTTATTCTAGCAGAGAGAAAATAAAATTGTACTATAATTTGTACTCTTGTAATTATTTATTTACAAATAATGACATGGATCACATTAAAATTGATTGTAATTTTATGCTGAACCGTTAAACTGGCAAAACAGCTGAAAAAAACGACCTATTGATTATTATCGGAACACTACATGGAAAAATTAACTTTATTGCCTATTAAACAAATTGAAGGCGAAATTAACTTACCCGGATCCAAAAGTTTATCCAATCGTGCATTATTGTTGGCAGCTTTAGCACAAGGTACAACACAAGTAACCAATTTATTAGACAGCGATGATATTCGTCATATGTTAAATGCGTTGAAAGCATTAGGTGTCAATTATCAACTTTCAGAAGATAAACGCGTTTGTACTATTGAGGGCATTGGCGGCGCTTTTCAGTGGCAAGATGGATTATCGTTGTTTTTAGGTAATGCGGGAACAGCAATGCGACCGTTGACGGCGGCATTATGTTTAAAAGGAAAGGCGCCGGCGGAAGTGGTATTAACCGGTGAGCCACGGATGAAAGAACGTCCGATTAAGCACTTGGTGGATGCGTTGCAGCAAGCAGGGGCAGATGTTCAATATTTGGAAAATGAGGGTTACCCGCCGATTGCTATTCGTAATTCCGGTATTCGTGGCGGCAAAATTAAAATTGATGGCTCCATTTCTTCTCAATTTTTGACCGCACTTTTAATGTCGGCACCTTTGGCGGAAGGGGATATGGAAATTGAAATTATCGGCGAATTAGTTTCTAAGCCTTATATTGATATTACGCTTGCCATGATGAAAGATTTTGGGGTGAATGTACATCATCAAAATTATCAAACTTTTTTGATAAAAGGAAATCAATCTTATGTTTCACCACAAAAATATTTAGTGGAGGGGGATGCATCTTCAGCGTCTTATTTCTTGGCTGCTGCGGCGATTAAAGGGAAAGTCAAAGTAACAGGGATTGGCAAGAACTCTATTCAAGGTGATCGTTTATTTGCGGACGTATTGGAAAAAATGGGAGCAAAAATTACCTGGGGCGAGGATTTTATTCAAGCAGAACGCGGCGAATTGAATGGCATTGATATGGATATGAACCATATTCCTGATGCAGCAATGACCATTGCTACTACCGCGTTATTTGCGCGTGGTGAAACGGTTATCCGCAATATTTATAACTGGCGAGTAAAAGAAACCGATCGTTTGAGTGCAATGGCGACAGAATTGCGGAAAATTGGCGCCGAAGTGGAGGAGGGCGAGGATTTTATTCGTATTCAACCGTTGGCATTGGATAAGTTTCAGGCAGCAGAAATTGAAACTTACAATGATCATCGTATGGCGATGTGTTTTTCATTAATTGCTTTATCGGATACGCCGGTGACTATTTTAGATCCGAAATGTACCGCTAAAACGTTCCCAACCTATTTTAGTGAGTTTGAGAAAATTTGTCTTCGTTAAGATGTAGGATGGTTAACCCTTTATGTAAGAGTTGGCATAATGTGCCAACTCTTTTTTTTACAATACTTTTTCTATTATATTTTTTGTCTTTTGTTCGTCCTACCGTTTTTTCGCTATAGACTTTGTTCACACGCTGTTTTTACCTATTATGGAATGATCTATATCTATATTATATTATGATACCAAGTCCAACATTTCTTGTGCGTTCGCCAAGGCATTTTCTGTAATTTTGCTGCCACCGAGCAATTTTGCTAGCGCTTTTACGCGTTGTTGAGCGGAAAGTGCGGTCATTTTTGTTTCAGTTTTATGATTTACCACCGATTTTTCTACAATAAAATGATGATTTCCTTGGCAAGCGACTTGCGGTAAATGGGTAACGCAAATGACTTGGCATTTTTTCCCTAATTGACGCAACAGTTTTCCGACGACGCTCGCGGTGGCGCCACTAATACCAACATCTATTTCATCAAAAATTAAAGTTGGAATATTTGATTTATCGGAACTTAATACTTGTAACGCGAGGGCAATGCGCGATAATTCCCCGCCGGATGCGACTTTGGCTAACGGTTGTGGTGATTGTCCTAAATTGGCGCGCAGCATAAAAGTCACTTCATCCATTCCGTTTGCGGAGATTGACGTTTGTTCCGATTGCAAATTAATAGAAAACTCGGCGTTTTCCATGGCAAGTTTTTTAATCGCTTTAGTGACTTGCACTGCAAGTTTTTCCGTGCCTAAGCGGCGGCTGTGGCTTAACGCGGCGGCAGCATTAAGCATGGCTTCATAAGCTGCTTTTTCTTGTGCGATTAATTCGCTTTCACTTTCGGAAAAATCCGTGAGTTGTTGCAATTCTTGCTTTAAAGTGCGGTGTAATTCTGCTAAGTTTTCTGCTTTCACATTATGTTTGCGTGCTAATTGTAACGCCTGACTCATACGTTGTTCGATCTCTTGCAACAATGCCGGATCTTGTTCAATACGAGACGATAAATGCTGGACCTCAGAGGTTGCTTCTTGTACTTGAATTAAGGCTTCTTGTAGCATTTTTTGGGCATCGGTATAACGTGGATCGAGATCGCATAATTCATCAATATATTGACTGGCTTTATGTAATAAATTATCAATACTAAAGTCGTCATTTTCGCTGAGCAATTGCAAGGCGGCTTGCGAAGCGGCAAGCAATTCTTCGCTGGCAGATAATCGCTTATGATCTTCTTCCAATACGCTATATTCATCCGGTTTGAGGTTAAATTCATCCAATTCTTCCACTTGGTATTGTAGCAATTGCTTTTTTGCCTGATTTTCGGCACATTGTTGCTGAAAGTTTTTCACTTGTTGCTGTAGTTGCTTCCATGTGCGATAGGATTTCTGCATCTGAGTTAATAAAGACGTGTGCATACATACATTATCCAACAATTGTAGTTGGTAGTCGTTTTTGAGCAAAAATTGAGAGCTATGCTGTCCGTTGACTTGAACTAAATATTGACCGAGGTCTTTTAATTGCGTTGCCGACACCGGGATGCTGTTAATAAAGGCTTTAGAACGTCCATCATGATTGATAACGCGGCGTAAAATGCAATTTTCAGGAAAATCAGGATCTTGTAGCTCATGTTGCGCTAACCATTGGTAAGCTGGATTGGTTGGGTCAATATGAAAAGTGGCGCAAATATCAGCTCGTTCTTCGCCCTCTCTTAACATACCAATATCAGTACGTTGTCCCAAGCAAAGTCCAAGTGCGTCAATTGCAATGGATTTTCCCGCGCCGGTTTCGCCGGTAATGACGGACATTCCTTGGTCAAATTCAATATCAAGATGATGAACAATAGCAAATTGGTTAATGGTGAGTTGAGCTAACATAATGAAATCCTCCACTGTATAAATATTAGTTTATATATGTTTTTATATACAGTAAAGATTTTTTTTAGAAAATTTTAGCTAACGTTTTTTAACCAACCTAATTTTGAACTTAATACATTGTAATAATTATAATTTTTTAAATGTAATAAATGTAGCTTATCAGTACTTTTCGCAATATGTACCACATCATCCGGCGTGAACGGTAACGCAATTTGGCTGTCGCAGCCAACTTCCAACTGAGCAGTATTGTAGCCGGCAAAGCGAATGGAAATTTTGCTCTCACCATCAATAACCAATGGACGAGAGGTAAGTGTGTGAGGGAACATTGGTACTAAAGCAATGGCATTGAGTTGCGGAGTTAAAATAGGTCCGCCGGCAGACAGGGAATAGGCGGTGGAACCAGTTGGTGTAGAGATAATTAAACCGTCTGAACGTTGTGAAAAGGCAAATTTATCATCAATATATACATGAAAATCAATCATATGAGCAATTTTTGCTGGATGGATAACCACTTCATTGACCGCATTTCCCGATTGAATAATTTCACCGTTTCGCTCAATTTTGGCTTCCAATAAAAAGCGTTCCTCGACAAAAAATTCGCCACGATCCAAACAGGCTTCCAGTTGCGCATAAGCATTTTTCGGATCAATATCCGTTAAAAAGCCTAAATTACCCCGATTGATGCCAATTAAGGCGATATTATATTTCGCTAAAATTCGCGCCCTGCCCAACATATTGCCATCGCCGCCGATCACAATCGCTAATTGTGCTTGGCTGCCGATTTCATCTAAGGTTGCATAAGTTTCTTTGGGCAAAGATAAATATTCGCCGATTTGCTGTTCGATTAACACCTGATAACCCTTTTCGCTTAGCCAATGAAACAGGTTTTTGTGCATTTGCAAATTCACATCATTGCGCGGCTTTCCGACTAACGCAATGGTTTGGAAAGACGTATGTAATGTGTTATTTTCAACAAAATTTCGTGTCGGCATAAAGATCTCTGCTTGTCTAATCAATCACATATTGAATTCAACGATTTTATCCTTATATTACACATAAAGTACATCAGTTGCTAGTAAGTCGCAGTTGAAGTATTCATTTTTATTGTTACAATAGCTGAAATTTTTAATCAACGGAGTAGAGTATGTCAGAGCAAGAACAGAAAGTCGAAAATAATGAAGCAGAAGTAGTGGAGATGCAACCAAATGATGACGAGTTGCAAACTGAAGAAAGCCAACAAGAAACGGATGCTTTAGAGGAAGCGATTGCTCGAGTTCAAGAACTGGAAGAACAATTGGCGGAAACTGCCAAAAAAGAACAAGATATTTTGCTACGTACTCGTGCGGAAATGGACAATATTCGTCGTCGCGCGGAACAGGATGTGGAAAAGGCACATAAATTTGCGTTAGAAAAATTTTCCAAAGATTTGTTGGAAACCATAGATAATTTAGAGCGCGCCTTAACAACTCCGGCAAATGTCGAGGATGAAAGCGTCAAAGCCTTGGTTGATGGTGTGGATTTAACCTTGAAAGGTTTATTGGCAACTGTCGCACGTTTTGGTGTTGAGCCGGTAGGTGCGGTGGGTGAAACCTTTAATCCGGAGCTGCATCAAGCCATCTCCATGCAGCCAACGGAAGGGTTTGAAACCAACCAAATTACGGTAGTGCTACAAAAAGGCTATCTTTTAAATGGACGCATCATCCGTCCGGCAATGGTGATGGTTGCAGCGTGATCTTGATTTAATCTTGTTTTTATAGCGCAAAGTGCGGTGATTTTTTATTTGTTTTTATTAAAAACAGACGAAAAAATCACCGCACTTTTGTTTTATTTTTCTACCAATTTATGCGGAAAGCCAGCGAGTTGTTTGAGATGATTAACCATATAGCAAAACAGTTCGGCGGTGCGTTCAGTATCATAGAGGGCGGAGTGGGCTTGTTTTCCATCAAAAGGAATATTTGCTGCTTGGCAGGCTTTCACTAATACGGTTTGACCAAACATAAAACCGCTTAAGGTCGCTGTGTCAAATAAACCAAAAGGATGAAACGGATTACGTTTGATGCCGGTACGTTCTGCTGCCGCCATTACAAAACTTTGATCAAATGCCGCATTATGTGCCACGATAATTGAACGTTGGCAATCTGCTTCTTTTTGTGCGCGGCGTACCATTTTAAATAACTCACTAATAGCGATATTTTCTGACACTGCACCGCGTAGCGGATTGTGAATATCAATCCCGTTAAATTGCAAGGATTCCGGATTAATATTGGCGCCTTCAAATGGCTCAATATGAAAATGGCATTTTTTATCAATTTCCAGGAAACCTTGCTCGTTCATTTTTAACGTTATCGCCGCTAATTCCAATAAAGCATCGGTTTTTGCGTTAAAACCGGCAGTTTCTACGTCGATAATTACGGGAAAATAGCCGCGGAAACGATTTTTTAACAAGTTGTAATTGGTTTCTTCATTGGTTTGTTGCACATTATCTCCTTGAAAAATAAAGCGTGGCAAAAACCACGCTAAAAAAGCCTATAAAAAACGACCGCACTTTGGGTGTAAAGGGATTAATTATGTCCTAAGCCATCTTGCGCTTGTTTATTTTCGATAAATTCGATTTTGTAACCGTCTGGATCTTGTACGAAAGCGATAACCGTGGTACCTCCTTTTACTGGACCCGGTTCGCGGGTGACGTTGCCACCGGCTTGGCGAACAGCCTCACAAGTCGCATAAATATCGTCCACACCAATGGCAAGGTGTCCGAATGCGGTGCCGAGTTCATATTCGCTGACGCCCCAGTTGTAGGTTAATTCAATCACAGAAGATTTGTCTTCGTCGTCGTAGCCTAAAAAGGCTAAGGAGTATTTGTATTCCGGGTTTTCGCTGGTACGCAATAAACGCATTCCCAAGACATCTTGGTAAAATTTAATCGAACGATCTAAATCGCCAACACGTAACATGGTGTGTAAAATTCGCATAGCATTATCCTTTTTGAATGAGTTTTAGACATTATACCCTATTTTATCGCAATCATTGAACCAAAATTGAAACATTGAAACCACAGTTCAATATGGGAAAATCCAACAGATTTTAACCGCACTTTGTGTGTTTCCACGGTATCGGTGCGCATCACGTTTTCCAACGCAGTACGTTTTTGGCTGACTTCTAATTCGCTGTATCCGTTGGCACGTTTGAATTGATGGTGCAAATCGATCAACAGGTCGTTGACTTTTTCTTCATCAAAACGGAATTTTTCTGACAGCACCAATAGCCCATTTGGCGTTAAACCGGCATAAATTTTCTCTAACAGAGCAAGGCGGTCTTCCGGCGGTAGAAATTGCAACGTGAAGTTTAAAATCACCATGGAGGCATTTTTTATTTCTACGTGGCGAATATCATCACATAAAATTTCCACTGGAATGTCGCTATGATAAGCATTGATGTGTTGGCGGCAGCGTTCAACCATTGGTTGAGAATTATCAATGCCGATAATTTTCACATTCGGTTGACGAATATGGCGACGCGCGGATAAGGTTGCCGCGCCACGAGAGCAGCCTAAATCATAGACGTTGGTATTTTCAGCGACAAAGCGTTCGGCAAGCATTCCGATGGCAGTAATAATATTGGAATAGCCCGGTACAGAACGTTGGATCATATCGGGAAATACTTCGGCGACACTTTCGTCAAAAGTAAAATCGCCCAATTTTTCGATGGGCGCGGAAAAAATTGTATCTTTATTCATAAGTGCGGTTATTTTTGCAAAATTTTTAATATTTTAGAAGAAGTTTGCATTCGGCTCAAATAAATTTAGGCATTTAACTTGAGTTTCGGTATAATTTGAGGGTTATTTTGTCGAATAAAACTTAATTTAAGTGGTATTAAAAAGGAATATATTATGATGCGAACTCATTACTGCGGTGCTTTAAACCGTAGCCATATCGGGCAAGACGTGACCTTAAGCGGCTGGGTGCATAAACGTCGTGATTTAGGTGGATTGATTTTTATTGATATGCGTGATCGCGAGGGGATTGTACAGGTTTGTTTTGATCCAAAATATCAAGAGGCGCTCACGGCGGCGGCAGCGTTGCGTAATGAATTTTGTATTCAAATTCAAGGCGAAGTGATTGCACGTCCAGAAAACCAAATTAATAAAAATATGGCAACCGGCGAGGTAGAAGTATTGGCAAAATCCCTGTCGGTTTACAATGCCTCAGAGCCGCTACCGTTGGATTTTAATCAAAATAATACGGAAGAACAGCGTTTAAAATACCGTTATTTGGATTTACGTCGCCCGGAAATGGCACAACGTTTAAAAACCCGTGCGAAAATTACCAGCTTTGTGCGTCGTTTTATGGATGATCATGGTTTTTTGGATATTGAAACTCCAATGTTGACCAAAGCAACGCCAGAGGGCGCACGCGATTATCTGGTCCCAAGCCGCGTGCATAAAGGCAAGTTCTATGCCTTGCCACAATCGCCGCAATTGTTTAAACAATTGTTGATGATGTCTGGGTTTGATCGTTATTATCAAATCGTAAAATGTTTCCGTGACGAAGATTTGCGCGCGGATCGCCAACCGGAATTTACCCAAATCGATGTGGAAACGTCATTTTTAACTGCGCCTGAAGTTCGTGCTATTATGGAAGAAATGGTGCATGGGTTGTGGTTGAATATCATTGGCGTGGATCTTGGTAAGTTCCCAACGATGACTTGGCAAGAAGCAATGCAACGTTTTGGTTCAGACAAACCGGATTTGCGCAATCCGTTGGAAATGGTGGATGTGGCAGATATTGTTAAAGATGTGGATTTCAAAGTCTTTAGTGGCCCGGCAAATGATGCGAACGGGCGTGTGACTGTAATTCGCGTACCAAATGGCGCGGCGATTACCCGTAAACAAATTGATGAATATACCCAATTCGTCGGTATTTATGGCGCAAAAGGCTTGGCGTGGTTAAAAGTTAACGAACGTGCTAAGGGGTTGGAAGGTGTGCAAAGTCCGATCGCAAAATTCTTAACGGAAGAAAAATTGACCGCACTTTTGGATCGCGTGCAAGCGCAAGATAATGATATTTTATTCTTCGGTGCCGATAAATGGCAAGTGACAACAGATGCGATGGGTGCGTTGCGTTTGAAATTAGGGCGCGATCTTGGATTGACCCAATTGGATCAATGGGCGCCGCTTTGGGTAATTGATTTCCCAATGTTTGAGCGGGATGAAGAAGGTAATTTAGCGGCGATGCACCATCCATTTACTTCGCCAAGAGATTTTACGCCGGAGCAATTGGAAGCGGATCCGACCAGCGCAGTAGCTAATGCGTATGATATGGTCATTAACGGTTATGAAGTGGGTGGTGGTTCAGTGCGGATTTTTGATCCGAAAATGCAACAAACCGTGTTCCGCATTTTAGGAATTAATGAAAAAGAACAGCGTGAAAAATTCGGTTTCTTACTCGATGCCTTAAAATTCGGTACGCCACCACATGCCGGTTTAGCCTTTGGTTTAGACCGTTTGACCATGTTGTTAACCGGTACGGAAAATATTCGTGATGTGATTGCGTTTCCGAAAACAACCGCCGCAGCGTGTTTGATGACGGATGCGCCAAGTGTTGCTAATGCGCAAGCGTTAACCGAATTGGCGATTAAAACCACAGTAAGCGAATAACAATTGGTAGGTATTTTCCCACCACATTTGTTTTTCGAAAGAAGATTGCCGCCGAAAGGCGGCATTTTATTTATATTCAATTGGCGCGGGATAGCCAATTTGCATGGTTAATGGACGGTTAGTGCGGATTTGATTTTGACGTTGTGCGATAAAAAAGCGGGAGGTCATCACTTTTTCGCCATGGTTGAGGAAGATTTCCACAATTGAGCGATCAAAGAAAATTTCAACCTCACTTAATGCGTTGATTTCGCAATAACGCTGTGCGCCAAATTGTCGCATCAGATCCGTTTGTTCGCTTTGTGCGCGATCCAAACAAAGCAGATTTCCGTCATAAGTTAAGCGGAGTTGCTGCGCTTTATCATTGCTGAAAAAATGTAATTCAAAAGGTTGAGTTTGCGCATCGAATTTGATATAAGCACGATCTAAATCGGCAATTTCTGTGATATTTTCGAGAGTAATTGTCGAAAGTGCGGTCATTTTTTGATAGATTTTTTCAATTGGTTTTTGATAAATTCTTCGATTTTCTATATTTAATCGACGTGGTAGAGTGAGCATGGAATGCCATTTATAGACATCTGTCGGATAGGTTAAATCCGGCAAGCCACACCATGCCAGCATAATTGTTTCTACGCCGGAAAAGGTTTGCGGTGCATAAAAATCAAAGCCTTGATCCAATTCGTCAATATATTCAGCTTCAAAGTTTAGCGCGTTCAATTTACCGAGAGCGTAAGTGGCGTGGTAGTTATTTTGATATTGGTGCGCTTCGCGCGGTTTACCTTGCGGAGACCAAATAAAAATATCTTGTTTCATTTGTGAGGAATGAAATAAATCCGGGCATTCCCACATAAATACATGGCGATTATCAAAGGCAGCAACTTGCAGTTCTCCAAGTAATCGTGGCGTATCTTTTAAATCATTCATTTCAAATACCAGCGCAGTGCCGCTTAAATCTTCCCGTTGTGCGCCGCAAACGAAGCGAATTTTTCCATCTGTCGTTTTAAATGGTTTCGGATCGCGCACATGTTCGGTATAGCCTTTTGGTGCTTGGTGAAGGAGCGGACGTTTGCTGATTAATCGCCCATCTTTGCTAAAAATCGCTAAATTTTGATAAGGCACCCGTTGATTATCTGCGGTGCGACGGGTATTGCCGGTATAAAATACAGCGATTTGTTCTCCCACCAACAACGCGCCACCGGAATAGCAACCGTGGCTTTCAAATAATTCGCAAGGAATGAGATCGTCTGCGGCTTGAAAATGGTGAAAATCCGTGGTGGTAAAATGTTTCCAATGTTTCATACCATGTAGTGCATCAAAGGGAAACCATTGATAAAAAACATGAAATTTTTCGCCATCAAATAAAAGCCCATTCGGATCGTTAAGTAATCCAGTTGGCGGTGCAAGGTGGTAAATCGGACGATAATCCTGATCTTGTGCAACCGTTTCGGCAATCTGTTGTAATTCATTTGGTTCGGCGGCATAAAGGCTTTTATATTTACCGTTATTAAAAATTATCATAGTGACCTCAAGAGATAAAATAAAGGAGGCAATAGCCTCCACCTTTAATGATTTAGGAACGCTGCCAGTTGCGCTTGATTCGGCAGGGCGGACATGGCGCCTTTAGCAGTCGTCGCCAGTGCGCCACAGGCGTTGGCTTGACGAATAATTTGCTCTAACACTGTCGTTTGCTGCCAGTCGGTATGCTGCGATAAGCCGGCTAATAATCCACCTACAAAAGCATCCCCGGCACCGGTGGTATCAACCGGTTGTAATGCTTTGCCGGCAATTACTGCTTTTTTGCCTTGTAAATGATACAAGGCGCCGTCTTTGCCGAGGGTGACGATAATTAATTTTTGCGGATAACGTGCGGTGATGTTATTGAATGCCTTTTCTAGGCTGTCGCAATCAGTCAATAGAGTTAATTCTTCTTCAGAAAATTTCAACACATCAGCGAGTGCAACTGCTTGTAATACCACGGATTTCATTTCATCTTGACTTTGCCACAGACTTTCGCGCAAATTCGGATCAAAAGATACATTGCCACCGGCGTCACGAATGGCTTGCATTGCGCTTAATGTGGCAGTTCGAGTGGGTTCGTTAATAAGGGCGATAGAGCAACAATGTAACCATTCGCCAGTACCAAATTTTGGCAGATCAGAAACAGTTAAAAATTGATCCGCACTTGGGTTGACCATAAAGGTAAAGCTGCGTTCACCATGGGTGAGTCCAACGACAACGGTTGAGGTGCGATGTTGTGGATCGAGGAACATAAAATCGGTGTTTACTTTTTCCTGTTGCAGCGTTTGTTGCATAAACTCGCCGAGTGGATCTTGTCCAACGCGCCCGATAAATGCACTATTACCACCCAAACGCGCCACACCTACTGCCACGTTTGCCGGCGCGCCACCTGCACAGCGTAAATAGTGTTGCTCACCATCGGGAATTAAATCTACCACTGCATCGCCTAGCACCCAAATTCTGTTTGTCATATTGTTACCCTCAAAAAAACGATAAAAATAACCGCACTTTAAAAGTGCGGTCAAAATAAATGTTATTTTACCGTGATACGTGCAAATTTACGCTTACCCACCTGATAAACCGCTGTACCAGAGGTGATGATCAATTTGCTGTCTTCGACTTTTTCACCATCAATTTTTACCCCGCCTTGTTTTACCATGCGGATGGCTTCAGAAGTGGATTCAACTAATCCCGCTTCTTTTAACAAGTTGGCTAAGCCGGTTTCACCTTCGAATGTAAATTCCGGCATTTCATCTGGCAACGCGCCTTTTTGGAAACGATTGATAAATTCTTGTTCCGCTGCTTCAGCTTCTGCATCAGAATGGAAACGAGCAATAATTTCTTTGGCTAACAATACCTTAACGTCACGCGGGTTGCGGCCGGCTTGGACTTCTTGTTTCAGTTGCGCAATTTCGCTTAATGGACGGAAGGATAATAAATCATACCAATCCCACATTAATTCATCGGAAATTGACATGATTTTACCAAACATTTCGTTTGGTGCTTCGGTCACGCCAATATAGTTGCCGAGGGATTTAGACATTTTTTTCTCACCGTCCAAACCGACCAATAATGGCAAAGTGATTGCTACTTGTGGTTTTTGACCGGCGGATTTTTGCAATTCACGACCCACTAATAAGTTAAATTTTTGGTCGGTTCCACCTAACTCAACGTCCGCTTCCAACGCCACGGAATCGTGACCTTGCAATAATGGATAAATAAATTCATGAATAGCAATGGGTTGATTATTAGTAAAACGTTTTTTGAAATCATCACGTTCCAACATACGCGCCACGGTATAATTCGATGCGAGGCGGATCATGCCTTCGGTACCTAATTGCCCCAGCCATTCGGAGTTAAATACGATACGGGTTTTTTGCGGATCAAGAATTTTAAAAATTTGTTGTTTATAGGTTTCCGCATTGCGTAAAACATCTTCGCGAGAAAGTGGCGGGCGTGTCGTATTTTTACCAGAAGGATCACCAACCATACCGGTGAAATCCCCGATTAAGAAGATAACTTCATGCCCAAATTGTTGGAATTGACGCAATTTGTTTAACACGACGGTATGCCCAAGGTGAATGTCTGGTGCGGTTGGATCCGCGCCTAATTTTACTTTTAATGGACGATTTTCTTTTAATTTTTCAATCAAATCAGCTTCAGAAAGCACTTCATCTACACCGCGCTTTAGTTCCGCGAGAACGGTATTAATATCAGTCATTGCGAATTCCTACTTATTATTTAAAGACTAAACTCTGTATTATAGAGATTATTCCTAAAATGAAAAGGGCAGTCTCAGGATTTATCCTGAATTTCCCCGATTTGTTAGATGGCGACTTAAATGTTGGTAAGGCGAGCGAAATATTTACCACGACATGGGCGAAAAAAAGCGTTTCTTTCTGTGGGAAAAGAAACGCTGAAGATTGGAGTGATTATCTATTTTTTATGGTTTAGATGATAATCGTTCTCAAATATAAAGTCAATGACAAAATGAAAATAATTCTCAATTATTTTTATCCAAGCAAGGAACGCTGTTTTTGAGTAAAAGTGCGGTCGGAATTTGATCAGAAAATTGAAATTGCGCTGAATAGGCATACACTTCCACGCCTTCTTGAATTGCTTGGCGCAATAATTTGGCGTAAGCGGGATCAATATATTCTGCCACTTTAAATTGATCGAAACCATCGTGCAATCCAGCGAAAAAAATGACCGCTCTTTTGCCAAGTTTTTTCATCGCCATTAATTCGCGCAAATGTTTTTGTCCACGTATCGTCACTGCATCAGGAAACATTCCTAAATTATGCTTAACCAAGGTAATGGATTTTACTTCCACATAGCAATCCGGCAGGTTTTCACCTTTTAATAAAAAGTCAATTCGACTGTTTTCTTCGCCATATTTGACTTCCGGCAAAATGTCCGAATACATGGCTAATTCCTTGATTTGTTTATGTTGTAAGGCTTCAAATACCAGTTGATTAGAGCGATGAGTGTTGATACAAACTAATTGCCCGTTTGGTAATGCGGTTAATTCCCAAGAATGCGGATATTTACGCGTTGTGCTGTCAGAGGTGGAATACCAAATGCGATCGCCGGGCGCACCACAACCAGTCATCGCCCCAGTATTTGCACAATGAATAGTCATAATTTCGCCATTCGCCAATTGCACATCAGCAAGAAAACGTTTATAGCGACGCAGTAAAATAGCAGATTGTAAGGTTGGAAATTGCATAGGATGTATCTGAAAAAAATAAAAATGGCACGCCCTATTGGATTCGAACCAATGACCTACGGCTTAGAAGGCCGTTGCTCTATCCAGCTGAGCTAAGGGCGCATTTCAAATGGATATACAAAGAAGTGGTCGGCGAGATAGGATTTGAACCTACGACCCACTGGTCCCAAACCAGTTGCGCTACCAAACTGCGCTACTCGCCGACGAATGTGTAGCATTATAATTTTCTTTCGCCAGCAGTCAATGAATTTTTTAGGTTTTTCGTTCAATCGCTCAAATTTATTCCAATTAGGGTTACATAAAATGCTTTTTTCTGACAAAATAGCAAACGTTTACTTGCAGATTGTAAAAGGATCAAAGAATGGTAGCTAAAGTGATTTCCGGTACGGAACTTTCCAAAAAAATTAAACAAGAGGTGGCGCAAAAAATTCAGCAGTATGTGTCGCAAGGTTATCGCCCTGCCGGATTAGCAGTGATTTTAGTTGGTGCCGACCCGGCATCGCAGGTTTATGTACAAAGTAAACGTAAAAGTTGTGAGGAAATTGGCTTTTATTCCAAATCTTATGATTTGCCGGAGTCCACTTCGCAACAAGAATTGTTAGAATTGATTGATAAACTTAATCAAGACAATGCTATCGATGGGATTTTGGTGCAATTGCCATTACCGGCACATATTGATTCCACATTAGTAATTGAAGCTATTGCGCCAGAAAAAGATGTGGACGGTTTTCATCCTTATAATGTCGGTCGTTTGTGTCAACGTATTCCAACATTACGCGCTTGTACGCCTTATGGGGTGATGAAATTATTGGAAACCACCGGTGTAGATTTATATGGGCAGCATGCGGTGATTGTTGGTGCATCAAATATTGTCGGACGTCCAATGGCGTTGGAATTATTGTTAGCAGGTTGTACTGTTACGGTGACCCATCGTTTTACCAAGGATTTGCAATATCATGTGCGCCAAGCGGATATTTTAGTGGTCGCAGTTGGAAAACCGGAATTTATTCCGGGTGAGTGGATTAAAGAGGGGGCGATCGTGATTGATGTGGGAATTAATCGCGTAGATGGTAAACTCAAAGGCGATGTGGAATACGATGTAGCAAGTCAAAAAGCCGCATTTATTACACCGGTTCCCGGTGGCGTCGGTCCGATGACGGTAGCAATGTTGATGCATAATACCTTGACCTCCTATCAAAATCGACTCAAATAACATCCATCATTAAGCGATCCTTGGGCTGAATTTTCCCATAAAAACAAGGTGATCGCTTACCTATTTGGGTATATTTTTCTAAGTCTGTCATATATTTCCGTGCGGAAATATGGTATGCTAAATGTCCATATCGAGACTAACATCACATTGAGGTGAATTATGTGTACGACCTGTGGATGTGGACATCCTGATCAAGTAAAAATTGGCGAATTACCCCATGCTCATGACAACCAAACTGCACAAAGTGCGGTCAAATTAACGTCATTTTCTCAACTGACTTTCCATGCGGCAGATTCCATGCAAGCGTCACAACAAGAAACTGAAAAACGTTTGCTGAAAATCGAACAAGATGTGTTGGGACAAAATAATAAATTAGCAGAAATTAACCGCACTTTGTTTGAAAAACACCATATTTTAACATTCAATTTAGTCTCCAGTCCCGGTTCCGGAAAAACGACCTTATTAACCACTACGCTTAATGCGCTGAAAACAAAAAAACACTGTTATGTCATTGAAGGCGATCAACAAACGGAAAATGATGCGGATCGTATTCGTTCTACGGGCGTTCCAGCAATTCAAGTGAATACGGGGAAAGGTTGCCATTTGGATGCGCAAATGGTGGGAAACGCGTTAGTTAAATTGCAACCGGCGGAAAATAGCCTGTTGTTTATCGAGAACGTGGGCAATTTGGTTTGTCCGGCGGAATTTGATTTGGGTGAAAAAGCCAAAGTGGTGATTTTATCCGTGACGGAAGGGGAAGATAAACCGTTGAAATATCCGCATATGTTTGCCGCGGCAAAATTGATGATCTTAAATAAAGTAGATCTTTTGCCTTATTTGCAATTTGATGTGGAAAAATGTATTGCCTATGCTAAACAAGTGAACCCGCAAATTGACGTGATTCAATTGTCCGCAACAACCGGACAAGGGTTGAAAGATTGGTTAGACTGGTTAGAAAAATAGGATTGGCAATGCAGTTTGTGGATGAATTTCGTGATCCGAATTTAGCGAAACATTTATTGGATCATTTGCATAAATTGATGGAAAAACTACCGCACTTTTCGGCGCAAAATCCGTTGTATTTGATGGAAGTGTGCGGTGGTCATACGCATACTATTTTTAAATTCGGCTTAGATCAATTATTACCGAAAAGCATTGAATTTATTCACGGGCCGGGCTGTCCGGTTTGTGTGTTGCCGATGGGGCGGATTGATGTATGTATTGACATCGCCGAGCGCGACAATGTGATTTTTTGTACTTTTGGTGATGCGATGCGAGTTCGTGGGCGTAAGGGATCCTTGCTGGAGGCGAAAGCCAAAGGGGCGGATGTGCGGATTGTGTATTCGCCGCTGGATGCGTTAAATATCGCGTGTAATAATCCGAATAAGCAAGTGGTATTTTTTTCCTTAGGTTTTGAAACGACCATGCCGAGCGCGGCGATTACCTTGCAACAAGCGAAAAAATTGCAAGTAACTAATTTTTTTGTGGTGTGTCAAAATATCACCATTATTCCAACGCTCCATCAATTGCTTTCTCAAGATCAAGTTAAAATTGACGGATTTATTGCGCCGGGTCATGTCAGTATGATTATCGGCACTACGCCTTATCAGCAACTTTGCGACAGTTATCATAAACCGTTTGTCGTGACGGGGTTTGAGCCTTTGGATATTTTGCAAGCAATTGTAATGCTGGTGACGCAATTTGTAGAAAAGCGTTGCACAGTGGAAAATCAATATAAACGTATTGTACAACGTGACGGAAATCGCTTGGCACAATCAGCAATGGCGGAAGTTTTTAAGCTTAAAGCGCGTAGCGAATGGCGTGGGCTTGGCGAAATTGAGGAGTCTGGTGTGGAATTGACCCCAGATTATCAGCAATTTGATGCCGAACGCTATTTTAACAGCCAGCCACAACAGGTCGCAGACGATCCGAATTCACGTTGCGGCGATGTATTGGTAGGCAAATGCAAACCGAAAGATTGCCCGTTATTTGCGACCACTTGTAATCCAGATAATGCCTATGGTGCATTGATGGTATCTTCTGAAGGTGCTTGCGCCGCTTATTATCAATATCGACGGGAATAAGGATATTAGCATGAGTGATTTTATTACAATGGCGCACGGAAACGGTGGCGCGACAATGCAAAAATTAATTCAACAGTATTTTATGCAAGCGTTCGATAATCCGATTTTGGCGCAAGCGGAAGATCAGGCGCGTTTGGCGCTGGCAGATTTGGTTGCGCAAGGCGATCGTCTTTCGTTTAGCACGGACAGCTTTGTGATCGATCCGATTTTTTTCCCCAGCAGCAATATCGGCAAATTGGCGGTATGTGGAACTGTGAATGATGTCGCGGTATGTGGTGCCATTCCAAAGTTTCTTTCTTGCGGTTTTATTTTGGAAGAAGGATTACCTTTAGCTGATTTAAAACAAATTATTCAAGCCATGGCGGAAACTTGTCGCCAAGCGAATATTCAAGTGGTCACTGGCGATACCAAAGTTGTCGCAAAAGGGGCTGTGGATAAGATTTTTATCAATACCAGCGGTATTGGTGTTATTCCATCACACATTGATTGGGGCGTGCATCAAATTGCGGTAGGTGATCAGATTATTGTTAGCGGAACCTTAGGCGATCATGGCGCTACCATTTTAAATTTACGAGAAAATTTAGGTATTCAAACTGATTTACAAAGTGATTGCGCAGTGTTGACGCCTTTAATTGATCGCTTGCGTCCTATTGGTGGCGTTAAAGCGGTGCGTGATGCAACTCGTGGTGGCGTGAATGCGGTGTTGCATGAGTTTGCGAAGGCACAACAAGTGGGCATTCAAATTGATGAAACCGCATTGCCGATTCGTCCGGAAGTTCGTGGTATTTGCGAATTATTAGGGTTGGACCCACTGAATTTTGCTAATGAAGGAAAGTTAGTAATAGTGGCAGAGGCGAGCAAAACACAAGAAATTTTGACCGCACTTCATTCCCATCCTTTGGGGGAAAATGCCGCATTAATCGGCGAAGTAACCGCGGATAAAAAAGTGCGGGCCTTAGGAGTTTTTGGACAAAGCCGCCTATTGGACTTGCCGACTAATGAGCCTTTACCACGCATTTGTTAATAAAGATTGAGATCTTGATCAAATTATTTCACATAGGTCTTTGAATGAAAAAAAAGGCTTATGTTATACTCATTGTAGTAATTTCAAACATTTAAGGAGTGAATGTGAAATTAGATGAACTCGCCAAACTAGCCGGCGTTTCACGCACTACCGTCAGTTATGTCGTTAATGGAAAAGCGAAACAATACCGAGTTAGTCAAAAAACAATTGATAAAATCCAAGCTCTAATTGAACAATATGATTTTAAACCGAACGCCATGGCGGCAGGGTTGCGGGTTGGGCGAAGTTATACTATCGGTTTGATTGTGCCGGATTTTGAAAATATCAGTTATGCCAAAATTACCAATCAACTGGAAAATAAATTTCGTGAGCGAGGCTATCAACTGCTAATCACTTGTAGTAACGATAATGCGGAAAGCGAAATTGATTGCGCCAAACATTTATTCCAGCGTCAAATTGATGCGTTAATTGTCTCTAGCGCTTTGCCGGTAGCAACGGATTTTTATACGCAATATAAAAAAACGCCGATCTTTTGTTTTGACCGTCGGCTAGCATCGCAATGGGTCACGAATTTAACTACGAATGATGAAGAAGATGCCTATCGTTTGGCGAGTCAATTGTTGCAGCAAGGCGATTATCAGCAAATATTATTTTTGGGTGCTTTGCCCGAATTACCAATTAGTCGCGAGCGGGAACAAGGCTTTCGTCGAGCAATCGCAAACCATTCACAGATCACCGCTGATTTTATTTATGCTAAAAAATTCCATAAAGAGGAGGCGGCTGAAACGTTTGCTGCTTGGTTAGCTGAGCATGGATTACCACAAGTGATTTTCACCACTTCATTAACTTTGCTACAAGGCGTTTTTTCGCATTTATTACACCAGCGCGGCAGCATTGATCCTGCGCTTGTGATCGCTACTTTTGGTACGCATGAGATGTTGGATGTGTTGCCGAACAAAGCTATTTGTAGCGTACAAAACCATGAAAATATCAGTAATAATTTGGTGGAATTGGTGATTGCGCAGTTAAATAATTGCAAAACTGCACCAAATCAGACCGCACTTTTACGCGATATTACACGCCATAATTTCTAATGATACGGAACCGTTGCCGGTAATGGTAGCGGTTCCGGCTTGCCTAAAAAGTGCGGTTCTTTTTCGATTAATAAATCCCATACTGCTTGCAAGCGGGCGAAAAATTCTCTAAAGCGAACAAAGGTGTATCCTGTCGGATATTCCGCTGCAAAACAAATGGCGTCAATATTGTGATATTTGGCGATAAACAAGGCACGTTCGCAGTGGAATTTTTGGCTGATAATAATCAACGAATGTGCTTTAAATACTTGATCTGCGCGAATAACGGAATCTAAAGTACGAAAGCCGGCATAATCCATATACATAAACTCCGGTGGAACGCCCATTTTTTTCAAGTCTTTATACATCGTCACTGGTTCATTGTAATAGATAGTCCGATTATCGCCACTGAGTAATAAATAATCGATTTTTTTTGCTTTAAATAACTCTTGTGCGGCGAGTAAACGATTGTAATAAAACAGATTAAGCGTATTTTTGGCAAAATATTTTGAGGTTCCCAAAACTAAACCGTAAGGGCGGTAGGGGAGTTTTTGAATATCGGTGTAAATCGCTTGCCGCACATAAAATCCGATAGATTGATCGATTAAGATTAAAAGACCTAAACATAGCAACAAAAACACGACAAAGTAATGCAATATTTTTTTTGCATACTTTTTAGCGCTTTCTTTTGAAATCAATGAATATATTTTTGCTAATGCCGACATAGGTTTTTATAACTGAAAAAAACATTATCAACATAATGAAAAATGGATAGGAATTCAAGTGTTATTGTGCGTTTTCTTTTGTAGGGAGGTTATTTTTTATCCGTTGCTTATCTATCATGTTTCTTTGTTTTAGCAAAGAAAAGTAGCCAAAAGAAAGGTCAGTGGTAATATGTCATTTCTTGCTTGCGCCTGCAATTTGCTGGAATAAGATATAAATTCATGTGGCAATTTGATGGGAAAAGTGCGGTCATTTTTTTAATATTTTTATTATAGTCGTTATTGTTTGCCTATAATAAAAAACCCTTTCATTTGAAAGGGTTTTTAGGTTATCTCATTTATCAATTAAAGCGCGATGACGGCGAATAATACGATAACACTATATAGTGCAGATAATCCGTAGAAAATCCAACCACCGGCAGGAACATGAACTTTAAAATCATGTAATCCTAAGTGTACACGATGCATACCACACCACATTGGGAAAATAAGCAAGGCAATGATGGCTAATTTTCCAATCCAAGTATGTGAAAATGCAATGATATTATCCGGTGTCACTAAGCCGAAAGGTAGTAAAAAACCTAAGATTAGGACTAATACAGGGAAAAATACTGCACTAATCGCACCACCGGCGCCAAATAGCAACCATACGGAAGGTTCATTTGAACGTTTTGGATTTGTTTTGTCCATGTCTTTTCTCCCTATACCAAAATTAAGGCGATGATACTGATTACAGCGGTGATGCCCCAAAATACGCGGTTCACTAATTTAGTGTCGATGCGTTCGTTTTTCACGATGATATTCATCATTTGTGGCGCCATTCCAAAGAATGTGAAGCTGTTAAGTAACACTGCACCTAAGGTAATAATATTTAAAATTACTACGATAGGATTTTGTAAGAAATTTACAAAGTTAGTGGCAAAGGTATCATTTCCTAAGCAAATTAAACCGTAAAGCAGCTCAAGACAGAACCAAATGGTCGGTACGGATGTACTTTCACGCAATACATAGAATTTGTAAAAATCTAACTTTTTCCACCATGTCGGTTTAACTTCACGCACATAACGATTGCGTTTACTTGTTGTCGTTGTCATTCTACACTCCTTACTTTTGCGGTTTTAACATCGCAATGACGTAATCTTTCGCACTTTCGATTTTACCTTGGTTTACTGCGGAAGCCGGTCCCACGTGTTTTGGACAAACTTCGGAACAATAACCGACGAAAGTACAGCTCCACACCCCGTTTTTACCGTTAAGGATTTTCATCCGTTCAGCTTTACCATGGTCGCGGTTATCAAGGTTGTAACGATGACCTAAGGTAATTACAGCCGGACCGATAAATTCTGGGTTTAAACCGAATTGTGGACAAGCAGCGTAGCACAAACCACAGTTGATACACATAGAGAATGTACGATATTTCTCTAATTGTGCCGGTGTTTGTTTTGTTCGACTTTTCGCTAATTCAGCCGATGGATGTGGTTTACCGTCTAATTCTGGCGCTTGGTTGCCGATAATATACGGTTTGATGCTTTCCAAACTTTCGATAAAGTGGCTTAAATCTACGACTAAATCGCGTTCAATTGGGAAATTAGCCAAGGCTTCAATGCGCATATGACCACTGTAGTCACGCAAGAAGGTTTTACAGGCTAATTTTGGTTTACCGTTGACCATCATACCGCAAGAACCACAAATCGCCATACGACAAGACCAACGATAAGAAAGTTCAGGCTCAAGTTTATCTTTAATATAACCTAAGGCATCAAGTAATGAAGTTTGGCTATCGTAAGGGACCTGATAAGTTCTTAAGTATGGCTCTTTATCCACTTCCGGATTGTAACGCAATACTTCAACATTCATTATTGCTTGATTAGCCATTTGCATTCTCCTTAGCTTTCGCAGCTGCTTCTTGAGCTTCTGCTTCCGCACCATATACACGTTTTGCAGGTTGAGATTTCGTGATTTTCACATCACTGTATTCAATGCGAGGCGCACCTTCAGGGTTATAGAAGGCAAGTGTATGTTTCAAATAATTAGCATCATCACGTTCAACATAGTCTAAGCGTTGATGCGCACCACGAGATTCTTTACGCTCAATTGCCGAGTTGGCGATTGATTGTGCAACGTCTAAGATATATCCCAATTCCACGGTGTAAAGCACATTGGTATTAAACACGCTGGAACGATCAGCAATACGGATACGTTTGTAACGTTCTTTTAATTCGGCAATTTTGTCTACGGTTTTTTGCATACTTTCTTGGGTACGATAAATACCGCAGCCTTCTTCCATAGAGTCGCCCATTTCATCGCGGATTTGTGACCAAGATTCAGTACCTTCTTGGTTATATAAATCTTCTAAACGACGAACAACATCTTGCGCTTGGGCATCAACTGCTGTTTGATTAACGGAAGTTGCTTCAACCGCACGTTGTGCTGCATATTCACCCGCAACGCGACCAAGCACCACTAATTCTGCCAATGAGTTAGAACCTAAACGGTTTGCACCATGTAAACCGGAAGATGCACATTCACCCACTGCAAATAAGCCTTTGATACGTGTTTCGCTATTGAAGTCCACTTCAATACCACCCATGGTATAGTGAACCACCGGACGTACCGGAATTGGCGCTTTTGCCGGATCCACACCTTCATAGGCTTGCGCTAATTCACAGATAAACGGTAAACGCTCATGTAAATATTTTTCACCTAAATGACGTAGATCCAAATGCACCACATCAACGCCTTTGGCCGTTTTCAAGGTATTGCCTTTTTTCCATTCTTGCCAGAATGCTTGGGATACTTTATCACGTGGACCTAATTCCATATATTTGTTTTCCGGTTTACCAATTGGTGTTTCCGGTCCCAAACCGTAATCTTGTAAATAACGATAACCGTCTTTATTGACTAAGATACCGCCTTCACCACGACAACCTTCGGTCATCAAAATACCGGTATTCGGCAAGCCGGTTGGGTGATATTGTACGAATTCCATATCACGCAATGGTACACCATGACGATATGCCATAGAAAGTCCGTCACCAGTTACGATACCACCGTTAGTATTGAAACGGAATGCGCGACAGCCACCGCCGGTTGCGATAACGACCGCATTAGCATTGATTTGTACTAACGTACCTTCCATCATATTCATTGCAACCATACCGCGTGCATGACCGTCATCGACTAAAATATCTAAGACAAAGTGTTCATCAAAACGTTGGATTTGCGGGTATTGAATGGAAGTTTGGAAAAGCGTGTGAAGCAAATGGAAACCAGTTTTATCGGCAGCAAACCAAGTACGTTCAATTTTCATCCCACCAAAACGACGCACGTTAACATCACCATCCGCTTTACGACTCCAAGGACAGCCCCAACGCTCAAGTTGAGTCATCTCCACTGGAGAATGCTGAACGAAATATTCAACCACATCTTGCTCACACAACCAGTCACCACCAGCAACTGTATCATGGAAATGTTTATCGTAAGAGTCTTCCTCTTTGATGACCGCCGCGGCACCACCTTCTGCTGCAACAGTGTGGCTACGCATTGGGTACACTTTTGAAACTAATGCAATTTTTAAGTTAGGGTTTGCTTCCGCTGCCGCAATCGCAGCACGCAAGCCACCGCCACCAGCACCAACAATTGCAATATCGACATTAACAGTTTGCACGATATTCCTCCAATAATAGATATGAAAGTAAAAATTAAGGTTTCCTCGGGAAACCATATAGGGACATCTTTATTCTGCCATTATTTTTGAATAGAAATAACCCTTTTTATTAAATTATTGTAAGAATAATTCAGTTTCGTGATCTACCTCAAAAAAGTTAAACCGAAATTAAAAATTCGGCTATAATTGACCGCACTTTATTGTTGAGGGAATATTTATCATGTCAACCAATATCGAAATGCAGTGGCAACCGACTGCGCCAGTCAAAAATCTTTTAGCCCGTGCCAAAATTATCAGCGATATTCGACGTTTTTTTACCGACCGCGGATTGCTTGAAGTGGAAACGCCAGTATTAAGCGAATTCGGCGTCACCGACGTCCATCTTTCTACTTTTAGTACGGATTTTATTGCACCGCACAATGCTCAATCCAAACCGCTTTGGTTATCAACCAGTCCGGAATATCACATGAAACGCCTGCTCGCGGCGGGTAGCGGTGCGATTTTTCAGTTGTGTCACGTATTTCGCAATGAAGAAGCTGGGCGTAAGCATAATCCGGAATTTACGATGTTGGAATGGTATCGACCGCACTTTGATATGTATCGTTTAATTAATGAAGTAGATGATTTGCTCCAACAAATTCTCGATTGCGAACCGGCGGAAAGCTTAAGCTACCAATTTGCTTTCCAAGAATATGTCGGGTTAGATCCGCTTTCAGCAAGCAAGGCGGAACTTGCCAATAAAGCCAAAGAGCATCATTTGATGGATGCCGATCAACAAGATCGTGATACGTTATTACAATTTTTATTTAGTAGTGTCGTTGAGGCCCAAATCGGCAAAGAACGTCCGGTGGCAATTTATCATTTCCCGGCAACACAAGCCGCATTAGCGCAACTTAGCTCCGAAGATCATCGCGTTGCTGAACGTTTCGAGTTCTACTATAAAGGTATCGAATTGGCGAACGGTTTCCATGAATTAACCGACAGCAATGAACAACGCATTCGTTTTGAGCAAGATAATCGATTAAGAGAAAAAATGGGCTTGCCACAGCGCACCATTGACCATCGTTTCCTTGCCGCGCTCCACGCTGGCGTTCCTAATTGCTCCGGCGTTGCCCTCGGCGTTGATCGTCTTATTATGCTTGCGCTTAGCGAAGAAAGTATCGACCGCGTGATTTCTTTTGCGATAAATAATGCTTAGAGATGAACATATTTTGTTCAATAACAGTGCGGTGGTTTTTTATTGCGTTTTGAAGATATTAGCGAAATTTGCTTGCCGATGGAAACGAATGTAAAAACACTTTGTTTGCAAAGTAATTGGCGAAGTGCGGTCGATTTTTGTTAAATTTTTTAATGAATAATAAATCCAAAGATCCGCTTTTTTGAAAAGATCCTTTGGTTAAATAAAGCTGGACAAAAAAGCAACAAAAATCGTGTTGGCATCAAAAAGTAAATGAAATAAAAATAAAAAATGTGATCGTGATCACCAAATTTATTGAACTTTTTTGTTTTTCCATTGACAGGCGTATATTTCTTTGCCAATATTAGTTTGCCTTAGACGAAGCAAGCGTTGACTATTCAATTCTTGAAAAGTTCGGCACTAATCTTATAACAAACTTAATTCTGGAAAGGAATTTATTATGAAAAAGACATTAGTAGCATTAGCAGTAGCAGCAATGGCAGCGACTTCCGCAAACGCGATTACTATCTATGAACAAGACGGAACAAAAGTTGATTTAAACGGTTCTTTCCGTATGTTTTTAGGTAAAGATGACACAGCAGGTGGTCGTGGGGATTTAATCAATGATGGTTCACGTATTATGCTTCGTGCAACTCATGATCTAGGCAATGGTTTATCAGCAATCGCTGGTTATCAACTTCGTTTTGAAGATAAAGATGGTTCAGGCGATGCATTCAAACAATCTGGCGCTGATAGTAACTTCGGTAGCCCAACTACTCGCCAATTATTCGGCGGTTTCAAATATGATGATATCGGTACATTAACTTTCGGTCGTCAAGCAACTAACTCCGATGATGTTGTTCAAGATGCGACATACTACCGTTCAGGTGCATACAATCCGTTACTTACCGATGCAGATAAATCTGTGAAATTCCGTTCTGCAGAATGGAGCGGTTTCAGTTTCGGTGTTGATTACTTATTTGGTCACTCAAATAAAGATTTAGATCCTAAACTTGAGGATGGGGCTAAATACAAAAATGGTTATGGCGTAGCTGCATTCTATAACTACGATATCGCAGATGATCAAAAAGTAGAATTCGCTGCGGCATATAACCAAAACCAATACGATGATTTAGCATTAACTGCTGAAACAACACAAAAAGATCGTACATGGGTTGTTCACGGTAGCTATACTTATGGTCCAATTTACTTCGCACTTAACTATGGCCAAGTAAGAACTTCATACAGCAATGTTTGGTCTGGTGCTGAAGATGAGAAAGGTCGTTATGCAATGGCAGACTTCCGTTATCAATTCTCTGATCCTTCTGCATTATTCGCACAATGGGAACGTTTAGATTCTCGTACTGATGGTTCAGATAAAAGTAAAGTTCAAAACCGTTATCAAATCGGTTTAGACTATAAATTCAGCAAAAACGTCATTGCTTACGTAATGTATGAACAAGAACGCACAAGAAACTTCAATGATCCAAAGGCGGAAAAATCTGAAAAAGACCATATCTATGGTACAGGTTTACGCGTATTCTTCTAATTTGAAGCAATCGTAACTACAAAAAACCATTCGGAAGCGGATGGTTTTTTTATTGGTATTGTGGTAAAGAAATAAGGATATTAAGGCATTGATATATTAAGAATTGCTAGTTTCTAACCCGCTGCGGATTTTGGCATCGAAAAAATCATAATCCACTAAAAAAGCGTCATGACCATAATCGGAGGCAAATTCATAATATTGCAAATTTACATTGCTTTGCTCCAACAAGGCTTTGCTTTTATGCAGATCAATGATTTTAAACAATTGATCATTGCTGACTGCAACGAGCGTATAACGTGCTTGAATGCGTGAAAGTGCGGTCTTAATATCAGCATATTTTAGCGCTGGATCATATAAATCTAAGGCGCGCAATAAATGCAAATAACTGTTGGCGTCAAAACGATCAAGAAATTTTTGTCCTTGATAGCTAAGATAGGATTCTACTTGAAAATAATCGCCCCAAAAAACGCCTTCTGCTTTTGTCGCCCGACCAAAGGCTTTGGCTAATTGTATATCTGTGCGATAGGTTAACATCCCCAACATTCTGGCAATCGCTAAGCCTTTTGCCGGTGGTGTTTTATCATAGTAATTGCCTCCGTGAAAATTCGGATCATTGATAATCGCTTGGCGCATCACATGGTTAAATCCAATCGCTTCTGCACTAAAATAGAGAGATGAACACAAATTGATAACATTATCCACGTAATCCGGATAATCAATTGACCATTGGGTTGCTTGCATTCCTCCAAAAGAACCGCCGATCACGGCGTGTAAATGGGGAATTTGTAAATAAGCTAATAATTCGCGTTGCACTTGAATTAAATCTTGCACCACAATATTTGGAAACTGGCTGCCATAAGGTCTTTGCGTTTGAGGATTAATCGAGGAGGGACCGGTGGTACCTTTACAACCACCTAATACATTGGAGCAAATAAAAAAGTATTTAGACGTATCTAAGGCAAGTCCATCGCCCATAAAACTTTGCCACCATCCGTTTCCTTCCTTGGGATCGGCATGATAAGGTTCTGCATCGCCGGTCAACGCATGGCAAATCAGCACTGCATTACTTTTATCCGAGTTTAACTGTCCGTAAGTTTGGTAAGCCACCTCAATATTCCCCAGTTCACCGCCTAAAGCCAAAGAGAGCGACTTATTGGTAAAGAGTAATGCTTTTTGTACTGCCATTGATTATTCCGTCAAAATAATAAACTATTTTCTAACCTCATAAACTACAGCGACAGAGATCTAATGTCAAGAAATTTTAGACGTCTAAACTTCTAGATGTTTAGGTTGCTTATATTATGCTGGTTTTTGTGTTGTCAAAGGAAAGTCATTTTATTTATTATGAATATTTATACTGTTACTAATAAAAAACACCTGAGTTCACCATTTCCTTGAACGTATAAATTGTGGAAGCGATGAAAGTGGGATTTACTAATTTTGGGGAAAAAGTGCTGTGTTTTTTTCAAATTTTGTTATTTTTAACTTTCGTTACGCCATGAGTCATCGGTCAGTAATCGTCCGAAATGGCTTTCTACTAGGCGTTTAGTGATGTCAGTGTGTGGTTGCGTGAATAAACGTCGAGTCGGTCCGTATTCAATAACTTGCCCGTTGTCCATCACCAACACATCATCTGCAATATGTTTGATCATGCCAAGGTGTTGTCCGACATAAATATAGGCAATGCCGAGTTTTTCTTGAATTTCCAACATCAGGTTCATTAGCTGGGTTTTTACCGTAGTATCTAATAAGCCGAGAGCATCGTCTGTGATCACGATTTCCGGTTCTAAAATTAAGGCACGCGCTAAGGCAATGCGTTGTTTTTGGCTGGCGGACATCGTATTAATTTTGATATTGGCATGATCCGGGTGCAAGCCGACCAAACGTAAGGTGGAAAAGATTTTTTCGTTGCGCTGTTCTTCGTCTAAATCTGTGGTTAAACGTAGGGGAACATCTAAAATTTGTCCAATATTCAATTTTGGATCAAATGCCGAGTTGCTATCTTGGAAAACCATGCGAATATGCTGGGCTCGATATTGATAATCGCCAAAAGTGAGCGGTTTTCCGTCGAAGATAATTTGTCCTGAAGTGGGTTCAATAATGCCGACAATCATCTTTGCTAAGGTCGATTTGCCGGAACCGTTTTTGCCGATGATCGCCAAGGTTTTCTTATGTTCCAAGGCAAAGCTAACATTTTCAATGGCGGCGAAACTGTTAACGCCCCAGATCCCGACGGTGTCAAAGAAATATTTGGATAAATCTTGTACTTCTAATAAGACACTCATTCTTTCACCTCTGTTTTATTGACCGTAAGCGGCATCATTGGCGCTTCTTTTTCTTTGCGCTGATTTTCGCGTAAATTTAACGGATAGTGGCATGAATATTCATGTTGTTTAATGCGGCGAGACGGCGGTTTTACCACACATTTTTTTTGCGCAAATGGACAACGTGGACCTAGGCGACAACCGATTGGCATTTGCTCCAATAGTGGCACGGTACCTTTTAAGGTACTTAGTCGGCTTTTTAGCGGCAACGGTTGCGAAAAATCAGGAATCGAATGCAGCAAGGCTTTGGTATAAGGATGATGCGGCATTTCTAAAATACTTTCTGTTGGTCCGGCTTCGGCGTTTTGTCCGCAATAGAGGATCACAAAACTGTCGCACCATTCGCTAATACTTTTAATATCATTACTGGCGAGTAAAATGGAAGTGCCTTGGTTTTGATTCATGCTGGAGAGTAGGCGAAAAATTTGATTGCGTGTAATCGACTCAAGGGAGTTGGTCGGTTCATCGGCAATGAGTAGGCGTGGTTGATTGGCAACCGCCATGGCAATCATGACTTTTTGTCCTTCGCCTTCGGTAATTTCGTGAGGATAGCTGTTCATGATATCTTTATGATCTTTGATCCCGACACGATGCAGCAATTCAATAGCACGCCGTTTTTTCCAGCCGAACCATTGCCACCAACGTCCTTTAAACGTCCAAGTAGGAATATTTTGGATAATTTGTTTTCCGATTTTTTTACTAGAATCCAAACAACTTAGTGGCTCTTGGAAAATCATGGAAATTTCTTTGCCGATTAATTTGCGACGTTTATTAGGGCTAAGTTTTAATAATTCAATATCATTAAAACGGAAACGATCGGCGGTTACGATCCAGGATTCTTTAACCGCATTGCAAATCACCTTGGCAATTAAACTTTTCCCCGAACCGGATTCACCCACTAAGCCGCAAATTTCCCCTTCATTTAGGGTTAAATTGACGTTATCTACAATTCTGAATTTGCCTGCGTTGGTTTGAATATCAATACACAGGTTACGAATATCAAGTAAAGCCATAGTTCGTCCTATTTATAATATTTTTCCATGGCTTTACACAGCCCATTAGTAAAAATTAAACTGATTAACACGCTGGTGATAATCGCCGCGCCCGGTAAAATTACCGCCCAGGGCGCAAGGTAAATTAGTTCGATAGAATCTTTAATCATCGCGCCCCATTCCGGCGTTGGGCGCTGCGCACCGAGTGAAATAAAGCCAAGAGCGCTAATATCCAGCATGGCAATGGTAAACGCGCGTGAGATTTCCCGAATATATTGCACGCTGATATTAGGCAAAATGGTTTCTTTTAGCAGCAACCAGTTTGATGCCCCTTCCAGTCGCAACATCAGTACATATTCTTTTTTTAATTCCACTTGAATGGCTTTGTAAATTTCATGAATAAAATAGGGGAGCAGCGCCAAAGTAATGGCGAGCATGGCGTTAAATAAGCTGGCTTGCATTAGGGTAGCAATAATAATGGCAATCAGCAAAATTGGGATGGTGAGAAAACTGTCAAAAATATGATTGAGAACCCGAGATTTGATGCCTTGCGACATTCCTGCCCAAATACCGAGAATACCGCCTAAAATTGCAGTAAATATGACTACAATAAGCGACGCACCAAAGGTATAGCTAGTGCCGATAATGAGGCGACTGAATACATCGCGACCAATATCATCAGTACCAAAGAAATAGGCGATTTGTCCACCTTGTACCCAAGATGGCGGCAGCAGTTCCAAGCCGATAAATTGTTGATCGCTATGGTAAGGTGCAATAAAACGGCTAAAAAGTGCGGTCAAAATTAGCAACAAAAATACATAAAAACTCGCCAACGCAATTTTATCTTGACTAAAAAGTTGCCAAATATCGCGTAATGTGGTGGTTTGTCTAAAATCTTCCGGTTCTCTATCTTGCATACCAGCCTTTCTTATTTAACGGATCAACAATAAAAGTGAGGATCAATACGAGCAAGTTAACGCTAATAATACATAATCCAATTACGATAATGCCGGTGGAAATACTGTTGTAATCCTGTTGACTTACTGCGTCAATCAGCCAGCGCCCAATACCTGACCAACCGAAAGTTGCTTCAGTGAGCATACATTGGGCAATAACCAAGGTAAATAAACGAGTCATCTGCGGAATCAGCAGCGGCAGCGTATTGCGAATAATATGAGTACGCAATACTTTCCATTTTGACCAGCCGCGCGTGGTAGCAACTTTGACATAATTTTGCTCAAATAAAAATTCGGCACGCTGTTGTACCAAACGGATAATTTCCATCGTCGGTAAAATGGTTAATACCAAGGTTGGCAATACTAAATGTTGTAGCGCATTTTGGATGGCTTTAAGGCGATAAGGTTGCTCGATAAACCACACATCGATCAGGTGAAATCCGGTGACCGGCTTGATTTCATACAAGAGATTATATTGCCCGATCGCGGAAATTTCCCATGTTTGGATTGCAGAAACATACAACACAATCGGCGCCACCCAAAATACCGGCAAAGATAGCCCAAGGGAGGATAAAGTGCGGATGATTTTTCCGCCAAAATGCTTGCTATTCGCAGCGCCTAATAATCCGAGGGGAATGCCGAATAAAATCGCTAATAAAATGGCGCTAAAACAGAGTTCCAACGTCGGTGGCAGTAACGTGAGCATCAGCTCTTTTAAGGATTCGCCACCAGTGTAACTTATTCCGAAATCCCCTTGTAATAAATTGGTGACATAAAACCAATAGCCGGAAAATAAAGTCGGCGTGGCAAAAATTTCATTGAGCGGATCTTGCAAAAAGATCGCATAACTTATCAAAGATAAGATAAGCAAGGTAATGATCAGTAACAAAATATGGCGGAAGAATGAAGAAATCACGGTTTTTCCTCCGGTTTGATGGATAGCGTAGAAAAATCAATGCTACCGAAAGGGGTCATTTCAATACCTTGTACTTTAGCATTGGCAACCAGTACCCGTTTTACGTTTGCCAACGGGATGATCGGCAATTCGCTCATAATAATCGCCTGCGCTTGATTATAGATTTGCGCCCGTTGGTTTAAATCGGAGGTAGCAAGTGCGAGATCCATAGCCTCTTCAAAAGAGTTATAGCACCAATTAGAAAAGTTGGTCAGATCATTAACCGTGCTACAGCCTAAAATTGGGCGCATAAAGCTATCCGGATCTAAGTTTCCCCCCAGCCATCCGGCTAAAATCATATCGTAATTATCGGTTTTATTTTTTAATTGTTTCATCAAATAAGTACGAGTAACTAAACGCACATTAACCTTAACGCCCACTTGCGCTAAATCAGCTTTGATCAATTCTGCCATTTTTACCGGTGCTGGATTATAAACCTGCTCCTCATTTAGCACCCACAAATCTAAGGTGAGTGAACGATGTTTAAAGTAGGCTTTGGCTTGCTCAGGATCATAATCGTAGGCGAAATCATCCGTGTTAATACGGGATGCCCATGAAATGGAAGGAATAATATTATTCGCGACCGTAGCAGTGTCATGATAAATGGTTTTGATGATGCGCTTGCGATCTATGGCACGGGAAATTGCCCGTCGCAGTTCCACATTTTGTATTTGAGGATGTTGCAAATTAAAGGCAAGATAAGCGAGGTTCATCCCTTCAGTCGAGCGAATATAATATTTTTCATTATTTTTTTGTAACAAACCTAATTGCGTTACTTCCGGATAAGAGACGATTTGGCATTCGTCATTGAAAAATTTGACCAAACGTCCGCTGCGATCTGTGGATAAATCAATAATGATATTTTCAATGGAGGCATCTTTTTTCCAATAATCCTTGTTATGTACTAAACGGACATATTGATTACGGAAATATTCTTTCACTTGGTAAGGTCCCGTTCCTACCGGCAATAAATCCAACTGCACTAAATTATCGTCAGAATTTAACTGTACTGCATATTCTTGTGAAAAAATAATTGCATATTGACTGGCTAAATGAGACAAAATGGATGAATCAGGCGCAAACAGGGTAATTTGCACTTGATAAGGATTAATTGCTTTAACCGATTCGATTTTTTCATTTAAGCGAATGCTCTCAAAATAAGGAAAGCGGGCTTTTTTCGCTTGTTCATGGAAAATTTTGTATTGTGGGTTACTGTAATTTTTTATATTTTGATCTAATTCGGGCAACCCCATATTTTGCCCTAACACCCGATTTAAGGAAAAAACTACATCGTCCGCATTAAAATCCCGCGTTGGTGTAAACCAAGGTGTAGTGTGAAATTTCACTCCGTGACGTAAATTGATGGTAATAATTTTGCCATCATCTGACACGGAATATGAAGTGGCTAAAACCGGCTCTAATTTATCGCTATTATTGGTGACTTCAAACAATTTGTTATAGATTTGCCCAGTGATTACGTTCATACTGGTACCAGCATCGGCAGTTTGCGGATTAAAGGAAAAGCCACCAGCGTAGGTACAGTAAACCAAACCGTTTTGCGTTAACACTTCTGGCACTTTCGGCGCCGCCGCGACATTTTCGCTAAGGGCAAATAAACCGAGTAATGCGCCAAAGGCGACAATATTTCTAGTAAACATAAAACCTATATTTGTGATAAATTATAGCCAAATTGTAAGATATTTAACTTAAGTTAGAAACCAAGAATGTTTAATTATATACAAAAAGAATTGGATAGCCTAATTAATCGTGGTTTTGACCGCACTTTGCGTCTGGCGGTCACCGGATTAAGTCGTAGCGGGAAAACCGCGTTTATTACCAGCTTGATTAACCAATTATTACATATTAATCGCGTGGATAATCATCATATTCCATTATTTGAACCGGCGCGTAATTTATCGATTACCGGTGTAAAACGTATTGGGCAATTGGATTTGAAAATCCCACGCTTTGATTATGAGGGAAATTTACAAGATCTCATGGCGGATCCGCCGCAATGGTGCCAATCGACACGCGGCGTCAGCGAAACTCGCCTAGCAATTCGTTATCAACGCCAGCAAGGCTTAATGCGCCATCTCAAAGAGCAAGGCACATTATACTTGGATATTTTTGATTATCCCGGCGAATGGTTATTGGATTTACCGTTATTGGATTTGAGTTATCAGCAATGGTCTTTAGAGCAACAACAGTTGTTTAAAGGAATGCGTGCTGACATTGGCGCCGATTGGTTAGCACAATTAAAATTATTAGATTTAAGCGCACCTGCCGATGAAGATGTGCTAGCTAAAATTACCAAAGCTTACACCGCCTATTTACTGCAATGCAAACAACAAGGCTTGCATTTTATCCAACCGGGGCGTTTTGTTTTACCCGGTGAATTGGAAGGCGCTCCGGCGTTACAATTTTTCCCTTTATCACATTTAAGCACCGAGCAATGGCAGCAACTTAAACAACAAGCCAATGCAGGCAGCTACTTCTCCGTATTGCAGAAACGCTATGATTATTACAGCCGCCATATTGTCAAAGGATTTTATCAGGATTATTTTTCCACCTTTGACCGCCAAGTGATTTTAGCCGATTGTTTGACCCCGCTTAACCACAGTCGTCAAGCGTTTTTGGATATGCAAGAAGGTTTGCAGCAATTATTTAAGAATTTCCACTATGGTAAACGCACCTTGCTTAATCGATTATTCTCGCCGCGTATTGATAAACTGATGTTTATTGCGACCAAAGCTGATCACATCACCAGCGATCAACTACCGAATTTGGTTAGCTTAATGCGTCAATTGGTGCAAGAAGGCGGGCGTTATGTGGAATATGAGGGGATTCAAACGGAATATACCGCCATTGCAGCCATTCGTGCCACGCAACAGTTGAACATCACGCAAAATGGACAACAATTTAAGGCAATTCAAGGCATTCGTTCCAGCGATAAACAAAAAGTGACCCTTTATCCCGGATCCGTGCCAAGCCGCTTGCCCACAGCGGATTTTTGGGTGCAACAGAAATATGAATTTGATCAATTTGAACCGCAACGCTTAGAATCGGGCGAAAACCTACCGCACTTACGCATGGACGCGGTATTGCAATTTTTATTAGCGGATAAATTAGATTAACGGATAACCAAGGAAAACCGAAAGAAATGATGCAAAAACAAATTTTTGAACAAAATGATGCTCATGTTGAAACGCTTGATGACGAGTTTACGCCAAAAAAAGAATTTGATTTGAGCAATGCGAAAGTTGAAGTGGACAACACCGAGGCACCAGAAGCGGAATGGATCACGGAAAATTTTACGCAAATTGCCCATCCTAAACCGCGTTGGTGGAAAAAATGCTTAGGATTGACCGCACTTTTATTTGGCGGCGCGACCATTGCCCAATCGGTGCAATGGTTAATTGACACTTGGCAACAACATCAATGGATTTATTTCGCCTTTGCTTTGGTGGGATTTGTGGTAGTGATGTTGGGCATTGCCGCGATTGTGAAAGAATGGCGCCAATTGGCAAAACTTAAACGACGGATGCAATTGCAACAACAAAGTGGGCGTTTGATGTTAGAAAGTGCGGTCGATTTTTCATCTGATTTGCAAACGGCGGAACAAGGAGAAAAACTTTGTTTGGAGATCGCGCAAAATATGAAACTGGATGCGCAATCGATCACAATGCAACAATGGAAACGGCAATTAAACGACAGTTATTCTGCGCAAGAAGTGGCGCATTTATTTAGTCAAACCGTGTTAAAACCGTTGGATGTACAAGCAAAAAAATTAATCGCGAAAAGCGCGTTGGAATCGGCGGTGATCGTTTCTGTAAGTCCGTTGGCGGTGGTGGATATGTTTTTTATGGCATGGCGAAATATTCGTTTAATCAATCGCTTAGCCAGATTATATGGGATTGAATTAGGTTATATTAGTCGCCTTCGTTTATTGCGTATGGTGTTTTTAAATATGGTGTTTGCCGGCGCGACCGAAGTGGTACAGGATATTGGTATGGATTGGTTATCGCAAGATGTGACTGCAAAATTATCCGCCCGTATCGCACAAGGGATCGGCGTGGGATTATTAACTGCTCGTTTAGGCATTAAAGCGATGGAGTTTTGTCGTCCGTTGGTATTGAGCAAAGAGGAAAAATTGCGTTTAAGTACTATTCAAAAAGACTTATTAAGTCAATTGAAAACCACGGTGTTGGGCGGCGAAAAAATCAAAGAGAAAACAAAAGTGTAAATTTTTCTTGCCGATGCCTTTAAATGTTTACATGAAAAGCGTATCATGGAACAAGGATAATATCGGGAGAATTATGTATGCAAAGCAAAACCGTCTCTTTTGATGAGCTGATCGCAAAAAGTCATAAAATGCGAGCGGTGGTGGAAAATGCACGAAAATTTGCCACTTTAAACGCACCACTTTTAATTCAAGGCGAAACCGGAACCGGAAAGGATTTGATCGCGCGCGCCTGCCATGAGGCGGGGACGAGACGCGATAAAAAATTTATTGCGGTAAATTGTGCCGGTTTGCCAAGCGATGATGCGGAAAGCGAAATGTTCGGACGGGTAGATAAAGGCTATGAAAGCATTGGTTTTTTTGAATATGCCAACGGTGGCACGGTGTTGCTTGATGGTGTGGCGGAATTACCGTTGGTATTACAAGCCAAATTGTTGCGTTTTCTCAATGATGGTACCTTTCGTCGTGTTGGTGAAGAAAAAGAACATTTTGCTGATGTGCGGGTGATTTGTACTTCGCAAGTGCCACTGGCATGTTATGTTGAAGAAGGCAAAATGCGTGGTGATTTATTCCATCGTTTGAATGTCCTCAGTTTAACCATTCCTCCCTTGCGTGAACGTCCGGAAGATATTGAGGCGTTCGTTGTCCTTTTTATGCGCCAAATCTGTGAAAAACTCGCGATTTCTGAACCGCACTTTGATGAGGATGTTCTTCCTTTTCTTAAAACCTATCGTTGGCCGGGAAATGTGCGCGAACTTTATAACGCCTTATTCCGTGCGTGTTCTTTAGCACAAGGCAATCGAATTCGTTGTGATGATCTTCATTTATCCGCACAACAGGAGATGGCGGTTAATATAGAAGAATTCGGTAATGAGACATTAGATCAAATTATGAGCAATTTCGAAGCCATGGTGTTGCGTCAATTTTATGAACAATATCCTAGCACCCGCAAACTCGCCGCCCGTCTCGGTGTCTCCCACACTGCCATTGCTAATAAATTAAAAACCTATGGAATAGGGAAGTCATAAAGCATGGTACTTTTCTGTATGTAGCTCAAGAAATGTGCAGTGGTTTTTTGTGAGTTTTCGCGATTACAACGAAGAAAAAGAGGCACGAGGATTTAGCTCGTGCCTGTAGTTGCGTTGTGTTAACGGGCATTAAATCTTGTCATCATATTGCAAATATACAACATGAGTTTGCAAATATTCTTCTAAGCCATGTTTTCCGTCTGCGCCGCCAATACCGGATTTACGCCAACCGGCGTGGAACCCTTGCATTGCTTCAAAGTTTTCGCGGTTTACATAGGTTTCGCCAAATTTTAAACGCGAAATAACTTTCATGGCTTTATTGATATTTTGCGTATAAACAGAGGAAGTTAAACCGTACTCGCAGTCATTTGCAAGCGCGATGGCTTCGTCCACCGTTTCAAAGGTGGCAACCGGGATCACGGGAGCGAAAATTTCGGCGCGCAAAATATCCATTGAGTTATCCACGTTGTCAATCACGGTTGGTTCAAAATAAAAGCCTTTTCCCGGCAATGCCTTACCGCCAGTGAGTACTCGTCCACCAGCACTAACCGCCGCTTCAACCATAGATTTGGCATGTTCCAACCCTTGTTTATTGACCATCGGTCCCATATCTAAGGTTTCATCTTCCAACGGATTGCCTGCGCGTACTTTTTGCATCCGTTCAACTAATTTTTCGACAAATTGCGTTTTTATTTCTTGCTGTACGTAAACCCGCTCTGCACAGTTACACACCTGTCCGGAATTAATTACGCGAGAGGCGACAATGGCATCTGCAGCTAAATCTAAATCCGCATCAGCAAAGACAATCGCTGGTGCTTTTCCGCCTAATTCTAAATTTACTTTGGTGATATTTTGGCTTGCTGCTTCCATCACTTTACGTCCCGCCGGCTCACTACCGGTTAAAGAAACTAAACCTACTTTAGGATTTGCCGCAAGCTCATGACCCACATCAGCGCCGGAACCATGCACAAGGTTAAATACCCCTTTTGGCAAGCCCACCGTATCCACTACTTCTGCAAACAATACTGCATTTATCGGTGAATCCACACTGGGTTTTAATACAATCGTATTACCTGTCACTAAGGCCGGCGCCATTTTTCGCGCGATAAGGAAAAATGGGAAATTCCATGGCAAAATACCAGTGGTCACGCCGATTGGTTTTTTGTAGAGAAAAATATGCTCATTCGGGCGATCACTTTGTAAAATTTCGCCTTCGTAACGACGTGCCCATTCGGACATATAATCCAGATAATCAGCGGTAAAATTAACCTCGACGCGCGACAGCGACAACACTTTTCCCATTTCGGAAGATATCACTTTAGCAATTTCTTCGGCTCGAGTACGAATACCGGCGGCGATTTGGCGTAAATAACCGGCGCGTTCAATTGCCGGCAAGGCTGCCCAGGATTCTTGCGCTGCCTCTGCGGCATCAATTGCAGTTTGCGCATCGGCAACGGTGCCTTTGGTAACATTAGCAATGACTTCTTCTGTTGCCGGATTGAGAACATCAAAGGTTTTTCCGCTCGCAGAAAGGATAAATTCGCCATTAATATACATCGGTAACGTTTTCATACTCGTCTCCTTTTATTAGTTGATGAACAAATCGAATAGTTCCATTCTCGATTAATTGCTAAACAAAACAACAGAAATTTATTTTCTTGTTAAAAATTTGTGAAACTTGTCACAAAATGACCGCACTTTTTGGGCATGATAAATAAAAAAAATACCCGATTTTTCAAATAGGTAAAAAAATCGGGCATAACATACTTGTTATTTGCAGGTGTCTATAATAGATCTAAAAATAAGCGCATTACTGCTGGATTATCCGTCAATTCCGGATGGAATGAGGCGGCAAGTAGCTTGCCTTGTTTCGCCAACACGATATTTTCCTTAAATTTCGCTAGCACTTCCACTTGTGGCGATAATACTTGCGTAATATAAGGCGCGCGAATAAATACCGCGGGGAACGGAGTGGCAATGCCTTTGATGTGTAGGTCCGTTTGAAAACTATCCACTTGACGCCCAAAAGCATTGCGTTGCACGCAAATATCCATCAGTTTTAAATGTGCCGGCTCGTGATTTTCTAAGACTTTTGCTAATAAAATCATGCCAGCGCAGGTACCGAAAATACCTTTATTTTGTTGCGAAAATTGGCGAATAGCAGCAATAAATTGTTCATATCGCATTAATTTTCCCATAGCTGTACTTTCGCCACCCGGCAACACTAAACCATCTAACTGCGCTAATTGTTCGGGGTGTTTGACTGCAATAGCAGTGGCACCCAGAGCGCGAATTTGTTGCATATGCTCGCTTACCGCGCCTTGCAAATCCAATACGCCCACTGTTAAATGTGAATATGCCATTTTACCAACCACGATCTTGCATTCTTTCATTTGGCGCTAAGCGGGAAATTTCTAACCCTTTCATCGCCGCTCCTAAGCCTTCGGATAGCCGCGCAATCAGATCATAATCCTGATAATGGGTAGTGGCTTGTACGATAGCTTTGGCAAATTTTTCTGGATCTTCTGATTTAAAAATACCGGATCCGACAAACACACCGTCCGCCCCCAATTCCATCATCAATGCCGCATCTGCTGGAGTGGCAATACCGCCGGCAGCAAAATTGACTATTGGTAATTTGCCGAGTGATTTGATTTGTAATAATAATTCGAAAGGTGCGCCAAGATTTTTGGCTTCGGTCATCAATTCATCTTGGTTCATGGCGACAATTTTTCGTACTTGCGCATTGACTTTGCGCATATGGCGCACGGCTTCAACGATATTCCCGGTACCCGGTTCGCCTTTGGTACGCAGCATCGAGGCGCCTTCGCCGATACGACGCAAAGCCTCGCCTAAATCACGACAACCGCAGACAAAAGGCACGGTAAATTCGCTTTTTAACAAATGAAATTCTTCATCTGCCGGGGTCAGCACCTCGCTTTCATCAATATAATCCACGCCCATAGCTTCTAAGACGCGCGCTTCTGTAATGTGACCGATACGCGCTTTCGCCATGACCGGAATAGAAACTGCGTTCATTACTTCTTTGACTATTTTTGGATTTGCCATGCGAGCCACGCCACCGGCGGCGCGAATATCCGAAGGTACTCTTTCCAATGCCATCACCGCAACGGCGCCTGCGGCCTCTGCAATTTTTGCCTGTTCGGCATTGACCACGTCCATAATCACGCCGCCTTTTTGCATTTGTGCCATGCCACGTTTTACTACATCAGAACCTAAAATTGTCGTCATATTTAATTCCTCTTTTTTTATATGGGTTTTATTTATTGACTATTTTGAATAAGCTTAGGTATGATTAAAAGTGTCAAATTTGATTATTTTAATGGGGTCAGGTGTGAAAATTCTAAACTATCAATTAAATAAATCGCACTTTAAACCGCTGTATTTGCAGTTGTACGAACAAATTCGCGAGGCAATTTGTCAGCAGCAGTTTCGCTTTGGCGAGAAATTGCCGTCTAAACGCGAACTTAAGGATTATTTGCAAATTAGCCAAAATACCATCGAAAGTGCATATGCTCAATTGGTTGCCGAAGGTTATATTGAACCCAAAGCGCGTCAGGGGTATTTCGTTTGTTTTCAGGCGGAATTGGAATTTACTACACAACGCAAAATAAAAAGAACGAAAGAGGTTGTGCGTCCTACTAAAATCCATTTTGATTTCAATCCTAATCGCATCGATAGCAAGAATTTTCCGTTACAAATTTGGCGAAAGTGCGGTCGAAATTGCTTTAGTTTGCAAGGTGAAAATTTGTTAGGTTTAGGGGATAAGCAGGGCGATATGGCGCTACGTCGTGAAATTGCCGATTATTTATTAGCCTCACGTGGCGTACATTGTGAGGCGGAACAAATTGTCATTGGTGCTGGCGTTGAGGGATGTTTACAACAATTTATCTTATTATTCAATCAATTATATCCGCAAAAAAATTTTCGTTATGCGATGGAAAAATATGGTTATGACAAAGTGGAAAAATTGTTTCAGTTGTATGATAAAGCGGTAATTAAATTGCCGATTAACAGTGAAACCCGCGGGATTGATTTGCAAAATTTAGTGCAAAATGATGTGAATGTGGCGTATTTAACGCCGTCACACCTTTATCCATTTGGGCAAGTGTTATCCATTAGTCAGCGTCAACAGTTATTGGAATGGGCGAATGGTGCAGAAGATCGTTTTATCATTGAAGATGATTACGATAGCGAATTTCGTTACAAAGGTAAACCTATTCCATCGTTACAAGGGCTTGATTTACAAGGCAAAGTGATTTATCTCGGCTCTTTTTCTAAATTGATTATGCCGGGATTGCGCATCAGTTTTATGGTGATACCTAAATCGTTGCTTAGCGCCTATCATCAATATTGTGATTTTTTTCATTCTTCCGTTTCCCGCTTTGAGCAGCAACGTTTAACCAATTTTATGCAACAAGGCGAATTTGCCAAGCATATTCAACGGATGCGCAAAATTTATCGTAAAAAGATGGAGTTATTGTGTCAATTATTGGCAAATTGCAAATCTAAAGTGCGTTATTATGGGGAACATTCTGGGTTTTATTTGCTGATTGAAATTCTTGAGCAAGAAAAAACGCAAGAAAAATTGACCGCACTTGCATTGCAACAGGGGATTGTGGTTTACCCGGTGGATTATGAGCAACGCCTCTTATTTTCTTTGGGCTTTGGCGATCTGTCAGAAAACCAATTGCAACAAGGGGTCAATTTATTATTGGATATTTGGCAACTTAAATCATAAGTCAGTTTAATTTACTCCACTATGCTCCCTTTCAGCCATTTTCGCACCCAATTTCGATTAGGCGAGAGTTGTTGCAGAATATCTTCTCGCAGTGGTAAGGGTTCGGCATAGATAAGCGAGGCGAGAATTTCACCCAACAAAGGCGCGGAGGTTAATCCACGTGATCCCAGCGCTGCAATGAGATAAAGATTAGGAAAATAAGCTGCATTTTCAATCGGTTGTTTTCTGCGCCGTAAGTTAAATAGGTTGTGATATTGTTGGCGTTGCTGCACAAAATCGGACACATTGCCTAGCATTGGAATGCGATCACGGGTCGCACAACGCACGCCGATACGCGCTTGATTACCCGATGTGTTCACATCGTTTACCCAATCCACTGATGCCAAATTGTGTTGAATTTTTTGCTGGTTTTCCCATTGTTCCTGCGCGCTAAATGTACGCTCGGCATTATCACGCACGTGACTGGCGCCGATACAATGGGATTGTTTGGCTTGGTCAACGGGCGTTAAATAACCGTCGTAACATAAGACGGATTTCAATTTCAACAGACGCGGCGAAGTAGGAATTTGGCTCACTTGACCGCGCACTGGATACAGCGCCAATTTTTCCGTTTGGGCAAAATCGGTAATTTGATGCCCATTGGCTAGCACGACCACGTCATGTGCCATTTTTTCGCCTTGTGCATTGGTTAACACCCATTGAGAGTGGCGCTCAAGTGCGGTGATTTTTTGTAAAGTTTTGATTTTTAGACCGCACTTTTGCAAATATGCGAAAGTATTTTGTACCAATTGACGTGGCGCAAGCCATGCACCTTGTTTGATAAAACCGCCGCCACAAGGCAAAGGCAAACCGATTTTTTCGCTTAATTGTGTCGCATTGAGCGGTTGATATAATTGCGCAGACCAAGCATAATCCGCAATTTTGGCTAATTTTTTAGCGCTTTTTTCATCGTAAGCACATAGCCCAACGCCACAAAATTCATGTTCAAATTCAATTTGTTGCGCAATCAGCCAATGTAATTGTTGCAATCCGTAAGCAAAAGCGTGGATATAAAAACGGATATTGCGATGATCATCGTCGCTGAGTTGCGGATAAAACGCGCCTTGTTTATTGCCAGAAGCATTGAGTGCCGGCGCTTCATCTTCGCAATAAAGAGTCACATTGGCGCCACGTTGCAATAAGGAAAGTGCGGTGAATAATGAAGCAATTCCGCCGCCAATAATGGCAATATCCGCGTTTTCATGTGTCAATTTTGCCGGCTGTGGTAAATACCATGGCATATTGGCAGGAGCTTCATCGGTTTGTGGTTTTATTCCATGCAAACATTCGCGTTTTTTAGCAAACCCAGCACGTTTGTAAACTTCAAATCCGGCAAATTCTAGGTTTTTTCTGACCGCACTTGCTGCGGTGAAGGTAGCAAAGGTGCCTTGCGGCTTAGTATAGCGAAAGATCAGGTTGAGCAAGTTTGGCTGCCACATTTGCGGATTTTTACTCGGCGCAAACCCATCTAAAAACCAAGCGTCAATTTTATTTTGCATATAATCACCCAGCTGTGGTAAGTTGTCGGCAATGTCACCTAGCCATAAATCCAAACGGGTTTCAGCAAAATGAAACGGGTAGCAACCAACGATAAAATCTTGCCAATGGGCTTGTAATTGTTGGCTTAATTCGCCAAATTGCGGGTAAATTTGATGTGCTTGATGCAACACTTCTACCGGTAACGGGTATTTTTCAAAGGAAATAAAAAATAAGCGTTTTAACGGTAATTGCGGAAATTGCGTACGAAATTGGCGAAAGAGGGTAGTTACCGATAAAAAATTTAGCCCTGTCCCGAAGCCGGTTTCTGCAATGGTGAAATGCGCGTGAGGAAAATGGCACCAGCGTTCCCATAATTGATTTCCTTGTTGAAAAACATAGGCACTTTCGGCTAAACCGTCTTGGTTGGAAAAATAAACATCGTCGAATTGTGCGGAGACAGGTGTGTTGTTGTGATTAAAATATATCTCAGCTTGACTTACGTTGAACATAATGTCGTTTATCTCTTTGTTGAGTAAATGATTTTTGCTATAATAGCGAAAATTTTTATATTGGTCTAACCTTCAAAGAAATGCTTGCAATATTTTCAATTCATAGTAAGTTAGCCAACAGTTGTATTTACATTTAGCGCAAAGGAATAATCTATGAAAAGAGCTGTGATCACCGGTTTCGGTGTTATCTCCAGTATTGGTAATAACAAAGAAGAAGTATTAGCTTCATTAAAAGCGGGAAAATCAGGTATTGAAGTGGTTCCCGAATTTGTCGAAATCGGTATGCGTAGCCATATCGCCGGTACTATCAAATTAACACCGAGCGAATTAATTGATCGCAAAGTTTATCGTTTTATGGGTGATGCGGCAGCGTATGCGTATCTTTCGATGAAAGAGGCAATCGAAGATGCAGGTTTAACAGAAGATCAAGTTTCCAACGATCGTACCGGATTGGTGATTGGCGCGGGAACGGGGTCAGCACATAATCAGTTGGTAGCCTGTGATGCGGTGCGCGGTCCGCGTGGAGTGAAAGCAGTTGGTCCTTATGCGGTAACGAAAACCATGGCATCCAGCGTTTCTGCTTGCTTGGCAACTCCTTATAAAATCCGCGGCGTTAACTATAGTATTAGCTCCGCCTGTGCAACTTCGGCGCACTGTATTGGTCATGCACTTGAATTAATTCAATTAGGCAAACAAGATATCGTGTTTGCTGGTGGTGCGGAAGAATTATCTTGGGAATGTGCCACTGAATTTGACGCTATGGGTGCAGTTTCTACTAAATATAACGATACACCAACCAAAGCCTCTCGTGCTTACGATGCTAACCGCGATGGATTCGTGATCGCCGGTGGTGGTGCTGTAGTGGTGGTGGAAGAATTGGAACACGCGCTTGCGCGCGGTGCGAAAATTTATGCAGAAATCGTCGGTTACGGTGCTACTTCTGATGGTTACGATATGGTGGCGCCAAGTGGTGAAGGTGCGGAGCGCTGCATGAAACAAGCCTTGGCAACGGTAGATACGCCAATTGATTATATCAACGTACACGGAACTTCTACACCGGTGGGCGATGTGAAAGAATTAGGCGCCATCAAAAATGTTTTTGGCGATAACGTACCGGCAATTTCCTCCACGAAATCAATGACCGGTCACTCATTAGGTGCTGCCGGCGCCCATGAAGCAATTTATACGTTATTAATGTTACAAAACGATTTTATTGCCCCAAGTATTAATATCGAAACCTTGGATGAAGCTGCGGTTGGTATGAACATTGTCACCGAAACCAAAGAAAATGCCGGTTTACAAACCGTTATGTCAAACAGCTTTGGCTTTGGCGGTACCAACGCCGCGTTGGTTTTCAGACGTTATAAATAATTTGTAACATCGTATTTAAGCATAGAAAGTGCGGTCATTTTGACCGCACTTTTTTATTGATCACTGATGAAGGTTTTTCGCGCGCCAGCAGTTTGGCTGGAAGAACCATAGAGTGGGGAGCCTATCTAAGGGTAACTATTTAGCTCAACGCTTTTTCTAAACGCTGTAAACCAAGATCTAATTCTTCTTGGCTGATATTTAATGCTGGAGCGAAACGGAGTACATTGGGACCCGCGACTAAAATCATTAAGCCTTGATCGGCGGCTTTTTTGACAAATTCTGCGGCTTTTCCGTGGTGTTTTTCCACTAGTTCTGCTCCGATTAACAATCCTTCGCCACGAATTTGTTTAAATATTTCATAACGCTGGTTGAGTTGGTGTAGCTTTTCAAAGAAATATGTGGAAGTGCGGTGAATATTTTTTAAGAATTGTGGATCAGATAAAATATCTACAACTTTTCCGGCAACTGCACAGCCCAACGGATTACCGCCGAAGGTGGTTCCGTGTACACCCGGCGCAAAACTTTTAGCAATATGATCGCGAGTTAGCATAGCACCGATAGGGAAACCATTACCAAGCGCTTTGGCAGATGTCAAAATATCCGGAATAACGTTATATTTCATATAAGCATATAAATAGCCGGTGCGAGACAGCCCGGTTTGCACTTCGTCAAAAATCAGCAGCGCATTGTATTGGTCACAAAGTTCGCGTAGCCCTTGTAAAAATTCCGCTTTTGCTGGAATGATACCACTTTCGCCTTGAATAGGTTCAATGATAACTGCACAAGTATGATCATCAATGACAGCTTTGACTGCATCGAGGTCGTTGAAAGGTACATGAACAATATCCGCCGGCTTTGGACCGAAACCATCAGAGTATTTTGCTTGTCCGCCGACGCTGACGGTAAAGAGGGTACGTCCATGGAAACTTTGTTTAAAGGAAATGATTTTGCTTTTTTGATAGCCAAAATGATCTACTGCGTAACGACGAGCGAGTTTTAATGCAGCTTCATTGGCTTCTGCGCCGGAATTGACAAACATGACACGATCCGCGAAGGTTTTTTCCGTTAATTTGGTTGCTAACGCCAAGACCGGTTCGTTTGTAAACCAGTTGCTGGAATGCCATAACAATTGGCTTTGTTGTTGTAGTACTGCAACGATTTCTTCGTGGCAATGTCCGAGAGCGTTAACTGCAATGCCGCTAGTAAAATCAATATATTCACGACCGTCTTGATCCCAGACGCGACAACCTTTGCCTTTAACTGGAATAAAATCCGCGGGTGCATAGTTTTGCACCATCACTTTTTCAAAAGTGCTTTTTGTGTACTGATGCATAATTTATCCTTTTATTCAGTATGATGTGATTTGTACATCAGTATATACTCTTTGAATAATTAGTCAAATAAATGAATAAAAATTCAATTAATTAGTACCACCCACGGTGATTTTTTCAATTTTTAACGCCGGTTGACCTACGCCCACGGGGACGCTTTGTCCTTCTTTACCGCAAACGCCAATGCCATGATCCAATTCTACTTCATCTGCGACCATGGAAATATTTTGCATAACTTCAATACCGCTGCCGATAAGCGTTGCGCCTTTCACCGGTTTGGTAATTTTACCTTTTTCAATAAGATAGGCTTCAGAGGTGGAGAAAACAAATTTGCCGGAGGTAATATCCACTTGGCCACCGCCAAAGTGCGGTGCAAAAATACCGCGATCTACGGAGGCGATCAAATCGTCAAATTTACTTTTTCCAGCCAACATATAGGTATTAGTCATCCGTGGCATCGGTAAATGGGCATAAGACTCGCGACGTCCATTGCCAGTTGGTTGTGTTCCCATTAAGCGAGCGTTCATTTTATCTTGCATATAACCTTGCAAAATTCCTTCTTTAATCAACGTATTACATTGACTTGGTACGCCTTCATCGTCAATGGTGAGGGAGCCGCGACGATTTGGCAGCGTCCCATCATCAACAATGGTGCACAGTGGCGAGGTGACCAATTCGCCAATTTTTCCACTGAATAATGAACTTTCTTTGCGGTTAAAATCACCTTCTAAACCATGTCCAACTGCTTCATGCAATAAGACGCCCGGCCAACCCGCACCTAATACCACTGGCATTAAACCAGCAGGAGCAGACACAGCACTAAGATTTACTAAGGCTTGGCGCACCGCTTGTTTGGTGAAATACACCGCTCTTATTTCGTTTTGGTAAGGTTCAAAGAACCAATCTAAGCCAAAACGACCACCTAATCCAGCACCACCACGTTCCCGCTTTCCATCTTGTTCCACAAGTACGGAAATAGACAAACGTACTAATGGGCGAATATCAGCAGCTAGCGTACCATCAGTAGCCACGACTAAGATTTCTTCATATACTGAACTTACGCTGGCGGAAACTTGAATGACCCGAGGATCTTCGGCACGCGCCACGCGATCTACTAAATGTAGCAATTCAATTTTTTTTTCTTTGCTTAAACTGTCTAGTGGATTAATAGCTTGGTAGCGCAAGATAGGATCTACCGGATTAAAGGCGTTCGGCGTAATAATATTGCCTTGTTTGATTTGAGCGATACCTTTAACCGCGTGGGCGCATTGCTGTAATCCTGCCAGTGTAATTTGATCGGAATAGGCAAACCCGGTTTTTTCACCACTTACTGCGCGCACACCGACGCCGCGATCAATATGAAATCCGCCTTCTTTGATGATGCTATCTTCGAGTACCCAGTTTTCATCTTGACTTAATTGAAAATAGAGATCGGCGTAATCTAAATGTCGATGAGAAAGTTGATCGAAAATATTGGATAAATCCTGTAGTGCAAGTTGGCTCGGTGCGAGCAAAGATTGAGTTACTTTATTTAATAACATAGGGTTGTCTCGGAATGCTTGTCTTTGTTTAAATACGTAGGAGCGCGTTAGTTATCGGATATCGCTCCATCAATGATGGAGCAGAGTATAACATTGATTATAGGGATAAACTATCTTGTTAAAACATGAAAAAATTTGACCGCACTTTTGGGCAAATTACGCATGGGTAATTTATCCGTACTAATTTGTTAGCGTTAGTTTAGCCAAATGAGCGATGAGCCATTTTATCCCTTGTCCTTGGAAAGCAATTTGCAAACGGGTATTATTTTCGGCACCTTCGATATTGATAATCGTCCCTTGACCAAATTTTTCGTGTTTGACTTTTTGTCCGACACGCCAGCCGCTATCCGATAACAAGGTTTCCTGTTTTAATTGTCCAACCATTGCCTGATTATAGGCTCGAGTAACGGTTCCTCGAATACGTACTTCACGCACGCATTCTTTTGGTAACTCATTGAGAAATCGAGAAGGAAAGTGTCGCTCTTCTTTGGCGTATAAACGACGACTTTCAGCATAGCATAGAGTCAATTTTTGTTTGGCTCGTGTAATACCAACATAGGCCAAGCGGCGTTCTTCTTCTAAACGTTCCATATCCATCATGGAGCGACTACTTGGAAAAATTTCTTCTTCCATTCCCACGATAAACACACGAGGAAATTCTAACCCTTTGGAGGAGTGCAAGGTCATCATTTCGACATAAGATTGATGTGGTGAAGCTTGTTCTTCACCGGCTTCCAGCGAGGCATGTGTTAAAAATGCCGTCAAATCCGTCATATCTTCTGCTTCGTCCGGTTTGATAAATTCTTTGGTAGCACTGACCAATTCTTCCAAGTTTTCAATGCGTACTTCGCCTTTTTCACCTTTTTCTTGTTGATACATTGTGTACAAACCGGAATGTTTGATCACAAAATCCGTTTGTTCAAACAACGGCATTTCTTCTGTATCACGATGCAAGGAATTGACTAATTCAATAAAGCGTAACAGAGCAGTTGCGGAACGAGACGCCAACATATTTTCTTGAATTGCAATGTGGGTTGCTTGCCACAAGGTTAATTGTCGCTCTCGGGCTAAATTACGCAAAATATCTAAAGTACGATCACCGATACTGCGTGCCGGCGTATTGACTACCCGTTCAAACGCCGCGTCATCTTGTCGATTGGCAATTAAGCGTAAATAAGCCAGCGCATCTTTAATTTCTTGACGTTCAAAAAAGCGCATTCCGCCATAAATCCGATAGGGAATATTAGCGCGAATTAAAGCTTCTTCCAGTACGCGAGATTGGCTGTTGCTACGATATAAAATCGCACAGTCATCTAACTTTCCACCATCCTCAAGCCAACGGTTAATTTGACTGGCAACAAATAACGCCTCATCTAACTCATTAAATGCAGCATAGACATCAATAGGTTCACCTTGTTCGCCGGCAGTCCAAAGATTTTTTCCTAATCGATTGGCGTTATTAGCAATTAACTGGTTGGCACTTTGCAGAATATTACCGGTGGAGCGATAGTTTTGTTCTAAACGGATCGTTTGTGCTTGAGAAAAATCTTGTAGAAAACGATGGATATTTTTTATTTTCGCACCGCGCCAACCATAAATGGATTGATCATCATCGCCGACAATCATCACTTTGCCATGTTCACCTGCTAATAATTTAATCCATGCATATTGAATATTATTGGTATCTTGGAATTCGTCCACAAGAATATGCTGAAATCGTTGTTGATAACGTTGCAAAATCAGAGGTTTTTTTAGAAATAATTCATAGGCTCGCAATAATAATTCGGCAAAATCAACCAAACCAGCGCGATCGCAAGCATCTTGATAAATTTTATAAATTTTAATCCATTCCCGTTCTTCACGATCATTATTGTCATCAATTTGATGTGGGCGCAAACCTTCTTCTTTTTTATTATTAATGTACCAGCAGGCTTGTTTGTAAGGATAGATTTTTTCATCGTATTGATGAGATTTCATTAAGCGTTTGACTAAACGGAGTTGATCTTCGCTGTCTAAAATTTGAAAATCTTGCGGCAATCCGGCATCCAAGTGATGTGCGCGCAAGAGGCGATGGGATATACTATGGAAAGTACCTACCCACATTCCGAATAAGCGCTGGGAAGAATATTTAGCGAGGGTGTTTTCTATACGAGAGCGCATCTCGGCAGCTGCTTTGTTGGTAAACGTCACTGCTAAAATACTGCCTTCTGAAATATTTTCGACCGCAACCAGCCATGTAATACGATAGGTCAATACTCTTGTTTTCCCGCTCCCCGCACCGGCTAAAACCAAATAATTACCTAAAGGCGCAGCTACTGCTTCCCGTTGTTTATCATTTAATCCGTCAAGTAATTCTGAAATATCCATTCGTTCACCACTGTTTTTTTATACAGCTTGATTATATGTAGTTTTTGTATTGAGTGCAATAAAAAGGTGCAAATTATTGCACCTTGAGTTCCTATTGGCTTATTTTTTTATTTTGCCTAAACTGACGATAAAAAGCAGTAATCGTACGACATTTTTTATTCTAGGATAATAGCGCAAACAAGCCAACATGGAGGCAAAATATTGACCTTTGAGTTGGCGAGCATCAAAGTGAATATAATAATATAAAAGTGCGGTCATTTTTTTGCGATATTTAGCTAAAATATTTTGATCAAATGACGGATTATTAATTTGATTTAAATAATCAATTACTTTTTTGTTCGAGGAAATTCGCGCTTGAATTTTATTTTCTGCAGTTTCTCTTGTCATCGAGTTTACATTATTAAAATAAAAATAATAAGGTTTTTTCAATGAGCCTTGGCTATTTTTAGCGTTCATGCTTAAAGCAAATAAAAATAACAAATCTTCCGAGCAAATAATACGTTGTTCAATAAAATGTAATTGTGTAAATGTATTTTGTGCGACTGTTGTTTTAATTAATTTTCCCCACATAGTCCAAATTAAATGTGACGAATGTGAGAAAATATCCGACATAATCTCGCTATTTTGACAAGATTTTTCAGAACCACTATAAATTAATCCATTGGATTGGGGATAACTTTCGCCTGCAAAATGAAATAAGTCAATGTCAGGTTGATGTTTGACTTGCTCATATAAAAATTGACAGCAATCTTTGTCTAAAAAATCATCTCCGTCAACATATAAAATATAATCGCCCAACGCGGATAAAGTCCCTTGTTGACGAGAATGAAAAACGCCTTTATTAACTTGATTATCCAGGATTTTTATTCTTGTATCTTGGGTGGCATAAGATTGCACCAACGCGATGGAATTATCGCTTCCTTTGTCATCAATCACAATAATTTCAATATCGGAAAAGGATTGATTAATACAAGAGGTTAAGCAACGCTCTATATAGGGCGCGACGTTGTACACCGGAATAATAATCGAAATAAAAGGCTTAGTTATCATATTTTTTTATGGGTAATAAGGCTTTAAAAAATAAATAGGCTTTTTTTAATAATTTTCTGCCGGCGGGTCCGATTAATTTTTTCAAATAATAAAAACGCACATTTTCGATTACCCGTTCTTCCGTATTACGAACCGTAGATTCAAAAGGGATCACCACTTTAATTGGTGTCGGAATCATGGCATAGACATTAGAAAACTCACTGCTGCCTGTATATAAATCAATCGGCATGCTCATCGGAGAAATTGCCTTTAATAATTTTGTTGCGCCTTTTTTATTAATTAAATAAGCATGTGTACCATAACCATAATCTGATAAACGACATAATTTAAAGGTGTCATTTAATTTATGTTGATCCCAAAAACTGGTGGGCGATTGTATTTCTTGTGTGCCGATATAATCCGCGTAATGTCCTAATAAAACTAAATCCCAATGAGAAGGGAATTTATTAATTAAAGCAATGGCTTCTTTGAAATCTTTTTCAAATGCTACATCATCTTCTAATACCAATGCTTGCTCGATATTATGTGTCAACATATACTCATAAATTACTTTATGACTTAATGCACATCCAATTTCACCTCTTTTTAGGCTACGCTGAATTTTTTGCTGTGCTGCTGTATCATCATAAACAGAAGCCACATATTCTTCCGATAAATCTTTACCATAAACCGCGTCAATAAATATCGGATCAATTTGATTTTCTTGACACAACGTAATCATATAATTACGTCTGTCAATAGAAGTTTTTAAATTAATAATAAAAACAGTTAAATTTTCCATTTTTGTTCAGCCTTTTATGTATTAAACGGATTCTTTATTTTCAACTTGGTATTTTTTAGCAAAATCTACATCATAAGTCCATTTTTCATAATAGCCGAAGTTTTTTCCATACGAATTATTACAAACTTCATTAGGTAATTCTAATAAGCAGGAAAAAATATGTCCGTGCAAACGGCTGGTTACCACTTTATCATAAGAAGAAAATAGCTTGATCATTCTGTTGACAATACGATTTGAATGATTAAACCAAATTGTATTAACTACATCTTTTATCCATTTTGATTGATATTTTTGACCGATTGCCGATAGTACATTACTTAATTTTAATACCACTCGATCTTGGAAATTAATCACATCTTCCCAATCGCAGACAACATCTTTTTCGCTTAATGTTGCTTGAATATTTCGTTCAATATCACTGGCTTCAATATCTTTGCGCAAAAAATATAAGGTATTATTTTTATTCGGATCTTGAGTTTTGATTGGCAATGAACCGTATAATTGATGCGCCATATCCGGCGATAAAAATACATTATTTGAAAAGGCAGACATAATGCCTTTCGTCATATCATCACGGGCAAATAAATAACATTGCGAATGTGCTTGAAAAATATCGGAAGAGGCTTTTAAATTTTCTGCTTTTGAAAAAAAAGCAGTTTGCGGCAGCACGATAATCCGGTTTTGTGGAAAATGAATCGCTAAATCTTCCCGTAATTTTTGTTGATCCGGATAGAGATCGCCAAAATTACCCCCACCATGACATAATAATGTGGTTTTAGGGGTAATTAATTGTTTGACTTCGTTAATATCAAAGGTGGGAATGCATCTTCTTAAACGCACATTAATATCATAATCTTTGAAAAATTGTTCGGTTCCTAAATAAATTAATAAATCCCCTACATTAGTATGTAGCGGATAATCAAAATACATAACATCGTTTTTATCTTCGATTAATTCACAGATTTGACTTAATTGTGATTTTAACAAGGTTAATTTGTTATTCATTTTTACTCTTACTTCGTCATCAAAAAGGTACTTGAAAATTGGCTCGCTTGGCTTCTTTCCAAGATAAGAAAAATGGCTCATTCTAAATCTTAGCGTATAAAAAACCAAGCAATATCCATAAAATTTACACTTTTGACAATGAGCTTATCACAATCGCGTTATACCACCAAATTATCCTTTATTTTTCAAGCGAATATAAACGGTGACTTCTTCACGGTCATGATATAAATGTTTGGCGCGAATAACGCAGTGGAGTCCTTGTTGTAATAAGTCATCTTCGATGCGTTGCAAACATTGTTGTACTTCTACATAACGTTTTTTCATCGGCAATTTCAGATTAAAAATACTTTCGCAGCACCAACCATTGATAAACCATTTGCTAATTAACGCCGCGATGCGACTTGGCTGTTCCACCATATCACACACCAACCAATCTATTTTTTGTTTTTTAGGCGGTTGGAATTTAAAGCCATCTTCAGAGCAATGTTCAATTCTTCCGGTTTCATGCAGACTATCTGCCATTTTCCCATGATCGACGGCATACACAAACAAACCGCGTTTCACCAATTGATAGGTCCAGCCACCCGGACAAGCGCCAAGATCAACGGCATACATTGTGTCGTTCAATCTTGTTCTTTCTTCTTCTTTAGGAATAAAGGTTAAAATGGCTTCTTCTAATTTTAAAGTTGAACGACTTGGTGCATCTGTTGGAAATTTTAAACGAGGGATGCCCATAAAATGCGCTGAATGGTTGCGATTATAAGAATATCCAACATAGCAGTTAGTTGCATTAATGAAAAAAATGTGCAAAGTTAGACCGCACTTTTTCCCGGTAGAGACATTTAACCAACCTTGTTTTTTCAAGGCTTGGCGCAATGGAACGGTAAATTTGCGACAAAAGGTCAATAAGGCTTTATCTTCATTGGTGTCGGCAGTTTCAACGAGCAATTCATTACTTAAATTTAAATTGATCTGATGTGCTAGCGCTCGGTATTGTTGCACAATCGGCGAAATGCGATCTTCTGGTGTCAGGTCGTGTAATAAATCAGAAACCACAACCAGTTGGCGTACAAAAATCCATTGATGAAAGGGAATTTCACGTGCAAGACGATCAGCTTCGCCCGCTTGGTAGCATTCAAATATCACATAACCGGATTGTTCTACTACGCGAGCGAACCCAAAGATCCCAAGTGCGGTCGCTTTTTCATTCATTTCTGCCGCGACTTCTTTTTCAAAGCCCGCGCGGCAATATAATGCTAATTTATTCATCAATTTTATCCTGTGTAATGGATTTAGTGATCCAATCTCTGAACGCCACAATACGTTCGTTAGTTGTTTGATCAAGATGATTGACCACATAAAAGGATTTCGGATCGGATAAATTGCTCGGCAAAACGACACACAAATTGCCGTTATCGATCTCTTGCTGCGCTAATATTTTATTCGCCAATACGATGCCTTGTCCATGTACTGCCGCTTGCAGTGCCATAAAGGTGTGGCTAAAGAGCGGACCATGTTGAATATCCATGCCTTCCAATTGCAGATGATTCATCATATTTTGCCAGTTATCGCGCGTATGAATATGGATAAGTGTATGTTTTTTCAAATCTTCTGCATTTTTTACCGATGAGTTTTCGAGTAATTTTGGCGAGGCTAAAATAAGCAATTTTTCATCCACCAATTTTTCTACATATAAATTATCCCAATATCCTCGCCCGTAATAAATAGCAATATCAACATCTTTACTTAATGCGCCTTCATCTTGATCCACACCTTTTAAGCGCACTTCAATATCGGGATAACGGCGGTTAAATTCGCTTAAATGCGGCACTAACCATTGCATTCCAAAAGTTTGTGGCACGCTAATGGTTAAATGTTTGTCATTTTTTTGTGCCACAATTTTATCCGTCGCTTCGGAGAGTTTACGTAAAATTTTGGCTACATCGATAAAATAAGCTTGTCCGATTTCGGTTAATTCTAAGGCACGATTTTTTCGTTTAAACAACTCAGTGCCTAAAAAATCTTCTAATAATTTTATTTGATGGCTCACGGCAGCTTGCGTAACAAACAATTCTTCTGCTGCTTTTGTGAAGCTTAAATGTCTTGCGGAACATTCGAAAGCTTTCAGTGAATTCAAGGGAGGCAAACGTTTATACATAAATCTTCCCAATGCTAAAAATTTCATTTATAATAAGTAAGATTTTGTTCGGATTAGTTTTTTTTATGCTTCAGATAAAAAAATATCCTTTGTCCAACCTTACCATTCTCACTACAATGCCCACATACTTAATGATTGGTAATTCCTTACTGGTTAAAGAGTTTCGGATTTAAGTATGATGTTGTGTTTGCATATTGTTCGGCAAGATTGCCCGAACAGAGTAACTGATTAAGTTACTCATTTCACTTCCTGTATATTTTTTAAACCTAATTAGGTTACACACCGTTTCTTTGAAGCGGTGTTTTTTTATCTGCCGAATTCTATCACAATCTCTATCGAATTACCTTTTTAATCTCGGTCATTTTACTTAATCGTATAAAAAATAAATATTTTTATAACTAAATTATTTGCAAGCCTCCCAGAATGGTGTAGATTAAAAAACACTTTTATAAATCACTAAATTAAAAGGAAAATGAGATGAGTAAAGATATTGATTGGAAAAATTTAGGTTTCAGTTATATCAAAACCGATTATCGCTATATTGCGTATTGGAAAGACGGAAAATGGTCAAAAGGCGAGTTAACGCAAGATAATGTTTTACATATTAGCGAAGGATCTACAGCACTTCATTACGGTCAACAATGTTTCGAAGGATTAAAAGCCTATCGTTGTAAAGACGGTTCAATTAATTTATTCCGACCGGATCAAAATGCACAACGTATGCAAGCCAGTTGTCGTCGTTTATTAATGCCTGAAATCCCAATCGAAATGTTTGTTGATGCTTGTAAACAAGTGGTCAAAGCGAATGAAGAATGGCTTGCGCCTTATGGTAGCGGCGCGACCTTATATTTGCGTCCGTTTTTAATTGGCGTTGGCGATAACGTTGGCGTAAGTCCAGCACCGGAATATATTTTCTCTATTTTCTGCTGTCCGGTTGGTGCCTATTTCAAAGGTGGTGTCAAACCGACAAACTTTGTGGTATCCGAATACGATCGTGCTGCGCCACACGGAACTGGTGCGGCGAAAGTGGGTGGAAACTACGCTGCCAGTTTATATCCTGGTAAACAAGCAAAAGCGCATAACTTTGGTGATTGTATTTACCTTGATCCGGCAACGCATACTAAAATTGAAGAAGTCGGATCGGCAAACTTTTTCGGTATTACCAAAGATAATAAATTTGTAACGCCATTATCGCCATCAATTTTACCAAGTATCACTAAATATTCTCTGCTTTATCTTGCAAAAGAACGTTTAGGTATGGAAACCATCGAAGGCGATGTGTATATTAACGAACTTGATCAATTTAAAGAAGCTGGTGCTTGCGGAACCGCGGCGGTGATCACGCCAATCGGTGGCATTCAATATGGTGATGATTTCCATGTTTTTTATTCCGAAACAGATGTCGGGGAAATCACACAAAAACTCTACAATGAATTAGTCGGTATCCAATTTGGCGATATTGAAGCGCCGGAAGGCTGGATTGTGAAAGTTGAGTAACTGATCAAATTTAGTCAGTAAAGAAGTGGACTGCGGTCCACTTTTTCTTTTCCCTTTTCCTAAAAGGTTTTTTTATGAAAAATTCATTCTCATTGGCATGAATCTGTTTTAGAATGGTAACAGATTATTTACATCAGATTTGTACCGCTATGAAACTAAATATCCCAACGATTTTAACGCTTTTTCGAGTTGTATTAATTCCCTTTTTTGTCATCGCATTTTACTTACCTTTTACTTGGGCGCCCTTGTTGACCACGGCAATCTTTTTCGTCGCATCGGTCACAGATTGGTTCGACGGTTATCTGGCGCGAAAATGGAATCAAAGTACGCCATTCGGTGCGTTTTTAGATCCGGTTGCCGATAAAATTATGGTAGTGGCTGCTTTGGTGCTTATCGTTGAATATCAACATTCATTTTGGGTAACGCTACCTGCGATCGTGATGATTTCTCGTGAAATTATTATTTCCGCCTTGCGCGAATGGATGGCGGAAATTGGCGAGCGCAGCAAAGTAGCGGTATCCTGGTTAGGAAAAGTGAAAACCACATCGCAAATGTTGGCGTTAGGCGGTTTATTATGGCGTTACAATGTATTAATGGAAATTGCTGCAATTGTATTACTTTATATTGCGGCAATTCTCACGGTATGGTCGATGCTGCAATATCTTCGCGCAGCAAAAGATACGCTATTAAAAGAGTAACATCGGTTGTATTTTTTCGATAAAAGTGCGGTCAAAATGACCGCACTTTTTGCTTTGAGCGATAAAAAAACGGAAATTGATCTATTTTTAAGCATTCGATAAAAAACTGCTAATTTGTATTTGACTAATAGCTAAAAATCCGTAAAATGCACCTCGTTGTTAAGCAACAACTCTTACAAATGCGGGAATAGCTCAGTTGGTAGAGCACGACCTTGCCAAGGTCGGGGTCGCGAGTTCGAGCCTCGTTTCCCGCTCCATTTTGTAGCGTCTAGCCCGAGTGGTGGAATCGGTAGACACAAGGGATTTAAAATCCCTCGCCTTTCGAGGCGTGCCAGTTCAAGTCTGGCTTCGGGCACCATTTAAAATATAAATAAATTCAATAAGATAGTCGCTAAATGCGGCTTTTTTTACGCCTAAATTTCCTTCCCCCTATTTGCTCAAAATGTGGCTTGGTGGCTGTTTGGTGGCTGTAAAGTGGCTGTTTATTTTTTATACACAAATCTCAATTGCATTCACTGGTGGCTGTACAGCCACCAAATGACAGATAAAAATTATGTGCAAAAATACTGCTGAATGGAATAAAAAGCAAATAGCGGAAGAAAAAACTTCATGCGGATTTTGCTAATGAATTTGATGCCATTTTAGCAGAACTTAGCTACAGCCGCCCGAAAGGAATTAAAGCCTTGTGTGAGTTTTATCGCTTACATAAAGAAACTGGATGCAAAGAAAAAGGGAGCCTTTAAGCTCCCCATGTATTATTTTTTATGTTCATCGCAGTTTTTGAGATCGCTGCATTTCCCGTATAAATATAGGCTATGAGTTTTGAGTTTAATACCATGTTCGGCACTGATTTCGCGCTGGCGTTTTTCGATAATTTCATCATTAAATTCAAACACTTTACCGCAATCAACACAGATAATATGATCATGGTGTTCTGCCGGAGCGAGTTCAAAGACAGATTTGTTGCCTTCAAAGTTATGTCGAATTAAGATGTTGGCCTCATCAAATTGATTAAGCACACGATATACCGTTGCCAAACCAATATCTTCACCGCGTTCAAGCAACATCTTATAAATATCTTCTGCAGAAAAATGCTGAACTTGATTTTCTTGCATCAACGCCAAAATAGTTAAGCGAGGTTCTGTAATTTTGAGTCCTGCTTTTTTCAGTAATTTGATATTTTCTTCAGACATAATGGCCCCTCGTATTTGAATTTAAGCTAACTCTGCCAAGCACATTTCATCGTAAACTTGTTTTACCCATTTTTCTACGCGCGCAGCAGTCAACTCCGGCTGGCGGTCTTCGTCGATACATAAACCAACGAAAGTATCATCGTCAATTAATGCTTGTGAAGATTCAAAATGGTAGCCTTCTGTCGGCCAATGTCCCACAATAATTGCACCGTGAGGTTCGATAATATTGCGTACCGTTCCCATCGCGTCACAGAAATATTCTGCGTAATCTTCTTGGTCTCCACAACCAAAAATCGCGACTAATTTATCAGTAAAATCAATTTCTTCCAAGGTTGGGAAAAAATCGTCCCAGTCACATTGGGCTTCACCGTAATACCAAGTTGGAATGCCGATCATTAAAAAATCATAGGCTTCGATATCTTCTTTAGTGCTTTTCGCAATATCGCGAATATCAACAAGGTCGGAGCCTAATTGTTTTTGAATCATTTTGGCAATGTTTTCAGTATTGCCTGTGTCACTACCGTAAAATATACCAACAATAGCCATGTGTTATTTCCTATTTTCTTGTACCGAAAAATAATGTTGTAAGATATTTTCAATTAATTCTGCGCGGCTGGTGCCTTGCTTTGACGCTTGCGCCTCTAATTTTTGCACCAATTCCAAATGCAGCTTTAATTCAATCCGTTTCAACCCGCTTGATTTATCTCGGCGCAGTTGATTTCGCTTGTTAACTCGAATTTGTTGCTCTCGGGTTAGCGGGTTGGTTTTGGGACGACCCACCTTAGGAGTATTTGCAAACAGATCCAACGTTATACAATCTGCATCCTGTTTTGCCATTTTCAACTCACTTGAGTTTATTTTAACGTTGAGCTAATTGAGAATGATAAGCCACAACTCTTTTTTGTGGCGAACTATAGCATAATTCCGACACAATTTAAACCCTATTAATCAGGTAAGAATTAGGCGAGAAAACGCGTAATAGCTTTGATCACCAATTCTGGCTTATCGGCGTGGATCCAATGCCCGCTGCCATTGATAGTAAATGAAGTTGCTTTAGGAAATTGCGCCAAAATGGTTTGCGTATATTCTGGCAAAATATAATCCGACAAGCCACCTTTGATAAATAGCGTTGGTTTGTCAAAAAAACAAGGCGACCAATCCATTAGGTGCATATAATTGGCTTTAAGTGCGGTCAAATTAAAGCGAAATCGTTGTGGCGCCTCAGCGGCAAAGGATTTGAGCATAAATTGCTGCACACTTTCTTCGCGAATATGTTGTGCTAAAATTGGTTTTGCCTCTTGGCGCGTATTCACTTGCGCCGCTTTCACCGCAAATAAGCCATTAAACACACTATCATGCCCGTGATTACCGTAATTCACGGGTGCAATGTCAATCACCACTAATTTCTCCACCAAATCTGGTCGCAATGATGCTGCACGCATCGCCGTTTTTCCGCCCATAGAATGCCCAATTAAAATGACTTTTGTTAATTGCAAATGTGTAATTACTTGCAATACATCTTGCGCCATTAGATCATAATTCATTTCATCGGTATGAAAACTATGACCGTGATTACGTAAATCAAGGCGCAAAATTGGATATTGTTCCGAAAATGCACGCGCAATAATACCCAGATTGTTCATATCGCCAAATAAACCGTGGATAAAAACCAATGTTGGTTTGGTAGTGTCTTGTTTTAATTGGTGAAATTGAAAATTAAGTAAATTTTGTTGTAACATCATTTTTGCATAGAGAATTTGTGAATAAATCGTTATAATGTTGCAAAAATCCAAAGAGATCAAGTAAGTGGAGAGAAAAAATGAAAATTATTGAAGTGGATGAAGAGCTTTATCAATATATTGCCAGCCAAACGCAATCTATTGGCGAAAGTGCCTCTGATATTTTAAGACGTTTGCTCCATTTTTCGTCCAAAAGTGCGGTCAAAATTGACGACAAATTGATGGCAGCGGAAACACCGGTGGAATTAACGCCAATTGAGCCGGCGACCATTCATCATTCCGTCAGCAATGAAAAAGTGGAAGCACCGGAAATTGCGCCGGTGGCGATTAAACCAGTGAAAAAACAATCTGACGAATCTATTCAGAAAATTGTTGATCGTGTGCGCCAAGTGCTCCGCTCTGAAGATTTCCAGCAAGAAAGTAAAGCAGTTGTGCGTTTTTTATCCATTTTAACTGCGTTGTATCGAACCAATCCGGAAAGTTTTGCACAAGCGACAGAGTCGCTCCAAGGGCGGACGCGGGTTTATTTTGCTCGCGATGAAGGGACATTATTAATGGCAGGTAACCACACCAAACCAAAACAAATTCCAGATACGCCATATTGGGTGATCACTAATACTAATAGTGCGCGCAAAATGTTGATGTTGGAAGGCGCGATGCAATCTATGCATTTACCCGATGAGTTAATTGAAGAAATTCGAAGTTATTTTATCGCAAATTAGATCTTATGTTTCTTTGGCAACGATACGCAAGTTCTCCAACCTTACAGCATAAAATTGCCTTGCGTGATGAGCAAGGCAATGCCTTTACTTGGCAACAAATCGCCGATCATATCAATCAACTTGCTTTTTCGCTCCAACAACAAGGCGTATCTTCGCAATCAGGCGTTGCGCTATATTGTAAAAATAGTTTACCTGCCTTATTATTGTATTTAGCCACCATCCAGCTGGGCGCGCGAGTGATGGGCGTAAATCCTGCGTTTCCTGTGGATAAAATGCAGCAGTTATGCCAACTTTATCAAATTCAATTTTATTATGCACCACAACTTGATAAGCCACGAGATAAAATTTCACAAAATTTGACCGCACTTTTTGTGGATTTCGGCGATAAATCTGCCTCGGTCGATCTTTTTGTCACTTGGGATCAAGCGCGACCGGCAACCATGACGCTTACCTCCGGTTCTACGGGGACGCCAAAAGCTGTGGTACATTCGGTTCAGGCACATTTGGATAATGCGCGTGGGGTGTGTCAATTAATGCAGTTTTCGGCGGAAAATTCTTGGTTACTTTCTCTCCCGTTGTATCATGTTTCCGGTCAGGGTATTGTGTGGCGCTGGCTCACTGTTGGCGCACAGTTGCATTTGCCACAAAGTGATTTTTATTATTCGGTCACGCAAGCCTCACATATTTCTTTGGTGCCGACTCAGTTGCAGCGTTTTTTGCATTATTTGCAAGCACAGCAAATTAACCATTTTAAAACTCGACATATTTTGCTAGGTGGATCCAAGATTCCCCTTAATTTGACGCAGACCTTGGTTCCATTGAAGATCAAAAGTTATTCCGGTTATGGGATGACGGAAATGGCATCCACTGCCTTTGCCAAAGTCAGTGATTTACGCCAAGGTGTCGGGCAACCGTTATTAGGGCGAGAGTGGAAAATCGTTAATGATGAAATTTGGTTGCGTGGCGCGGGACTCGCGTTAGGCTATTGGCAGCAAGGCGATGTGGTATCTTTGCTAAATGAGCAGGGCTGGTTTGCTACTAAAGATAAAGGTTGTTGGCAAGACAATGAATTGCTGGTACTGGGGCGGATGGATAATATGTTTATTTCCGGCGGTGAAAATATCCAGCCGGAAGAAGTTGAACAAGTGATTTTAGCCCACGAAAATATCGAACAGGCTTTTGTTTTGCCGATGGATGATGCAGAATTTGGGCAACGTCCGGTGGCAATGATAAAATTTAAGGAGCCTTTCTCGCAAAGTGCGGTCAAAAATCTAGCAGATTGGTTGTCTGGTCGATTAGAGCGGTTTAAACAGCCGGTGAAATATTTTCCATTGAATGTTGAAAATAGTCAGCAAGGAATTAAAATTTCCCGTCATTTATTAAAAAATGAATTACATAAATTATTAGGAAAGTAATATGCGAAAAACTTCTGTGCTAACTCGATTGCTTTTGATTGTCGGTTTGGTTTTTGCCTTTAGCCAAGCAGGCTGGGCGGAATTGCCGACGGAAAAAGATGTACAAACGCAATTGGATGCGGCAAAAGCGGATGAAAGTAAAAAAGCCGATGTACAAAATTTAGAAGACACCTTGGCGTTGTTATCCAAAATTGCGACCCAAAAAGAAAGTAACAAAGCGCTAGAAACGGAAATTAACAATGCAGCTAAAGGGATTGCAGAAGAACAGCAGGCGTTAGACAAGTTGAAAAATGCTGGGGAGCAAGAGGCGCAGAACTTCGCAAATTTATCTTTATCGGAATTACAATCGCAATTAACTCAGACGCAGCAAAGTTTGCAACAGGCTCAGACGGAATTGACCTCTATTAATGCGCAATTGGTCAATCTTCGTTCATCGCCGGAACGGGCGCAAAATGCATTAAGTACCAATTTGGCGCGCGGACAGGAAATCGATAAATTATTGTTTGATACAACGATCAGCGCAACGACTAAAACGAAATTGGAAACCGAGCTGGTGTTGCTGGAGTTGCAAAATAGCTATAATCAAACCTTATTAAAAGGAAATAATGATTTAATTTCGTTGTATTCGTTGCAAATGGAAGATAAAACCTTGCGCCAGCAACAATTGCAAAAAAAATTGACCGCACTTCAAGAGACGATCAATGAAAAAAACTTGCAAGAAACACAACAGCAAGCAGAAAAATTAAGTCAATCGCAATCTAATAGTGCAGCGGATAATCCGATTTTGAGCGAGCAATCGCGCATTAATTTAATGATTAGCCAAGATTTAGTGAAGCAAACGACGCAACTTAATACACTTTCACAAGATAATTTGCGTGTTAAAAGCGTATTAGATAATTTGCAACAAACCGAGCGCAATATTAATGAGCAAATTAGCGCGCTGCAAGGCACCTTGGTATTATCCAAAATAATCAATAAACAGAAGCAATTATTACCGCAAGATCAGTTTATTAGCGGACTTTCCAAGCAAATTACCGATTTGCGTGTACGTATTTTTGATCTGACGGAATTGCGCGATCAACTTTATGATACCTCCGCTTATATTGGTGATTTAGAGAAAAAAAATGCCACTCGTTTTTCGGCGGATGAAAAAACACAGTTAAGCACGATCTTGCAAGATCGCCGCAAACTCGTGTCTGATACCATTACTTCGCTAAACAATCAATTAAATTTAGCGATCAATATTGAGCTTAATCAGCAACAGGTCACCGCCATCAGTGACAGTTTGCAAAGCAAATTGCAACAACAAAGTTTTTGGGTAAGAAGTAATGCGCCAATTGATATGGATTGGGTAAAAAGCTTTTTGACCAATGTGAGCTTTGAACTTAAAGAAATTACCGCACAAATTAATTTTACCAATTGGCAGGAAAATTTGGTGCCGGCAATGGCTTTGATCATGATATTGTTGTTGATTGCAGGATTAATTGTTTGGCGTAAACCTAATATCAAACAACGTTTAAGTGAGATTAATGGCAAAGTCAGCACGTTGACTTCAGATAGCCAATGGTACACGCCGGAAGCGGTATTTTGGACCATTATCCTTTGTTTACCAAGTACTTTGATATTTTTATCTACCTTAATTTTTATCACTTTTATTTGCTTTGAGACGCCAGCAAAATATTGGTGGTGGAGCTTGGAGATGGCGGGGTATTGGTTGTTTTTCGCTTTTATGTTGGCGATGCTCCGACCGAACGGATTATCTCATCGTCACTTTAATATGCCGCAACAAAACGTGGAAATTTTCCGTAGTGTGTTAAAACGTTCGGTTTGGATTTCGGCACTATGGCTGAATGCGGGGATGTTTACTTATTTAGATTCTGGGATTACCAATGATGTGATTGGTCAAGTGATGACCATTTCTGTATTGATTGTCTCTTTATTTATCGTTGGTCCTCGTTTGCGCTATGCGGTGCGGGCGTATCAAGATAATCAAGAAAAAACCAGTTGGTTGTATAAATTTGCGCGGATAGCTTTGGTGTTGGTGCCGATCGTATTAATCGTTTTAATTGTGATGGGCTATTATTACACGACACTTAATTTGATGGATCATTTGATGTCCTCTTATTTTGTGTTTATGGCGTGGTTGGTATTTAAAGATATGATTTATCGCGGATTTAGCGTATCTTCCCGTCGTTTAGCTTATCGTCGTTTAAAAGAAAAACGTGAGCAAATGAAAAATAATAGCAACCAAGATACGGGTAATGAAATTGCAATTGATTTACAACAAGACGAAGGTTTAACCATTGCCTCGGTAAAAAGCCAAGTCTTGCGCATGGTCGATCTCTTTTTGTGGGTCTTGTTGATTGGGTTATTCTCTTGGGTTTGGGCAGATTTGATCACGGTTGCTTTTTATTTGCAAGGCGTGACGTTATGGCAACAAAGTGTAACCACCGATGCGGGTGTGGTGATGGAATCGATCACGTTATTGAATTTGTTGCTGGCAATCGTGATTTTATTGGTGACTTATGCTTTGGTGCGTAATATAGCGGGTTTGCTGGAAGTTTTAATCTTTTCACGCTTTAACTTCTCGCAAGGTACGCCTTATACCATTACGACCTTGTTGACCTATTTTATTATTGCCATCGGTGCGGCGGTTGCGTTTTCGACACTTGGGATGTCGTGGTCAAAATTGCAATGGTTATTCGCCGCGTTGTCTGTCGGTTTAGGTTTTGGTTTACAAGAAATCTTTGCAAACTTTGTTTCTGGTATCATTATTTTGTTTGAACGGCCGGTACGAATTGGGGATACGGTCACCATCGGCGATTATTCGGGAACAGTGTCAAAAATTCGTATTCGTTCTACCACCTTAATTGACTTTGATAACAAAGAAGTGATTGTGCCAAATAAGGCCTTTGTAACCGAACGCTTGGTCAACTGGGCGTTGGCAGATTCCATGACGCGCGTCGTGGTTGCGGTCGGTGTGGCATATGGTTCTGATGTCGATTTGGTAAAACGTTTATTATTACAAGCGGCAAACGAGAGCGAACGCGTATTGAAATCGCCTGAGCCAGCGGCATATTTCTTATCTTTCGGTGCTAGCACATTGGATCATGAATTGCGTGTTTATGTGGGTAAATTAGGTGATCGCACGATCACGATTGATTTCCTAAATCGTCGTATTAATCAATTGTTTGCAGAAAATAATATCGAAATTGCCTTTAATCAGCTTGATGTGTTTATTAAAAATCAAGCGACTAACGAAGAAGTGCAATTAGTTTCGAAAAAATTAAATTAAGTAAGGAAGTGAAATGGCTGGAAATAGCATTGGTCAACTTTTTCGTGTGACTACTTTTGGTGAGTCGCACGGTATTGCATTAGGTTGTATTGTCGATGGCATCCCGCCGGGGTTAGCGTTAAGCGAACAGGACATTCAACCGGATCTTAATCGTCGTAAACCGGGAACATCGCGTTATACCACTCCGCGTCGTGAAGATGATGAAGTGCAGATTTTATCCGGCGTTTTTGAGGGAAAAACGACGGGAACCAGTATCGGTATGATCATCAAAAATGCTGATCAGCGTTCGCAAGATTATGGCGAAATCAAAGATCGTTTTCGCCCGGGACATGCGGACTATACCTATCAACAAAAATATGGATTGCGTGATTATCGTGGCGGCGGTCGTTCTTCTGCGCGTGAAACAGCGATGCGTGTAGCAGCGGGAGCAATTGCTAAAAAATATTTGCGCGAACATTTTGGTATTGAAGTGCGAGGCTATTTATCACAAATCGGGCAAGTGCAAATTGACCCAGTAACGGTGGCAGATGTTGCTAAAATCGATTGGCAACAAGTGAACAGTAATCCGTTTTTTAGTCCGGATCAAAGTGCGGTGGAAAAATTTGATGAATTGATTCGCGAGTTGAAAAAAGAAGGCAATTCTATCGGTGCCAAATTAACTGTAGTGGCAGAGAATGTGCCGGTTGGGTTGGGCGAACCGGTATTTGATCGTTTAGATGCGGATTTGGCGCACGCGCTGATGAGCATTAACGCGGTGAAAGCGGTGGAGATTGGTGACGGATTTGCGGTGGTAACACAAAAAGGGACTGAGCATCGAGATGAAATGACGCCTGAGGGATTTTGCTCCAATCATGCCGGCGGCATTTTGGGCGGGATCAGTTCCGGTCAACCGATTATTGCCACCATTGCATTAAAACCGACATCCAGTATTACTATTCCGGGGCAATCAGTCAATTTGGATAATCAACCCGTGGAAGTGGTGACTAAAGGTCGCCATGATCCTTGCGTGGGCATCCGTGCAGTTCCGATTGCAGAAGCTATGATGGCGATTGTATTATTAGATCATTTGCTACGCTTTAAAGCGCAGTGTAAATAACCTTTAAAACAGAATCAATTAATAAGCAGGATATATGCGTAACTATTTTAAAATAATTTCAAGTGCGGTGATTTTTTCAGCTGTTTTGACATCTCAGTCACTAGCCAATCCTCAATATTGGCAAAGTGTAAAACGACCTATTCCGGGCGAACCAACACCGGTTGGCTCATATAGTAACGGTTGTATTATTGGCGCACAAGCCTTGCCATTTGAAGGCGAAGGTTACCAAGCCATTCGTACCGGGAAAAATCGCTATTACGGTCACCCAGATATGATCCATTATTTACAGCGTTTAGGTAAAAAAGTCAGTCAGGCTGGTTTACCGACGATGTTAATTGGAGATATTGCCATGCCGGGCGGGGGACGTTTTCTCACAGGACACGCAAGCCATCAAATGGGATTGGATGCGGATATTTGGTTACGAATGGGACGTTTATCGGCGAAAGATGCACAAGATCCTTCAGGTATGGGACTTTTAGTGGTAAATCGTAAAGCACAGCGTGTAGATGATAAACTTTGGTCACCAAATCATGCGGAATTAATTCGCTTAGCGGCACAAGATCCGCAAGTAAACCGTATTTTTGTTAATCCGGCGATTAAGGTGAAATTATGTCAAACCGTACAAGGCGATCGCAGTTGGTTGCATAAAATCCGTCCTTGGTTTGGGCATGATTCCCATTTCCATGTGCGTTTAACTTGCCCGAAAGGGGCGGCGTATTGTGAAAACCAAGCGCCAATTCCGGCGGGTGAAGGCTGTGGCGATGAATTATATTCTTGGTTCGAACCGGTTAAACCGGGCAGTTCAACCCCGACACGAAAAACACTTCCACCAGAACCGGCATTATGCCAGCAGGTTATTAATGCACCAAATAGTAATGAATGGCTAGAATAGGAGGAAAAGAATGGAGCTCAGTCTGCAAATTTTGGCGATTTTATTTGTGGTAGCATGTGTTGCTGGATTTATTGATGCTATCGCCGGTGGCGGTGGATTGATTACTATTCCAGCATTATTAATGGCAGGATTACCGCCGGCTATGGCATTGGGAACCAATAAATTGCAGTCTTGTGGTGGATCTTTTTCAGCCAGCCTATATTTTTTACGTCAAAAAGCAGTCAACCTAAAGGAAATTTGGCTGCTGATTTTGATGACCTTTATTGGCGCGGTATTGGGGACGATTTTAATTCAATTGGTCGATAGTTCATTGATTAAACGCGCTATTCCGTTTTTGGTTTTAGCTATCGGTTTATATTTTTTACTCACGCCATCATTAGGGGAAGAAGATCGACAAAAACGCATATCCTATGGTGTTTTTGCGTTCACTGCCGGTTTTGGTATCGGATTTTATGATGGTTTTTTTGGTCCCGGAACGGGGTCAATGTTTAGTTTAGCGTTTGTGACCTTATTAGGTTTTAATTTAGCAAAAGCTACTGCTCATGCCAAAGTATTGAACTTTACCTCCAATATTGCATCATTAATTTTTTTTCTGATTGGAGGTAAGGTTATTTGGTCAGTCGGATTAGTGATGATGGTTGGTCAATTTATTGGCGGGAATTTAGGGGCAAAAATGGTACTGACGAAAGGAAAAATGCTGATCAGACCGATGGTTGTGATGATGTCGTTTATTATGACCGCTAAAATGGCGTATGAACAAGGTTGGTTTAGTTAACAGTAGGTAATAATGAATAAACAAAATGAAAATCTACGTTTAACTGCGCGTGTGGGCTATGACGCGCATTGGTCTTGGTCGTATTTATTGCCAAAATATTGGGGTGTTTGGTGTGGTATTTTTTTACTGGGGATATTGGCGTTTGTGCCTTTCCGCTGGCGCGATAAATTAGCGGAAAAATTAGGCGTGATCATTGGGCGTAAAGCGAAAAGACAGCGTCATCGAGCGAATGTCAATTTGCGCTATTGTTTTCCCTACTTATCTGATGCGGAGCGGGAAAAGATTATTGATAAAATGTTTGTCACGGTCACCCAAGTGATGTTGGGTATTGGCGAAATTGCCTTGCGTTCCAAGCAACATTTGCAAGCGCGCAGTCGCTTTATCGGAATTGAACATATTGAACAAGCGAAAGCGGCGGGACATAATATTATTTTAATGGTGCCACACGGTTGGGCGATTGATGCTTCAGGCATTATTTTGCATACCTACGGAATGCCGATGACCTCAATGTATAATCCGCATCGCAATCCGCTTGTGGATTGGTTGTGGACGATAACTCGTCAACGTTTTGGCGGTAAAATGCACGCGCGTCAAAATGGCATTAAGCCTTTTTTAAGCGCAGTGCGTCAGGGCGAAATGGGCTATTATTTGCCAGATGAAGATTATGGTTCGGAATTAAGCGTTTATAGCGATTTTTTCTCCACTTACAAAGCCACCTTGCCGGGATTAAATAAAATGGCAAAATTATCCAAATCAGTAGTGATCCCTATGTTTCCACGTTATCATGCCGATCGTGGGCGATATGAAATAGAAATTCATCCTGTGATGGAATTAAGCGCGGATCCCGAGCAGTCGGCGCGTGCGATGAATGCTGAAATTGAACGTTTTGTGACACCTTATCCGGAACAATATGTATGGATTTTGCGCTTGCTGAAAACGCGTAAAGATGGTGAGGATATTTATCGTTAATTTCTGCGATTTATGGTAAGATGCGCAGCGTTTGATTTTGATAAAAACGGTTAAAATTTTGACCGCACTTTTTAGGTAAAAAAATGAATAATCCATTAGATCTTATTAAATCTTCAATTAAATCTATTCCAAATCACCCCAAAGAGGGCATTATTTTTCGCGATATTACCAGCTTAACGGAAGTGCCGAGCGCTTTTAAAGCAACGGTTGATCTGATTGTGGCGCAATTTCAAGATAAACAAATTAGCAAAGTGATTGGTACCGAAAGTCGCGGATTTATTTTTGGCGCGCCAGTTGCCTTGGCGCTGGGTGTGCCTTTTGTGTTAGTGCGTAAACCGGGTAAATTACCACGCGAAACCATTGCACAATCCTATCAATTAGAATACGGACAAGATACCTTAGAAATTCATGTAGACTCTATTCAACCCGGTGATAACGTATTGATCATTGACGATCTATTAGCAACTGGCGGAACAGTGGAAGCGACCGTTAAATTAGTTGAACGCTTGCAAGGGCAAGTTAAACACGCTGCATTTGTAATCAATTTACCGGATCTTGGCGGTGAAACGCGTTTACGTCAATTAGGCGTAGAACCCTTTACATTGGTAGATTTTGCCGGTCATTAATCAATTTTTCATTCAAAGGGAAAACATGAGTTATCAAGTATTAGCAAGAAAATGGCGACCAAAAACCTTTGCGGAAGTTGTCGGGCAAGCCCCGGTGCTGACCGCGCTTGCTAATAGCTTGCGTGAAAATCGCTTGCACCATGCTTACTTGTTTTCCGGTACCCGCGGTGTAGGCAAGACGTCTATTGCGCGCCTTTTTGCTAAAGGATTGAATTGTGAGCAAGGCGTCAGTGCTGAACCTTGTGGCATTTGTGAACATTGTAAAGCTATTGAAGAAGGGCGATTTATTGATCTGATCGAGATTGACTCGGCATCTCGTACCAAAGTGGAAGATACGCGGGAATTGCTGGATAATGTGCAATATAAACCGGTGCAGGGGCGCTATAAAGTCTATTTAATCGACGAAGTGCATATGCTATCGCGGCATTCTTTCAATGCGTTGTTGAAAACCTTGGAGGAACCGCCGGAATATGTCAAATTTTTGCTGGCGACCACTGATCCGCAAAAATTGCCGGTAACCATTTTATCCCGCTGTATGCAATTTCATCTAAAAGCGCTGGAGCAGACGCAAATTGCTCAACATTTAGCACATATTTTAACGCAAGAAAATATTGCTTTTGACACGTTGGCGGTGGAGAAATTAGCCAAAGCGGCAGAGGGAAGTTTGCGCGATAGCCTCAGTTTAACTGATCAAGCCATTGCCATGGGAAATGGTCGGGTGAGCAAAGAGATTGTCAATCAGATGTTGGGATTATTGGATGATAATCAACCGATTGAGATTTTATATGCGTTGCAAGCTGGCAATGGCGAAGCCTTGATGAAAGCGGTGCGACAGGCAGGTGAGCGTGGCGCAGACTGGGATGGATTATTGGCGGCGGTTGCTGAAAATTTACATCATATTGCCATGCTGCAATTGTTGCCGAGTAATATTGATGAGCAGCAGCCTTTAGGTTTTCTTGCCAAACATATTGCGCCGCAAGATTTGCAATTTTATTATCAAATTATCCTCAACGGACGCCAAGAATTAGCTTTGGCACCGAATCGTCAAATGGGCGTCGAAATGGTGTTATTGCGGGCGTTGGCGTTTCATCCCAAATTGCTTGCTGAAACTGCACCAGTTGTAACGGAAACAAGCCATGAGGTGCTGCAAAGTGCGGTCAAAAATTCGCAAGTTTTTGAAATGCCAGTTGTTTCTCAAACCATTAAAGCCACATATCAACCGAAATTGACGCCGACTAATACTCCAGCGACAAAACTGTCGTCACAGTCCCATTCAAGTGTGGCATTATCCGCTACCACCCTTGATGTATTAGATGCGTTAAATCAGTTGGAAAAACCGGTGACATCGACCTCGGATGAGCTAGAAAAAAAAAACGCTAGCGGGTTAAATACGCTTCAAAATAGCCAAGAAAAAACAGCTGAAAATTTGACCGCACTTTCTGTGGTGGATATGCCGCCGGCGAAAGCGGAAAAAAACTTATCTAAATCATCTTCTGCTGCCAATACTAACATATTGTCTGATGAGGCGGAAAATGAAGAGCCTGTTGATAACGCAGATAATTCGGATGCTGAAGAAATACTATCGGCGGAAACTTACCGCTGGGAATGGATTAATCCGGAAATGGCGGAGGAAGAACAAGCTATTCGCCCATCAGAAATTAAGCAAGCGATTTTGCAAAATATGACGGAAGCGTTGCAGCAACGCATTATTGATACCGCTTGCCAGTTAGATGAATGGACGAATTTGATTGAAAAAATTGGGATTTCGGGCTTGTTGAAAGAAATGGCGTTGCACAGTTTTATTTTGCAACAAACAGAAGATACGCTGGTTCTTGGGTTGGCTGAAAAAAAATCCCATTTATTCAAAGAAAAAAATACGCAGCAATTACAACAAATTATCAGTGAATTTTATCAAAAACCGCTCCGGCTAGATATTCAGTTGGTCAGCGATGCGCAAGAAGAAAAAATGACACCGGCAGCTTATCGGCATAAAGTGTATCAACAATTTTATGAACAAGCGAAGCAAGAGCTGCAAATTGAACCGCAAATTTTGCTATTACAACGTGAGTTTGATGGGGCGCTGGATTTAGATAGTATTCGTCCGGTTTAGCATGAAAAAATAGCAAAAAAGTATTTGCGTTTTTCTATTTTTTAGGGTAGTTTAAAAACACTTGAGTTTTTTGGAGAAGTTTATGTTTTTTGTTCGTATTCACCATCATCACCATATTTCCTGAATATCTTTCGGGCATTTTGGTGTGGTCGGAAGATAAAACTTCCGAGAACGAATAAAACGATATCCAATATTCACAACCCCTCGGAAGCGCATTCTGAGGGGTTTTTTTATGCTTTTTAATTTCAATAAACAGGAAAACATTATGTCAAACAACAGCAGATTACGTATTGCCATGCAAAAATCGGGACGCTTAAGTAAAGAATCCCAAGAGTTATTAAAACAATGTGGGGTAAAAATCAATTGGAATGAACAGCGTCTCATAGCTTATTCCGAAAATATGCCCATTGATATTCTTCGCGTACGCGATGACGATATTCCGGGATTGGTTTTTGATGGCGTAGTGGATCTTGGGATTATCGGCGAAAACGTTCTGGAGGAAGAAGAACTTGGACGGTTGTCTGGCGGGGAAAATGTGCAATATAAGATGTTGAAACGTCTGGATTTTGGTGGTTGTCGCCTTTCCATTGCGGTTCCTCGCGATATGCAATACAACGGGATTCAAGATTTAGCTGACGCCCGTATTGCCACCTCCTATCCTCACTTACTTAAACGCTATATGCAAGAAGAAGGCGTTCCTTTCAAAAATTGTTTGCTCACCGGTTCCGTTGAAGTTGCACCAACGGCAGGACTTGCCAACGCCATTTGTGATTTAGTGTCATCCGGCGCCACATTAGAAGCGAACGGATTAAAAGAAGTGGAAGTGATTTATAAATCTAAAGCCTGTTTAATTCAACGTGCAGCGGCACTTTCTGGTGAAAAACAAGCGCTTATCGATAAATTATTGACGCGTATTCAAGGTGTGCAACAAGCGGCAGAATCAAAATATATTATGTTGCATGCACCAAAAGAAAAATTAGAAGAAATCACCGCACTTTTACCAGGCGTAGAAAATCCAACCATTTTACCGTTAGCACATGATGGCAATAAAGTTGCGATGCACGTGGTTAGCCAAGAAAATCTGTTCTGGGAAACCATGGAAAAATTGAAAGAAGCCGGCGCTAGTTCGATTTTAGTGTTGCCGATTGAGAAAATGATGGAATAAAGGGAAAGAAAAATATGCAAACCTTAATTTGGAATACATTAACCGAAACGGAAAAACAGCAAGCCTTGACACGCCCAGCGATTTCCGCATCAGATGAAATTAAAAGTGCGGTGGAAAATATTGAGAATTTAGTGGTAAGTCGCGGGGATGCTGCCTTATTTGAATTAGCGGAAAAATTTGACAAAACAACGCTTGAAAGTTTAGTGGTTTCCGCGACGCAAATTGAGCAAGCCAGCAAGCGCATTCCGGCAGAACTGAAACAAGCTATTCAACATGCCAAAGCGAATATCGAAACATTTCACCGCGCGCAGCAAGCACTAGGCGTGGATATTGAGACGCAAAAAGGCGTGCGTTGCCAAGTGGTGACACGTCCGATTTCCCGCGTTGGCTTATATATTCCGGGTGGTTCGGCACCGCTATTTTCGACCGTATTGATGCTTGCTATTCCGGCAAAAATTGCCGGCTGTAAAAAAATTGTACTTTGTTCACCGCCGCCGATTGCCGATGAAATTCTTTATACCGCCAATCTTTGCGGTGTTGAAACGATTTATACTGTGGGTGGAGCGCAGGCGATTTTTGCTATGGCAAAAGGCACGGAAACCGTGGCGAAAGTGGATAAAATCTTTGGACCGGGTAATGCGTTTGTGACCGAAGCGAAACGTCAAGTGGTGCAAAAAGGAACCGCCATTGATATGCCGGCTGGTCCGTCGGAAGTGTTGGTGATTGCAGATGAATTTGCCGATCCGGATTTTGTAGCAAGTGATTTACTTTCCCAAGCGGAACATGGCGCTGATAGCCAAGTGATTTTAGTCACGCCAAGTCAATCCTTAGCGGAGGCAGTGAATGTGGCATTGGAACAACAATTAGCCTCTTTGCCTCGTGCAGAAACCGCGCGTAAAGCCTTATCGCACAGCCGCACGTTTATTGCGCAAGATTTGTCGCAAGCGGTAGATATCAGTAATCAATATGCGCCGGAACATTTGATTGTACAAACCGAAAATCCGCGCGCTTTATTGGACAGTTTGGATAATGCCGGCTCAATTTTTTTGGGTGCATACAGCCCTGAATCTATGGGCGACTACGCCAGCGGCACCAACCATGTTTTGCCAACTTACGGTTACACCAAAACCTATTCCAGCCTTGGTTTAGCGGATTTCAGCAAACGGATGACCGTGCAAGAACTCACCCCGCAAGGCTTTAAAGATCTCGCAAAAACAGTGGAGCTAATGGCAGCAGCAGAACAGTTGGAAGCGCATAAGCAGGCGGTGTCGATTAGATTGGCGAAGATAAAATAAACAGTAGGGACACACTGCGTGTGTCCGAAAAATAAATCATCGCAAATAATATTAACGGACACACGCAGTGTGTCCCTACGGATAAAAAGGAAACATCTAATAAAAAATAATTAACACAATCAATATAAGGATAAAAATGACATTACCAATCAATAACTTAAATGAATTATTACGTACGATGACACCGCACTTGAATGAAGGCATATACCTTTTTGCTACGGTTGAACCAGATACTGCGATTCCACTCTTGGAAATTATTTCTTCCATTCAAGAGCAAGAAGGATTATCTATTGTTGTTTCAGAACAAACAGCTCAAAAATACCAATTAAACGCTCAATTTCGTGCTGCTTGGATTACTTTAACCGTACATTCCGATCTTGCAGCAGTCGGTTTAACGGCGGCTTTCGCAGCGGCATTAGGTCAAGCCCAGATTAGTTGTAATGTTGTTGCGGGGAATTATCACGATCATATTTTCGTTCCTTATGAACAAGCTGATTTGGCAATGAGTGTCTTAAAAAAATTACAACAAGATGCTGCAATAAAATAATTAACAATAAGTTATTTTCATACATAATACAGGCAAAGCAGGAAAAAACACTATGACAATCTCACAACTCTCCAGAAAAAACGTACAAGCCCTCACCCCATATCAATCCGCACGTCGTTTGGGTGGTTCGGGGGATGTATGGCTGAATGCGAATGAATATGCGCTTTCGCCAAACTTTGATTTAACTGACCGCACTTTTAACCGTTATCCAGAGCCGCAACCGCAAGCGGTGATTGAAGGTTATGCTGCTTATGCCGGCGTTGCACCTGAAAATGTACTGGTTAGCCGTGGTGGCGATGAAAGTATCGAGCTGATTATCCGTGCTTTTTGTGAGCCAACCGATAGCGTGTTGTACTGCCCGCCGACTTATGGAATGTACAGCGTGTCGGCGGAAACCTGTGGCATTGCGCTTAAAACTGTGCCTTTAACCGCTGATTTTCAGCTCAACTTACCTGAAATTGAAAAAAATCTCAATGGTGTCAAAGTGGTTTTTGTGTGTAGCCCGAATAACCCGACGGGAACCCTCGTCAAGCGGTCGGATTTACTCGAATTGTTAGCTATGACTGCTGGCAAAGCGATTGTGGTGGTGGATGAAGCCTATATTGATTTCTGCCCACAAGCAACAATGGTTAACGAGCTACCAAATTATCCGCACTTAGCCATTATCCGCACGCTCTCCAAAGCCTTCGCTCTTGCCGGCTTGCGTTGCGGTTTCACCCTTGCCAACGCTGAGTTGATCAACGTGTTACAAAAAGTCATTGCCCCTTATCCGTTGCCGGTTCCTGTCGCGGACATTGCTACTCAAGCGCTGCAACCACAAGGTATTGCAAACGTAAAACAGCGGGTGGAAGAAGTATTGCAACTGCGTGCATCATTGCAGCAACAATTAGAAAAATTGCCGATAGTGGAAAACGTGTTTAGCAGTGAGGGGAATTATTTATTGGTAAAATTCCAAGACGGGCCGAAAGTGTTTAAGGCATTGTGGGATCAGGGAATTATTCTTCGAGATCAACATAAGGCACTTGGATTACAAAATTGTATTAGGATTACAGTGGGGACAAAAGCGGAATTAGAAAAAACGTTAGCAGCAATTAAACAAGTGTGATTGTAGAGTGGGCTTGTTAGCCTACCAAAAAATTTCAAAAATTAACCGCACTTTATGTATATTGATGGTGGGCTAGCAGTCCACCCTACGAGGAAACAAAATGACACAACAATCTATTTTATTTATCGACCGTGATGGTACGCTAATTGATGAGCCGAAAACTGATTTTCAAATTGATCGCCTTGAGAAACTGAAATTTGAGCCAAATGTGATTCCGGTATTGCTTAAACTAAAACAGAAATACCGTTTTGTGATGGTGAGCAATCAAGATGGTTTGGGGACGGAGTCTTTTCCACAGGAAGATTTTGATAAACCGCATAATGCGATGATGGATCTATTTTGCTCGCAAGGCATTGAATTTGATGATGTGTTGATTTGTCCGCACAAGCCGGAAGATCACTGTGATTGCCGCAAGCCGAAAACCAAATTATTGCAACGATATATTGATGGAAAGTTATTTGATCCGGCAACCAGTTTTGTGATTGGCGATCGTGCGACGGATGTGCAACTAGCGGAAAATTTAGGTATTCTTGCGCTTCAGTATCATCCTGAAAAACTAAATTGGGACTTGATTAGTGAAAAATTGCTGGGGGAGGCGGTGACCAATATAGGTGAGCGTACGCCACGCTATGCGGAAGTGGTACGTAAAACCAAAGAAACGGACATCAAAGTACAAGTTTGGCTGGATGAAACTGGTGTTAACCAAATCAATACTGGCGTAGGTTTTTTCGACCATATGCTCGACCAAATCGCCACCCACGGTGGTTTCCGTATGAATATCTCGTGCAAAGGCGACCTCTGGATTGACGAACATCACACTGTTGAAGATACTGCGTTGGCGTTGGGTAGCGCGTTAAAACAAGCTATCGGTGATAAACGCGGCATAGCACGTTTTGGTTTTGTTCTACCTATGGATGAGTGCCAAGCGCAATGTGCTATGGATCTTTCTGGTCGTCCATTTATCAAATTTAAAGCCACATTTAAACGGGATAAAGTAGGTGATTTCAGCACGGAATTAACAGAGCATTTCTTCCAATCCATTGCGTTTACTATGCTTGCTACGTTGCATCTCAAAGCTAAAGGTGACAACGATCATCATAAAATTGAAAGTTTATTTAAAGTGTTCGGACGTACATTAAGACAAGCGATTCGTATCGAGGGAAACGAGATGCCAAGCTCGAAAGGGGTGCTGTGATTTTCAGTGAAGGGCGCGTTAAGTGCGGCGTCCTTCACATAATATAAAGTGCGGTCAAATTTAGTGGAGTTTTATAAATTATTATGAGATATAACGAATTTAATCAACCTATTGGTGATGCCTTACCTGATTTTCAGATAGGCAAAAAGCCAACCGTCAACTTGCTGGAGGGACGTTTTTGTCGGTTGGAAAAACTTTCCTGTGAAAAACATGGTAATGATTTATTTGAAGTGTATTCTTCGCCATTGAATTATTGGACATATCTTCCGTTATTTCCCTTTGAACAAAAAGCAGATTGTTTTGCTTATTTATCAAAAATGGAAACCAGTCAAGATCCGTATTATTTCGCTATTATTGATAAAACCACAGGACAAGCGGTAGGGACGTTTGCTTTAATGCGCATTGATCCGAATCATCGTGTGATTGAGGTTGGTTGGGTGGTATTTTCGCCACAGATGCAACGTTCAAAAGTAGGGACTGAAGCGCATTTTTTATTGGCGAATTATGTTTTTGAAACATTGAAATATCGTCGCTATGAATGGAAATGTGACAGTTTAAATCAAGCGTCGAATCGAGCAGCAAAACGTCTTGGCTTTAGTTTTGAAGGTACCTTTCGCCAAGCGCAAGTATATAAAGGGCGTAACCGCGATACCAATTGGTATTCTATGTTGGATTTTGAATGGCAACACAAAAAACAACGCTTTCACCGTTGGTTATCTGATGATAATTTTCAGTCGGATGGACAACAAAAAATCGCATTATCTGCGATGGAGTAAATAAATAACCCCATGTTTAGATGGGGTTTTCTTTATTTGAAAAATTATGATTTCATCAAACGTTGATGCAAATTAAAGGCGCGCCGGCGGTTACGTACCGGTTCATAGCGTCCGTCAGGAAGTCCTTTCCAAGCGAGTCGGTTGTCTTTGAGTGCCATAGTAAAGGATTCGTGGATAATCCGCTGTTTTAGACTGTCATCTTTAATTGGGCAAGCCAATTCTACACGGTGGAAGAAATTTCTGTCCATCCAATCGGCGGAGGAAAGGTAAACCCGTTCTTCACCTTGGTGGTAAAAATAAAAGATGCGCGAATGCTCTAAAAAACGTCCGACGATGGAAATTAAGCGAATATTTTCCGATAATCCCGGTAAACCAGCTCTTAAGCGACAGGTGCCACGTACCACCAAATCGATTTCAACCCCCGCTTGGCTGGCTTCATATAACGCATTGATTGCTTGAGGTTCAATAAGGGAATTCATTTTCAACATAATTTTGGCTTTATTGCCTTGTTGTGCCTGCTGAATTTCAGCACGAATTAAATCCATCATGGTACTATGCAAGGTGAAAGGCGACTGTAACAAGGTTTTTAGCGGACGACGGGCGCCTAGACCGGTTAACAACGAAAAGACTTTATCCATATCTTCCGTAATCTCTTTATCACAAGTTAATAAACCAAAATCGGTGTAGAGGCGCGCAGTACGAGGGTGGTAGTTGCCGGTGCCGAGATGACCATAACGTACAATTTTGCGTTTCTCACGACGCAGTACTAACATCATTTTGGCATGGGTTTTATGCCCTACGACGCCATACACCACATGCGCGCCGACCTCTTCGAGTTTTTCTGCCCAATTGCTGTTGGTTTGTTCATCAAAACGAGCCATCAATTCAACGATTACAGTGACTTCTTTACCTGCGCGGGCGGCTTTAAGCAATAATTCCATCAATTCGGAATCTTCGCCGGTGCGATAAATGGTCTGTTTAATAGCTACTACATTGGGATCACAAGCGGCGGCAGTTAAAAAATCAATCACCGGCTGAAAGGATTCATAAGGATGGTGGAGTAATAAATCTTGCTTGGCAATTGCCGCAAACATTTCTTCCGGGGTATCCGAAACCCGTCCTAAGCTATAAAAGGGTTCCGGGATAGGCGGTGTGTATGGTGGAAATTTTAGGCTAGGATCCACATCAATATCCGCTAATGGCATAATTCGAGTTAAGTTTACTGAACCGTTGGAATAATAAGTATCTGCTTCTTGTAAATTAAATTCTTTTTGCAAAAAACGCACTAGCTTTTTCGGCATATCGCTAATGACTTCTAGGCGTACCGCATTACCGAAATTACGTTGTGAAAGTTCTTCTTGTAAAGCAACAAATAAATCCGAAACTTCTTCTAACTGTAAATATAAATCACTGTCACGGGTTACGCGCCAACGATAAATGCCTTTTGTGGTTAATCCTGGGAACAATTCGCCGACAAATAATTGCATTAATACCGATAATAGCGTGTACCCATGTGGCACACCACATACATTTTCAGGGATTTTAATTAAGCGAGGGAGCGCGCGCGGTAATTGGACGATAGCGATAGAGGCTTCGCGTCCAAATGCATCTTGCCCTTCTAATGAAACGATAAAATTCAGACTTTTATTTAAGACACATGGGAACGGATGCGCCGGATCTAAACCAATTGGCGTGAGTAACGGTTGGATTTCTTCTTGAAAAACGCCTTTTGCCCATGCATAAATCTCGTCGGTATAATCTTGTTGTTCAAACAGATAAATTCCGTATTTTTGGAGTTTAGGGAAAATACTGTGATTCAGTAATTGATATTGTTTATCAACGAGGGCATGAACTTGCTTTTGCACTTGTAAAAAGGCTTGTTCAGGTGTAAGACCGTCTTCGTTGACGTTATTTTTGCCACGCGCTATTTTTTGTTTTAGGCTTGCGATGCGAACTTCAAAAAATTCATCTAAATTGGAACTGACAATGCAAACATAACGCAACCGTTCCAATAGCGGTACTTTCGGATTTGCCGCCATGGCAAGTACCCGTTCGTTGAAGTACATCAAAGACACTTCACGATTGATCATGCTCGGTTCTTTATGCTTATCATTTCCCATTACTTCGTTCTCCGCTGAAAATTTCCTTAATTTACAATATGCTACTATTTATCTGTGACAATTTTATGACAATGGAATAATGACGAATAAAATATTGATTTATACCCATGCAAAAAGTGAAAACATTGGTTAAATCTACCGCACTTTGTTACGCCGATGCAAGTAAAATCAGTGGATAGATTGTGAATGAATTGGATAAAATCGGCAAAAAATCGACCGCACTTGATGGCTGGCAAAAATGTGAGTGATGGCATTAGTTTCTTTTTGTTGTTTATAGAAAACAGGTGTAAAATGAAATTTTATTTTCATTTCAGAGAAGCTATGCAGAAAAACTTGATTATTACGGTAGATGGTCCAAGCGGAGCGGGAAAAGGAACGCTTTGTTATGCGTTAGCGGAAAAATTGGGCTTTGAATTATTAGACAGTGGCGCAATTTATCGGGTAACCGCTTTGGCGGCGCTAAAAAGTGCGGTCGATTTAAGCGATGAAATCGCGTTAGAACAATTGGCTAAAAATTTGGTTATTCAATTTGTGCCGCAAAATGGGGAAGTGCAAATTGTGTTGAACGGTGAGAATGTCGGCCAACAAATTCGTACCCAAGACGTAGCGGAAGCCGCATCAAAAGTAGCCGTGTTTCCGCGAGTAAGAGCGGCGTTATTACAAGTACAACAGGATTTTGCTGAGAAGGGCAAAGGATTGATTGCCGATGGGCGTGATATGGGAACGGTTGTTTTTCCAGCGGCGCAAGTGAAGCTGTTTTTAGACGCTAGCGCGGAAGAAAGAGCGAAAAGACGTTATAAACAGTTGCAAAATAAAGGGATTAATGGTAACTTTGCACAGATTTTGTCCGAGATTAAAGCGCGTGATTTTCGCGATAGAAATCGCGAGGTGGCGCCTTTGAAACCGGCAGAAGATGCGTTGCTCCTTGACAGTACTGAATTAAGTATTGATGAGGTGATTGCACAAGCTTTAGCTTATATCAGACAACGTATTGATATTACAGCTTAAATGATGTAGACCCGTTTATTCATGGAACGAATAAACTTTTATTATCAGCCCCACTTTTTGATGGATAAGAAGTGGACGTTATTAACTTAAATTTAGAAGATTAATTATGTCAGAATCTTTTGCTCAACTATTTGAAGAATCATTAAAAGACCTTGAAACCCGTTTAGGTTCTATCGTTAACGGTACCGTTGTTGCTATTGAAAAAGGCTTCGTGTATGTGGATGCCGGTTTGAAATCTGAAGCGCGTATTCCAGCTGAAGAATTCCAAAATGCACAAGGCGAATTAGACGTTAAAGTAGGCGATGTGATCAATGTTGCCTTAGACGCAGTAGAAGACGGTTACGGTGAAACTAAACTTTCTCGTGAAAAAGCTGTTCGTCACGAATCTTGGATCGAGTTAGAAAAAGCATACGAAGAACAAGCTACAGTAGTAGGTTTAATCAACGGTAAAGTGAAAGGCGGTTTCACAGTTGAGTTAAATGGTGTTCGTGCATTCTTACCGGGTTCATTAGTCGATACCCGTCCTGTACGTGATACCTTACACCTTGAAGGTAAAGAATTAGAATTTAAAGTGATCAAACTTGATCAAAAACGCAACAACGTGGTTGTTTCTCGTCGTGCGGTAATCGAGTCTGAAAGCAGCCAAGATCGTGAAGAAGTTTTAGCAAATCTTGCTGAAGGTTCTGAAGTGAAAGGTACCGTTAAAAACTTAACAGACTACGGTGCATTCGTAGATCTTGGTGGTGTTGACGGTTTATTACATATCACTGATATGGCGTGGAAACGTGTTAAACATCCAAGCGAAATCGTGAATGTAGGTGATGAAATCACTGTTAAAGTATTAAAATTTGACAAAGATCGTACCCGTGTATCTTTAGGCTTAAAACAATTAGGTCAAGATCCTTGGGCGGCAATTGCTGAAAATCACCCAGTGAACAGCAAATTAACCGGTAAAGTAACTAACTTAACCGATTATGGTTGTTTTGTTGAAATTTTAGATGGCGTTGAAGGTTTAGTTCACGTTTCTGAAATGGATTGGACCAACAAAAACATTCATCCGTCTAAAGTGGTTAGCCTTGGCGATGTCGTTGAAGTGATGGTATTGGAAATTGACGAAGAACGTCGTCGTATTTCTTTAGGTTTAAAACAATGCAAACCTAACCCATGGCTACAATTCGCTGAAACTCACAACAAAGGCGATAAAGTTTCTGGTAAAATCAAATCTATCACCGATTTCGGTATCTTCATCGGTCTTGAAGGCGGTATTGATGGTTTAGTTCACTTGTCTGATATTTCTTGGAATATGCCGGGTGAAGAAGCAGTTCGTAACTATAAAAAAGGTGACGAAGTTTCTGCGGTAGTTTTACAAGTGGATTCAGCAAAAGAACGTATTTCTTTAGGTATCAAACAACTTGAAGAAGATCCGTTTAACAACTTTGTTGCAGTAAATAAAAAAGGCGCAGTATTGAGTGCTAAAGTTGTTGAAGCTGACAGCAAAGGGGCTAAAGTTGAATTAGACCACGGTGTAGAAGGTTATATCCGTGCAGCTGATTTAACAGAAGAAGTTGCTGTAGGTGACGTAGTTGAAGCGAAATACACTGGTGTAGATCGTAAAGCGCGCATCGTTCACTTATCTGTAAAAGCGAAAGATCAAGCTGAAGAAGCAGCGGCAGTTGCAAGCGTGAATAAAGAAGAAGTTGCTATTCCGAATGCAATGGCTGAAGCGTTCAAAGCGGCAAAAGGTGAATAATTAATTCACTATGTTGGTGCGGATGTATCCGCACCAGCTACAAATGCGCAAGGTTAGGAGAAAGAGAATATGACTAAGTCAGAGTTGATTGAGAATTTAATTCAAAAAAATCCGACTGTACCGGTAAAGGATGTGGAAATTGCAGTAAAAGAAATTTTAGAGCAAATGTCATATACTTTAGAAAAAGGAGATCGCATTGAAGTGCGAGGGTTTGGTAGCTTTTCGTTACACTTTCGTCAACCTCGTGTAGGGCGTAATCCAAAAACAGGTGATCAAGTGAAATTAGACGCAAAAAGTGTTCCACACTTTAAAGCAGGTAAAGAACTTAGAGAACGTGTTGATGTTCAATCATAATTTGCTTTTTACTAACAATAACGACACTTTAAGTGTCGTTTTTTATAGTAAAATTTGGCATAATGGTACCTGTTTTGTATTCTAAGAAGGACAGAGGAATAGTATGATCAGATACATTTTAGGATTTATCGTATTATTGGCGGTAGTGCTTGTAGCAATCACGATTGGAGCAAATAACGATCAAGTGATCAGTTTCAATTATATCGTTGCGCAAAGCGAGTTTCAGCTTTCTACATTGGTTGCCATTTTATTTGGCTTAGGATTAATTCTGGGTTGGTTAATCACCGGATTATTTTACCTGAAATTAAAAGTGAAAAATCTTTCTTTAACTCGTCAAATTAAGCGTCAAACTTTACAAATTAACGAATTAACGACAAGTCGGGATAAGGCAGCGCAGTAATGCTTGAATTGCTCTTTTTACTTTTGCCCATTGCTGCCGCTTATGGTTGGTATATGGGGCATCGTAGTGCAAAAAGAGATCAGGATGATGTCAGTAATAAACTTTCTCGTGACTATGTGACGGGGGTCAATCTTCTTTTGTCAAATCAACCCGATAAGGCGGTTGATTTGTTTTTGGATATGTTGCAAAAACAAGAAGAAGAAAACAAAATCGAAAGCCATTCTCAATTTGAAGCGGAATTGACGCTGGGAAATTTATACCGTTCGCGCGGCGAAGTGGATAAAGCATTGCGTATTCACCAAGCCTTAGAACGCAGTCCAAATTATTCTTTTGAACAAAAATTATTAGCAAAACAACAACTTGCCAAAGATTTTATGGCGGTTGGTTTTTTTGACCGTGCCGAAAACTTTTATATTGCTTTAGTGGATGAACCAGAGTTCGCTGAAAATGCGTTGCAGCAATTAGCGGTAATTTATCAAAAAACTAAAGAGTGGAAAAAAGCGATTAATGTGGCGGAAAAATTGGCTAAAATCTCGCATATCGTCAATAATGTAGAATTGGCACATTATTACTGTGAATATTCTTTAAGCATTTCGCATACCGATAAAGAAAAAGCTAAAGCCCTGCTACAAAAAGCCTTAGAAGTATCTCCGACTTGTGTTCGCGCATCAATTTTGTTAGCTGAATTTCTTATTGCCGAGCAAGATTATCGAAGTGCGGTCAAAAATTTAGAAAATGTTTTAACGCAAAATGCGGATTATGTCAGCGAAATTTTGCCTTCGTTGAAATATTGTTATGAACAATTGGCGCAATTAGATAATTTTGAATTATTTTTAATTAAAGCGATCAGTTGTAACGATAGCGAAGTGGATTTAGCGTTAGTAGATTTGATTGCGAAAAAAGATGGAATTTCTGCTGCGCAAGGCAAACTCTACCAACGTTTGACGCAAAATCCGAGTACTTTTTTGTTCCATCGTTTTATTCAGTACCAAATTGATACTGCCGAACAAGGGCGAGCAAAAGAGAGTTTGATTTTATTACATAAAATGGTGGGCGAGCGTATCAAACAAGGATTTGATTATCGTTGTACTAACTGCGGTTATCAAACTCATAAATTAGTTTGGTGTTGTCCATCTTGTCGTCAATGGGAAAGTATCAAACCGATTCGTGGAATTGAGCATAATTAATGAGAGGAAAATAATATGAGCAGCAAAATTATCGTTGCACTGGATTACGAAAAAGAAGAACAAGCCTTGGCATTAGTGGATCAAATTGATCCGCAATTATGTCGCTTGAAAGTGGGTAAAGAAATGTTTACGACATTGGGAACCCAGTTTGTTAAACAACTTCATCAACGTAATTTTGATGTGTTTTTAGACTTAAAATTCCACGATATTCCAAATACAGTCGCAAGAGCAGTCAGATCTGCTGCTGATTTGGGGGTATGGATGGTGGATTTACACGCCAGTGGTGGTTTACGCATGATGGAAGAAGCGAAAAAAATTCTTGAGCCTTATGGTAAAGATGCGCCGATTTTAATTAGCGTTACCGTACTTACTAGTATGGAAGATTTAGATTTATTACAAATCGGTATTAATGCATCGCCGATGGAACAAGTGATTCGTTTGGCAAGATTAAGCCAACGTGCAGGTTTAGATGGGGTGGTTTGTTCGCCACAAGAAGTGGAAATTTTACGTGCAGAATGCGGAAAAGATTTCAAATTAGTGACACCAGGTATTCGACCAATTGGTAGCGATTTTGGTGATCAACGCCGTGTTATGACGCCAAACGCGGCAATTCAATCGGGTTCTGATTATTTAGTCATTGGTCGTCCGATTACGCAAGCGGATAATCCGGCGGAGGTGTTACGCGCGATCAATGCTTCTATCGCTGATTAATTGAATTGAGGAAACCATGTCAGAGAGCGTATTGGTTTATTCCACCGAAAGCGGCAAAATAAGCGCAGCACCGCAACCGGTCGCACGCCCTAAGGGCGATGGTATTGTGCGCATTCAGCGCCAGACCAGCAGTCGTAAAGGCAGTGGTGTTTGTGTGATCAATGGATTAGATTTATCGGAAGCAGAGTTAAAACAACTGGCTGCTGAGCTGAAAAAACGTTGTGGATGTGGTGGTGCGGTAAAAGGCGGTGAGATAGAAATTCAAGGCGATAAAAGGGAATTGCTGAAACAGTTGTTGGAACAAAAAGGCTTTAAAGTGAAGCTGGCTGGTGGCTAAGAAAGATTGTTACAAATTTATATAGTGAAACTGAAATAAAAAATGTTTGTAAGCATGGCTTACAAACATTTTGTTTTTAGGAAAGTTTAGTGGAAAAATCCGATGAAACCCGCCGCGACAAAGCTGACAACTGCGAGCATAAAATGAGCTGACTTAGGTTGTAGGCAGTTTTTGCTGAAAAATTTAGCCGCAAAAATAATATATAAAATCAATAATACGATTTTGATGACCACCCATAGCGGTACATGAAAACCGAACATAGCGATAATGCCCACACCACTTAAAATCAATAAGGTATCGCTTAAGTGCGGTAGAATTTTCAGCAGTTTTACTGTCCGCCAATTCTTGCCGGCTAACTGCATTACGCCACGGATAAGCAGTAACAATAAACTGACAATAGCGCAAATAATATGTACATAAACAAGTAAGGAAATTGACATATTTAGCTCCAAGTTATTAAAGGAAAAAACGGTTAGCATAATGCTAACCGTAAGTAAAAAAACGATTATTCTTCCGAATTTTCGACCACACTTTCGTCACATTCGTCTTCATCCACTTCACAGATGCGTTCCAAACTGACTAATTGTTCGTTTTCGGCAGTGCGAATTAAGCGAACCCCTTGAGTATTGCGTCCGACGATACTAACTTCGTTGACACGCGTTCTGACTAAAGTACCCGCATCGGTAATCAGCATGATTTGATCGTTTTCCTCAACTTGCGCGGCGGCGACTACTTTTCCGTTGCGCTCGCTGACTTTAATCGAAATCACCCCTTTGGTATTGCGTGATTTGGTCGGATATTCGTCTAATGCGGTACGTTTACCATAACCATGTTGAGTGGCGGTGAGAATTTCGCCTTGATTTTTTGGTACAACTAAAGAGACGACTTTATCGATATTTAAATCTAAGGTGTCATCATGTTCTTCCGAAACATCTTCATTTTCGACCGCACTTTCATCATCGGAAATCTCATTAGTCAATGCTAATTTAATTCCGCGCACCCCAGCGGCAGCACGTCCCATGGCGCGTACCGCATTTTCGTCGAAACGAACTACACGACCTTGTGACGAGAACAACATAATTTCGTTGTTACCATCCGTAATATCTACGCCGATTAATTCGTCTTCATCACGTAAGTTCAGGGCGATAATACCACTAGAACGAGGACGACTGAATTCTGTTAAGGCGATTTTTTTCACCATCCCACCGGCGGTTGCCATAATGACAAACTTATTGTCTTCATAAGTCGTAATCGGTAAGATCGCGGTAATACGCTCATTTTCGTTCAATGGTAAAATATTGACGATTGGACGCCCGCGTGAACCGCGACTAGCTTGTGGTAACTGATACACTTTTAACCAATATAAGCGTCCACGACTAGAGAAACAGAGGATCGTATCGTGCGTATTGGCAACCAATAAGCGTTCAATAAAATCTTCCTCTTTCATTTTCGTTGCCGATTTTCCTTTACCGCCGCGGCGTTGTGCTTCATAGTCGGTTAGCGGTTGATATTTGACATAGCCTTCGTGAGAAAGGGTAACCACAACGTCTTCTTGTGCGATTAAATCTTCCAAATTAATATCGCCAGATGCTGTGGTGATTTCGGTACGACGTTCATCGGCAAAATCCGCTTTCACTTTTTCCAATTCTTCGCATAACACTTCTTTTAAGCGTTCGGCGCTGTTGAGAATGTATAAATATTCATTGATGATGTCGATAATTTCATTGTATTCATCAAAGATTTTCTCTTTTTCCAAACTGGTTAAACGGTGTAATTGCAACTCTAAAATCGCTTTCGTTTGTACTTCTGATAAGCGATAGACATTACCTTCTTGTCCCAATTTGGTTGGCAGTCCGTGTGGATATTTAATCCGTTCAGCAAAGGCTAACATTTGTGCCGAATCGCCTGCGGTCCATTCTGTATCCAACAGTTTTTGTTCCGCTTCAGCACGCGTTTTGGAGTTACGGATGAGATCAATGATTTTATCAATATTCGCTTGCGCGACCGCTAATCCCTCTAAAATATGAGCGCGATCGCAAGCTTTACGCAAATCAAACACGGTGCGGCGCGTGATAACTTCGCGGCGATGTTTAATAAAGGCGGCGATAATTTGTTTTAAATTTAATAATTTTGGTTGACCATGATCCAATGCTACCATATTGATCCCAAAAGTGACTTGCATTTGGGTTAATGAGTAAAGGTGGTTGAGTACCACTTCGGCAACCGCATCACGTTTAATTTCGATGATCACGCGAATATCTTCTTTGGAAAGATCGCGGATTTCGCTAATGCCTTCCAGTTTGCGATCTTTGACTAATTCGGCGATTTTTTCAATTAAGGTTTTTTTATTGACTTGATAAGGCAATTCCGTAATCACAATTTGTTCGCGATCACGATCATTTTTTTCGATTTCCGCTTTTGCCCGCACATAAACTTTTCCGCGTCCAGTTTTATAAGCCTCTTCAATCCCTTTGCGTCCGTTGATGATCGCGGCAGTTGGAAAATCCGGCCCCGGAATATATTGCATTAATTCGTCAATGGTAATTTCTTCGTTATCCACATACGCCAAACAACCGTCTAACACTTCCGCTAAATTGTGCGGCGGAATATTGGTCGCCATCCCTACCGCAATACCCGAGGATCCGTTAACTAATAATGTCGGAATTTTGGTCGGCAATACATCAGGGATCATTTCCTTGCCATCATAGTTTGGCGAGAAGTCCACCGTTTCTTTATCTAAATCGGTCAATAATTCCTGCGTGATTTTTTGCATCCGCACTTCGGTATAACGCATAGCCGCCGGCGAGTCACCGTCCACCGAACCAAAGTTACCTTGCCCATCAACTAACATATAGCGTAATGAAAACGGTTGTGCCATCCGCACAATGGTGTCATACACCGCGCTGTCGCCATGAGGATGGTATTTACCGATAACATCCCCAACTACACGCGCAGATTTAATGTGGGCTTTATTATAGGTATTACCGTTTTGATCCATGGAATACAACACACGACGATGCACCGGTTTTAAACCATCGCGCACATCAGGCAATGCCCGCCCGACAATCACGGACATGGCATAATCAAGATAGGAGGATTTCAATTCTTCCTCAATACTTACAGGGGTGACATTTGGGACTAAACTCGCCATTTAGAATTTCCTAATAACATACAAAAAATTAACGGAATTATAGCATAAATTATGCTGTTCCTCTAATTTTATAGTGAATTTTTACCGCACTTAGGGAATAATATAGGGAATGTAAACGGAGAATAATAAAAGGATAATCATGCAAAATCTTGACCCGCAAGAACTTGAAAAATTTGAGAAAATGGCGAAAAGTTGGTGGGATCCGCAAGGCGATTTTAAACCTATTCACCAACTTAATCCGCTGCGTTTAAGCTATATTCAACAGCAAGCCAAAGGGTTACAAGGCAAAAAGGTGCTGGATGTAGGCTGTGGTGGCGGAATTTTGTCGGAGGCGATGGCAAAGTGCGGTGCAAATGTGAGCGGAATTGATATGAGCGCTGCGCCGCTGGAAGTGGCGAAATTGCACGCGCAAGAACAACATTTACAAATTGATTACCAATTAACCACTGTTGAAGATTTTTTACAACAACAGACCGCACTTCACGCGGAAAAATTTGATGTAATAACTTGCATGGAAATGCTAGAACACGTTCCACATCCAGATTCTGTCATTAATGCCTGCAAAACCTTGTTAAAACCTAATGGAACTCTGTTTTTATCCACTATTAATCGCACTTTCAAAGCGTGGACGTTGGTGGTGCTGGGCGCGGAATATATTCTTAAAATGTTACCGAAAGGCACGCATGATTATGACAAATTTATCAAACCCGCGGAATTATTGCACTGGACTGACAAAGTCGAATTAGAATGCCAAAATATGGTGGGTTATCATTATAACCCGCTGACTGGAAACTTCTGGTTGAATAAAGATGTTAGCGCCAATTATATGGCGAGTTTTGCTGTGAAACCGTAAAACAAAAAGTGCGGTCAAAAATATGAAGGTTTTTCACCGCACTTTGTTTTTGCTGCTGTATTCTTCTCCGAGATGTTCTATTTTTCTTTCCAATAGCCAATCCATTCTTTTAGCGCTTGCATATTTGCCGGCATAGCTGCCGCTTGCGGGATAAAATGCATCAAACCAAGTTCATAGGATTCTGGTGTAATCCCGTTGCCGACACTGGCAGGTAACACTTCAAATCCTTGTTTTTCAAATAATAATTTAGCACGCTGCATATGCCATTGGTTGGTCACCAAGATAATGCGGTTGATGTTTTCTTTTGCTAATAATTTTTTCACCAACTCGGCGTTTTCAATGGTGGTTAAGGAATGTTCTTCCAGCCAGCGCGTTGGGGTGTGGAAAAATTCTTGTAATTCTTTTTCCATCACTTTGGCTTCAGAATTGCCATTTGGGCTGGAACCGCTTAACAAAATCGGCAAACGGGTTTTTTCATATAAAAAGGCGGCATAGCGCAATCTTTCCAGTGGAATTTGCGGAACAGCGAGTGTGCCGAATAATTCTTTGCTGTCGCGTAGTCCGCCGCCGAGGACGACAATGGCTTGCGCTGTTTGGTAATCTTCTAGCGTGAGATTATCTTCAACCACAAGACTGTCGTTTAATTTTTGCGCGGTATAAGGAATACTAAACACATAAAGGATTAAAATGCCCAAAAGTGCGGTGAGTTTACTTAAGATTTTGTGATCAAACGCGCCGAGAATTAACGATAAAATCAAAAGTATAATGACATTAAACGGGGGAAGAATAATGGCGGTAATTAATTTGACTAACATAAACATAAGTCCACCTATTGGATATTAGAAATGAGTACACTCGGATAGTGAAGAATAAAGAGATTGTAAGATTTTGTAAAGATTTATTGTTTTATTGAATGTCGTTGCGGTTCGCTTTACAATGGCACGTTTATGATAATAAGCCAAAGGCGGATAAAGTTGGTGGTCGTCGAAGATGAATAACAATCAACGAAATTTAGTCAGTTTAATTTTAGTGACCTTGTTCAGTACGGGATTGACCATGGTCAGTTCTTTTTTGTTAGCACGATTGCTGGCAGTTGAAGATCGCGGGTTATTCCAACTTTTTGTTACCTCTGTTAGCTATGCGGCGGCGATTGGTTCCGGTGGCGTAGGATTTGCTTTTGCTTTAAGTATGCGCAATCAACAATATCAAGGATGGCGTTATTATTTTCTTGGCTTTTTAGCGTTTGCCTGCTTGGTGGCGGCGATTGCCTTGTCTTTTTTTGAGGTGACGCAATTTTCTTATCTATTTATTTTAAATGTGGTTTTGACCGCAATTTTAACTATTACATTAGAAAAAAGTAAAATTGATGCAAATTTAAAAATTTATCGGGTGATTTCCTTACAACAACCGATTTTAGCTGTGATTTTATATGCCGCTTGTTATTTTATTGGAGGAGAACAGCCAATTGCTATCGCATTATATTTATTAACTGCGTTAACGGTTGTACAGGCATTATTTTGTTTATTTTATCTTACGCGCATTGAACGACAATTTATCCGAGAACATGAAGTAAAAAAAATGGACTGGCGTTTTTTTGCTAAAAACTGGATTAAACAAAATTTATTACAAACCTTTGGAGCAACGACAGTTAATTTAGATAAATTTTTAATTGTTTCCTTAATGGGGAATTATACTTTAGGATTATATACTGTTTGCATTGCTTTTGATGCATTATTAACAAAATTTATTAATATGCTCACGGATTATTATTATTCCGGCTTACTTAATCGAATGAATCGTATTAAATCCGTTTTATTGTTAATTGGATTAATGGCAATAAGTGCGGTCATTATTGTGCCGTTTTTAGCCAAACCAGTAGTGGTTTTCTTTTTTAGTGAAAAATATGCGGAAGTTGCACCAATCTTAGTTTGGTTTATTGTTAATTCCATTATTGCTGGATTATCTTGGGTATTATCCCAAAATATGTTGATTTTAGGAAAACAAATTTTGTTATTTACCCGCCAATTAATTTCTATTGCGGTGTTGGTTGTATTATTTTATTGTTTTAGCGAACAAGGTTTATATGGTGTTGCCTATGCCTTAATTGGCGCCAGTTTAACTCGTCTGTTAATTTCAATTGTATATTATTATAAATTTCCCATGAGCGAATTAAATATCAGCGCACAACAGCATTAAAGGAAATAAAGGAACGTTATGTCAGCAATATTTACTCTTTTTTATCTTTATGATCCTTGGTTATTCCATTTTTTTCGGATGGCATTTTTTGTCGGCATTATCGCTTTGTTGTGGTTAGGGTATCGGGTTTACCAACAAAAAATCACGCGAGGAATCCTGCTTCCTGTGGATAGCCTTGTGGTTATTATTGCCTTAATTTTATTAAGTTTTGTTCCCTTATTAGCGCATCAGACGCGAGATTTCTCCGTAGTGATTCAATATAGCAAGACATTGATTTTATTTGTTTTTGCAATTGGTCTTTATAATCTGTTTTATGCCCCCAATAATGGGCAATATTCATTGGGCCAGCAACAATTCGTACGCGATTTAAAATGGGGAATTTCCGTGCAATCAGCAATAGGTTTTTTGGCTTTATGCGGAATTCCTTGGGTGATTGATTTTTCCCTTTCGACCAATGCTTTGTTGCCGCGTTTTTATGGTTCCGAACAAGAATATCGCTTATATACCTTAACATCAGCTGCTTTTTTCCAATTAAGTATTTTTTATGTGATGTTATTGCATTTTTTATTGGCATATAATCAGCGTTATAATTCCATGAGTTCGGTGTTCGTCTTTTTATTGTTATTTGTTGGATTAATTTCCGGTAGAACTTTTTTATTGATGTCGGTGATTAGTATTCTGTTATATTTTAAATGGCGTTATCTTCCAGCATTATTCTTATTCGCAGCAATTTGTGTATTTCTTGCGATGAATTATGCAGATAATAAATATGTCCAACATGCGTTGGAACCTTTGATTAATTTATTGGGGCATAAAGGATTAACCAGTTCTTCGACCGATACATTGATGCAAAAACATTTATATATACCGCAATTAAAACAAATTTTATTTGGCGATGGATATTATACTACCGCTGATGGGCATTATTATGGTGCAACGGATAGCGGATTTATTCGTCAAACATTATATGGCGGTATTTTAAACGTTATTATGGTTTTTTTATTTACTGCTTATTTTGTGCGTAAAATTGCGTTAAATTGGTTTGCAGGCAGTTGGTATTTTACCTTATCTACTTTATTTATTTTATCCGTATTAAATATTAAAGCGGATACTTATGCGTTTCCGGGAATTATGTTGGTTTTATTGATGTTACTTTCCTTATTCGGTTCGTCGGGAAAACATCTTATTTTATTTAAAAAAGAGGCGTAAAGATGCTGAGTATTATTGTTCCATCATTTAACCGCAAACAAGAAATTCCAGCGTTATTAGACAGCTTAGTGGCGCAAACGCAATATAATTTTGAAGTGGTGATTGTGGATGATTGTTCGCAAGAGGCGGTAGCAATTGATAAAACCTATCCGTTTTCAGTGCAATTGATTCGTAATCCACAAAATCAAGGTGCAGCCGGCAGTCGCAATATTGGAGCGCAACAGGCAAAATATGACTGGTTGTTATTTTTAGATGATGATGATCGCTTTGCTGCAACAAAATGCGAAGTGATGGCGCAAACTATCGCACAACATCCTGATTGCAATGTGATTTATCACCCAGCGGAATGTGTGATGGTAAATGAAAACTTCACTTATTTTACACATCCGTACCGTGATCCGGCGCAATTGACGCTGGATAATATTTTAGCCGCCAATAAAATGGGCGGTATGCCGATGATTGGCGTGAAAAAAAGTTTCTTTTTTGCCCTTGGTGGATTATCGACAGGATTAAAATCCTTGGAAGATTATGAATTTGTGTTGAAATTGGTTTCTTCTCCAGCCTTTGCGCCAGTATATGTGGATCAACCGTTAACCAAATGCACATTCCATACCAAACGCTCCAGCGTATCGACCAATACTACCAATACAGAATCGGCAATTGCAGTGATTGCGCAACAGTATGTGTATAGCGCACAACAGCGCAAAAACTTTGCCATCAACGCACAATATATGCTGGCTTATCCGAATATTATGAATTTATCCCGCCGCGCGGCGTATCATTATTTTGCAATGTTTAAGTTGAATAAGCGGATTAAAACGCTGCTGATCGCAGTGATTACCTTTATTTCTCCAACATTGGCGATTTATTTAAAAAGGTTTATGTAATGAAATTTTCTGTTTTAATGTCTCTTTATGTCAAAGAACAACCGCAATTTTTGCTTGAATGTTTAGAAAGTTTACGCCAGCAAACGCGCTTGGCGGATGAAATCGTATTGATTTTTGATGGTCCGGTAACGGAGGCGTTAGAAAGTGCGGTGGAAAAATACCAAGATTTATTGCCATTAAAGCTGGTGAAATTGGCGCAAAATCGTGGTTTAGGTAAAGCGCTAAATGAAGGATTGCTACATTGTTCGCACGAATGGGTTTTTCGTATGGATACGGATGATATTTGTGATCCGCAACGTTTTGAAAAACAAGTTGCTTTTATTGAACAGCATCCGGATACGGTGATTTTTGGCGGCCAAATTGCTGAATTCGGTCAACATATTGATGATATTGTCAGTTATCGTCAGGTTCCGTTAAATGCGCAAGCAATAGTTGATTTTACGCGCAAACGCTGTCCATTTAACCATATGACGGTGGCATATCGCAAAACAGAAGTATTAGCCGCTGGTGGTTATCAGGATTTACAGGAAGATTATTATCTTTGGATTAATTTAGTGGCGAAATTTCCACAACAGGTGGCGAATTTACCGGACATTTTAGTTTACGCTCGCGTTGGTAATGGTATGGTTGGGCGTCGTCGCGGCATGGCGCAAGCAAAGTGCGAATGGAACCTGTTTAAATTAAAACAACGCCTGAAGTTACAAGGGACGTTGTCAGGTTTGGTGGTTTTCGCATTACGCGTGATTCCGCGCTTGCTACCGTTGTCGTTGTTAAAAATCGTGTATGGATTTTTACGTAAATAATATTTCATTCTTATTTTTTTATGTTTTCTCTCATTATTTAAGGAAAGTAATATGTTGAAACACAAACTCAAATTGTCGTTATTCACATTAAGTATGGCACTGACCGGTTGCGCCGGAAATCAGGCGATTCATGCGGTTAGTAATGATGCGTCTTATACAAAACCGCGTCTTGCACAAAATTTTAATGATTATGTGCAGTTTTTAAAATCCAAAGCAGCGGGGCAAGGCGTTTCAGCGTCAGTGTTAAATGAACAACATAACATTCGTTTTATCCAAAAAGCAGTGGATTTAGATAGACAGCAAGCGGGTAAAATTAAAAAACGCGATCCGAATCAGCCGCCGGTATCTAATCCGAATGGAACCACTAATTATTTAAACCGTGTTTTAACTGCAGATAAAGTCAATGTAGCGGAACGTCGTTATTGGGAACAATTGCCACAATTGGAAAAAGCGAGTAAACGTTTTGGTGTACAAAAAGAATATTTGATGGCATTGTGGGGCATGGAAAGTAGCTTCGGTTATTATCAAGGTAATTATGATGTCTTATCGGTTTTAGCGACCTTAGCCTTTGATGGGCGTCGTGAATCTTTATTTAGTAAAGAATTTATCGCTGCAATGAAAATGTTGGAACGGGATCATATTCAACGCAACAAAATGTTGGGATCTTGGGCTGGTGCCATGGGGCAAACGCAATTTATGCCGAGTTCATATTTGAGCTATGCAGCGGATGGCGACAGAGATGGTGAAAAAGATATTTGGAAAAATCACTACGATGTATTTGCCTCTATTGCCAACTATTTGCATACCGTCGGTTGGAATGATCAATTGCCTTGGGGCGTGGAAGTCAATTTGACGCAATATCTGAGCTTGGATCTTGCCGGTATTGAAAAAGGCAAAGCACGTTCATGGCGCGAATGGCAAAATAAAGGTGTAGTGTTGAAATCGCCAACTTCACAAGAATTGGAAAAATTGACCGCACTTTCTTCAGCTGATTTATGGTTAGTGCGCCCGGATCGTGAAGCGGGCCGCGCGTTTTTGGTTTCAAACAATTTCCGCACCATTCTAGACTGGAACAAATCCAACTATTTTGCGGTGAGCATCGGGATGTTTGCGGATCGGATAAAAGCCCGCGTGAATGGGAATTAATTCTGCTTAAAATACGAAAAAGTGCGGTTAATTCCGCACTTATTTTTACCAATTATCTAAAATGGCTAGCGCATCGGCGAGTTTTTTAACGGTAAAAACTTGCATATTTTCCACCGCACTTTTCGGCTTGTTGGCAAACGGTACAATCGCGCGTTTAAACCCGTGTTTTGCTGCTTCGCTAATGCGTTCCTGACCGCTTGGCACCGGGCGAATTTCTCCCGCCAAACCTACTTCGCCGAAAACTACCAAATCGCGTGGCAACGGGCGATTGCGGAAACTGGAAATTAGCGCCAATAATAACGCCAAATCCGCACCGGTTTCACCGACTTTAACGCCGCCCACTACGTTGACAAACACATCTTGATCCGCCATTTGTAAGCCACCATGGCGATGCAATACCGCCAATAATAACGCCAAGCGGTTTTGTTCCAACCCGACCGCCACCCGTCTTGGATTGGCGAGCATGGAATGATCAACTAATGCTTGAATTTCAACCAATAGCGGGCGTGTACCTTCCCATAATACCATTACTGAACTGCCGGACGTTTCTTCTTCGCCGCGGCTTAAAAAAATCGCTGACGGATTTTTTACTTCACGTAACCCTTGCTCCGTCATGGCGAAAACGCCGAGTTCGTTGACTGCTCCAAAACGATTTTTATGGCTGCGCAAGGTACGATAACGGGAATCTGCTTCGCCTTCCAATAATAGGGAGGCATCAATAGCGTGTTCCAGCACTTTCGGTCCAGCAAGGGTTCCATCTTTGGTCACATGACCGACCATCACTATCGCTACATGGCGAGTTTTCGCATAACGGGTTAAAAATGCAGCACATTCACGTACTTGTGCCACGCTGCCGGGTGAGGATTGAATATCCGCAAGGTGCATCACTTGGATTGAGTCAATCACGATAATTTGCGGTTTTAATTGATCGGCTAAGGCGCAAATTTGTTCAACGGAGGTTTCTGATAAAACTTGTAATCGATCCGTTGGCAAATTTAAGCGATTAGCTCGCATGGCAACTTGTTGCAATGATTCTTCGCCGGTGACATAAAGTGTGGTCGAATGTTGTGCCAATCCGCACATCACTTGCAGCAACAAGGTACTTTTCCCCGCGCCGGGATGACCGCCGATTAAAATGGCGCTGCCAGGTACGATCCCGCCACCGAGAACGCGATCCAATTCGTTAAATCCACTGCTGAAACGCGGCAATTCTTGTAGGCTGATTTCTGATAAACGCTGAATTTTGGCGTGGGTTTCACCGGCGTATCCGCTGAATCTGTCATTTTTAGTTTTTGTCGCAGAAACTAACCGCACTTCGCTGATGGTATTCCAGGCTTTGCAAGCAGAACATTGTCCTTGCCAACGTGCAAATTCTGCGCCGCAGTCGCTACATACATAAGCGGTTTTCGGAGATTTTGCCATTTTATTTCACCGTTAATAATAAAAAGTTGAGCATCCGTTTTACATATCGTCCGCTTTGGAGCAATGAAATCAGGCAGTTCATTGCGCGTAAATTATCTTTGCTTTCGCTGTGTAGACGGATAATTTCTTTGATTTCATCGAGCAAGCGTACATTACTTTCCAATAATTCGGTTAAACGTTGTTCATCAAATCGGATTGGCGTCTGTTCTGCTTGTTCGGCAGCACATTGTTCTAACAGTTTGGCATTTTCGCTGTAGAAATAATACAGATTAAAAAAGGCGCCAATCCGTTCTACGCTGCGGATAAAATCTTGAGCAAAATAGTCTGCGCCGAGATCGACGGTTTCTTCGATCATCTCTTGTTCCAACTTGATAAGTGCGGTCAATTTTTGCGTAGAATTGACTGCACTTTTTGCAAAATCCAAAAATTCACGCCATTTGGTTAACCAATTTTGCGGCGTGATAGATTGATTTAGCGCCAGTTGATAGCCTCGTTGTGCTTTACTGCGTTGACTTAAGCGGGCATCACAAGCAAAGCTAAGTTCATTAACGAAATACAATAAATCAGCGATATTTCCTTGTTTTAATTCAAATTCGACTTCGCAAATCGGCGCGGTTTTGTTTTGTGCGATGATTTCCCCTTGATCTAATGCCACTTCAATTTGCGTACCGTTGCCACATTCGATAAGCCAAGATTGGCGCTGAAAATCCGTGGAAAATAGCGCGGTAAGTGATAAGGATTGCACATTTTCTAGCGGATAAACTTGCGCTAATTGGTTTAAATCAGGATGGGCATCGTTAAGTGGAACATTATATTCCGGGCGAATGTGTAACCCGCTTTGTACTGTTCCGTTGGTTTTTAGTGTTAAGGTAAAGGTATTATCTTGCTGGCGCACCCGCAATCCCATTTTATTTTTGGCAAAGAATTGATCCGGCGTATCGTAGTAACAATTGCTTAAAAAGACGTTTTTTTGCGTTAAAATCGTGAAATTGCTGATTTCTTGGCTCAAAAATTGGGCGAATTGGGGCGAGGCGATTAATTTTAGTTCAATTTCGTTTTCCATATAAATTCCTTTTATATCAATTGGTTATTCTATAAATAAGCAATTAATATGTAAATGACTCTTGATATTATCCAATAAATATGGAGATTTTTCGATTAAAATCGTGAATTTTTGCCTTATATCATGTAATATGCGCCTGAAATTAATATCAACCCTTTAAGGAGTTATTTTATGGCAATGAATAATATTCTTGGATTATTTGCCCATTCGCCTTTAAAACCATTACAAAAACATTCAGATAAAGTGACGGAATGTTGCAGTTTGTTGGTACCGTTTTTTGAAAGTACATTTAATAACGATTGGGATCAAGCGTTGCAAGTACGTCAGCAAATTTCTGAGGTAGAACGTCAAGCGGATTCGTTAAAACGTGAAATTCGCTTAAAATTGCCGCGCGGTTTGTTTATGCCGATTGATCGTACGGATTTATTGGAATTGGTGACACAACAAGACAAACTTGCCAATTACGCTAAAGATATTGCCGGTCGTATGGTGGGCAGACAATTTACCTTTCCGATGGAAATGCGCGAAGAATTTATGAAATATGTTTGTCGTAGCTTAGATGCGACTGTGCAGGCACATTTGGTGATTGATGAAATGGATAAATTGTTGGAAACCGGCTTTAAAGGTCGCGAATTAACCTTTGTTAATACCATGATTAATGAATTAGATGCGATCGAAGATGATACGGATCAAATGCAAATTAAATTGCGTATGATGTTGCGTAACATGGAAGAGCGTTTTAATCCGATTGATGTAATGTTTTTATATAAAACCCTTGAGTGGATTGGAGTATTAGCGGATCAAGCACAACGTGTTGGTTCAAGAATTGAGCTGATGTTAGCTCGTTCGTAGTTTTGTCGCATAACGATAAAAATTCTACTTTTTAGTAAGGTAAATAACAATGGAATTACTAAATGAATATGGCACATTATTTGTCATCGTAACAGCCATTTTTGGCTTATTGATGGCCTTTGGTATTGGAGCAAATGACGTTTCTAACGCAATGGGAACTTCCGTCGGTTCCGGGACAATTACTGCTAAACAAGCTATTTTGGCGGCAATGGTGTTTGAATTTGCTGGGGCTTATTTAGCCGGTGGTGAAGTGACTGAAACCATCAAAAGCGGGATTATCAACCCGATGGAATTTGTCGATACACCGGATATTTTGGTGTTAGGTATGATGAGTGCCTTGCTTTCTGCTGGGGTTTGGCTTTTAATCGCCTCTTTTATGGGCTGGCCGGTTTCCACGACGCACTCCATTATCGGTGCCATTATTGGTTTTGCTTGTGTTACCGTCGGTCCGCACGCGGTGGAATGGGGCAGTATCAAAAATATCGTCGGTAGCTGGTTTATTACGCCGGTAGTCTCTGGTGTGGTGGCATATATTATTTTTACCAGTACGCAAAAATTTATTTTTGACACTGAAACACCGATGGAAAATGCAAAAAAATTCGGTCCTTATTATATGGGGTTAACGACTTTTATTTTAACTATTGTGACAATCACTAAAGGGTTAAAACACGTAGGATTGCATCTTTCCAGCATGGAAACCTTTTTAACTTCGGCATTCATTTCTATCTCTAGTATTATTTTCTGCTATTTCTATTTTCGCAGTGAATCCTTTAAAAATCGCGTACAAGGTGGGACTTTCGGCGGTGTGGAAAAAGTATTCAGTATCTTAATGCTGTTAACTGCTTGTTCAATGGCATTTGCACATGGTTCAAACGACGTTGCCAATGCGATCGGGCCTTTATCTGCGGTTGTTTCTATCGTTGAAAATGGCGGTCAAATTGCGACTAAAACATCTTTGGCATGGTGGATTTTACCGCTAGGCGCGACTGGTATTGTGATTGGTTTGGCTGTAATGGGGTATAAAGTGATGGGAACCATTGGTTCCGGTATTACCGATTTAACCCCAAGTCGCGGTTTCTCGGCGGAATTTGCTACTGCGATTACGGTGGTGATTGCATCCGGCACTGGCTTGCCGATTTCAACAACTCAAACCTTAGTAGGTGCGGTTCTCGGCGTTGGTTTTGCTCGCGGTATTGCGGCGTTAAATCTTAGCGTTATTCGCAATATTTTTGCATCTTGGGTCGTGACTTTACCGGCAGGTGCATTTTTTGCCATCATTATTTTCTATATTTTAGAGTGCATCTTTTATTAGAATTTAACTTGATTTTGTTTATCTAAAAAAGTGCGGTACAATTTACCGCACTTTTTTTATTTTTATTATTTGTTTAGGATAGGTTGTATGCAAAAAACCACTAAAATTCTACTTTCTTCCCTGATTTTGGGGTTATCTGTTCACATGGCGCAAGCGGAAACTAAATATGTTTCGGAAAATTTAAATACCTTTTTGCGTAAAGGTGCCGGTGATCAATTCAAAATTGCCGGCGCTATTCAAGCTGGTGAGGCAGTAACTGTCTTAGAGCGTAAAGATAAATATACGCTTATTCGTGATAGCCGCAATCGGGAAGCCTGGATTTTAACCAATGAGTTAAGCAATACACCAAGTAGTAAAGAAGAAAATCCTAAACTCAGAGCGCAAATTGAAGAATTAAGCCTTAAACTTAATCGTATTGATGCCGATTGGCAGCAGCGCACCAATGAAATGCAACGTCGTACCAAACAAGCGGAAGAACAAAGCAGCCAATTATTAGAACAAAATTCACAGTTAAAACGTGAATTAGAAATTACGAAAAACAAAAATCGCGATTTGGAAGCTATGCTAGATGCGGGGAAACGCGAAATTGCGATTCAATGGTTTATTTATGGTGGATCTGTATTGGGCGTTGGGTTATTACTCGGCTTAATTATTCCGTTGATTTTACCGAAACGTCGCAAACGTGACGGTTGGGCATAAGCCTTATGAAAATCTACCTTGTCGGCGGAGCAGTGCGCGATCAATTATTACAACGCCCGGTGCAAGATCGGGATTGGGTAGTTGTTGGGGCAACGCCTGAAATGTTGCTCGCTCAGGGTTATCAGCAAGTCGGCAAGGATTTTCCGGTTTTTTTGCATCCACAGAGCAAAGAAGAATATGCCTTAGCGCGTACCGAACGTAAATCGGGGGTGGGTTATGGCGGTTTTATCTGTGATTTTTCGCCGGATATTTCTTTGCAACAAGATTTAATTCGACGCGATTTGACGATTAACGCTCTCGCGCAAGATGAAGATGGGAAAATTTATGATTTTTTCCATGGTGTGGAAGATTTAAAACAGGGGATGTTGCGCCATGTTTCGCCGGCGTTTGCCGAAGATCCGCTGCGGGTGTTACGTGTGGCACGTTTTGCGGCGCGTTACCATGCTTTAGGATTTTCCGTTGCTGAAGAAACGTTGCACCTTATGCAACAAATCACTGACGCAGGCGAATTAGAGCATCTGACTGCCGAGCGGGTGTGGTTGGAAACGGAAAAAGCTTTATTAGAACCCAACCCAGAAATTTATTTTGAGGTACTGCATCAAATCGGTGCATTAGCGGTACTTTTTCCTGAAATAGACGCCTTATATGGCGTTCCTAATCCGATTAAATATCATCCGGAAGTGGATAGTTTTGTGCATACCATGTTAGTTTTGCAACAAGCGACATTACTAAGCCATACTTTTTCTGCTGCTCAACAAAGTGCGGTGCGTTTTGCGGCGATTTGTCATGATCTTGGCAAGGCATTGAGTCCGAAAGACAATTTGCCTCATCATTATGGGCATGAAAAAGCCGGTCTCAAACCAACACGTACTCTTTGTCAACGTTTAAAAGTGCCACAGGCAATACAAGAGCTGGCGTTACTTTGCTGCGAATTTCATACGCACGTGCATAAAGCCTTTGAATTACAAGCAAAAACCGTCGTAAACTTGTTTAACCAACTGGATGTATGGCGAAAGCCGCAACGTTTTGAGCAGCTGTTGGTGGTTTGTGTGGCAGATTCGCGCGGGCGGACGGGGTTTGAACAAGTGGCTTATCCGCAGCGAGCATTTTTATGGCAATTGTATCAATATGCCTTGCAAGTTGATGTCCAACAAGTGATCGCCGATGGTTTTAGCAAGCAAGGAATTCGTGATGAACTTAACCGGCGTCGGATTTTAGCGGTGGCGCAAAAACGTGAAGAAATCTTACCGCACTTTACTAATGATGTTTAACCACGTAAAATACGCACAATTTTTTTGATTAAGTGACCTTATGAAATCCTTAAAATTTTTTTTCATCTTAATGCCGGCGCTGTTTTTAGCTGGATGTCAAACACTGGATATTGCTGACAATCGTCCGACAAATGTGACTCATATTGAGAAAACGGATGCTCAATGGCAACAACATTTGCAACAACTCAAACAAATTAAATCCTATAATAGCGCCGGTCAATTAGGCTATATATCTAGCAAAGAACGTTTTTCCGCCCGCTTTGATTGGCAATATCGCAATGCGCAATCTTATACCTTGTTGTTATCCTCTACGATCACATCTTCTACCTTAAAATTCGATATGAGTCCTTATGGATTAACAATTTCCGACAATAAGGGTAACCAACGTTCAGCGGCGGATGCCAAGTTATTATTGCAAGAAATTATCGGGATGGATATTCCATTGGAACATTTTTCCACTTGGCTAAAAGGTCAACCAAATGAACAAGCTGATTACAAAGTTGGTAGCAATCATCTATTAGCCAGCTTTTCCTATCCGGTGGATGGAGCGAATTGGACTGCTGATTATTTAAATTATCAATCTGTTGGAAATCGCATGATGCCACGGGATATTTTGTTGAAAAACAGCGATCAAACCTTAAAAATTCGTATTGATCATTGGGCATTTTGATGAAAACTTACCAATTATCGACCGCACTTTCCCAATCCGTCATCGGGAGACGTTTTCCTAGTCCGGCAAAATTGAATTTATTTTTATATATTAACGGAAAACGGGCAGACGGTTATCACGAATTACAAACCTTATTTCAATTTCTCGATTTTGGTGACTGGTTGGAAATTGACGTGCAAGATAGCGCTGAAATTCACTTGACGCCAGAAATTCCCGGTGTACCTTTAGAGCAGAATTTGATTTACCGTGCAGCGCGTTTATTGCAACAAGCGACCGGTTGTCGTCAAGGTGCGAAAATTCATTTAGATAAAATATTACCGATGGGCGCTGGATTAGGCGGCGGTTCATCCAATGCGGCAACGACGTTGGTGGCGCTCAATGCCTTATGGCAAACGGGACTTTCCGTACAGCAACTGGCTGATTTGGGTGTTCAGCTTGGGGCAGATGTGCCGATTTTTGTACATGGCAAAGCGGCATTTGCAGAAGGTGTTGGCGAAAAACTGACTTACTGCCAACCGTCGGAAAAATGGTATTTGGTATTAAAAGCAGATGTCTCCATTTCTACCGCGGTGATTTTCCAAGATCCCGACTTACCGCGTAATACGCCAAAACGATCATTACAACAACTTTTAGAACAAAAATACGAAAACGATTGCCAAAAAGTTGTGCTAGATCATTATTCAGAGGTTGAAGAAACCTTACACTGGTTGTTAAAATATGCACCGGCGAGATTAACAGGAACAGGCGCTTGTGTGTTTGCTGAGTTCGAGGATGAACAATCAGCGCAAGCGGCATTTTGCAACAAACCGGATGCTTATTTCGGTTTTGTTGCCAAAGGGTTGAATATTTCTCCATTGTATTCTTATTTGGAGAAATTTTCTCGATAAATCAATTAGCTATATGATATTTCTTACCATCTAAACTCCTTGAGGTTAAATTAACAATGCCTGACATAAAACTTTTCGCGGGGAATGCCACACCTGAACTCGCAAAACGAATTTCCGAACGCTTATATATTTCACTTGGTGATGCCACTGTGGGTCGTTTCAGCGATGGCGAAATCCAAGTGCAAATTAATGAAAATGTGCGTGGTGGAGATGTGTTTATTATTCAATCAACTTGCGCACCGACCAATGACAATTTAATGGAATTGATTGTGATGGTGGATGCATTGCGTCGTGCATCTGCTGGTCGTATTACTGCGGTTATTCCGTATTTCGGTTATGCGCGTCAAGATCGCCGCGTGCGTTCTGCTCGTGTACCAATTACAGCGAAAGTGGTTGCGGATTTCTTGTCCAGCGTCGGTGTGGACCGTGTATTAACTTGTGATTTGCATGCCGAACAAATTCAAGGGTTCTTTGATGTTCCGGTTGATAATGTATTCGGTTCACCGGTATTAATTCATGATATTTTGAAGAAAACCGATTTGGTCAATCCAATCGTTGTTTCTCCGGATATCGGTGGGGTAGTGCGTGCGCGTGCGGTCGCTAAATTGTTAAATGATACCGACATGGCAATTATCGATAAACGTCGCCCGAAAGCGAATGTGGCACAAGTGATGCATATTATTGGTGATGTTGCAGATCGTGATTGTATTTTGGTTGACGATATGATTGATACTGGTGGTACTTTATGCAAAGCAGCCGAAGCGCTAAAAGAACGCGGTGCAAGACGCGTATTTGCTTATGCTACCCACGCGGTATTCTCCGGTTCGGCGGCGAAAAACTTAGCGAATGATGTGTTGGATGAAGTTGTAGTAACTGACACTATTCCGCTTTCTCCGGAAATTAAAGCATTAGGTAAAGTACGTGTATTAACGCTTTCCGGTATGTTAGCAGAAGCGATTCGTCGTATTAGTAACGAAGAATCTATTTCTGCGATGTTCAATTAAGGTTTAAATATCATTTGATAACGGGCGAAAATATTCGCCCGTTTTTTATACCGCTTTTACCTTAATAGATTAACAGTATATTGATCGTATATAAAGTGAGGTGTTTTGACGTTTCAGCATTGTTACTTCATTTTGTTATGGAAATAAAAACGTTAAAAATTTTGACCGCACTTTTAGATCATATACTTATTTAGTTATGCCAAAAATCGTATTTGATCCTGAGCAATATGGACATTAACTTTTGCACCGACCGGAAGTAAATCCGTTTTTGATAAATTCAGATAATCTACCATTAAGGCTTTATTTTGTACGGATACGCGGTATCGAATAACATTACCAAGTAGCTGTCGAGATGTGATTATGCCATTATGCTGTTCTTCAGATAACGTCAATCGTATAGATTCTGGGCGAATAGCAACGTCGGAGTTTGTTGGTCGTGACAGAAGTTGACCGGCTTCTTGTGCTGAAAGAATATTATAGTTCCCGATAAAGCTGGCACTGAAGTGATTTTTAGGCTCCAAATATAAGGTTGCAGCATCACAGTTTTGCTCGATTTTTCCTTGATTCATCAATACAATCCGATCTGACATCGTGAGTGCTTCTTCTTGATCATGGGTAACAAAGATTGTAGTTAAATTTAATTCTTTTTGAATCGTTTTAATTTGTTCCCGTAGATGGCGACGAATACGAGCATCCAGTGCGGATAACGGTTCGTCCAATAACAATAAATCTGGGTTAGTGACTAATGATCTGGCTAATGCCACGCGTTGACGTTGACCTCCAGATAATTGATGGGTATAGCGTTGTGCATAAGGTGCTAGTTCTACTAATTCCAAAATTGATGCTACTTGCTGTTTGATTGCTTGAGGATGAACTTTTTTCATTTTTAAACCGAAAGCGACATTTTCAGCTACGGTCATATTCGGAAATAAAGCATAACTTTGGAATACCATAGCAATATTTCGTTGTTGTGGTGCAGCTTGGGTAATGTTATTACCATTCAATATAATAGAACCGCTATCAATTTCAGTTAGTCCAGCAATACAGCGTAGTAAAGTGGATTTTCCGCAACCACTAGGACCGAGTAACGTGACGAATTCGCCTTTGTTTGCACTAAAATTAATTTGATGAAAAATCACATTATCATCGTATTTTTTATTTAAACTGTTTACGGTTAGGTAAGTCATTAAACACCTCGCTTGTTATTAAATCGGTTGGCGATTAATGTCGCCAATAGAATCATCACAAAATAAGATATGACGAGCGCACTGGAATAGTGTCCACTTTTGGTTCGAATGTTGAATAAATAGACTTGTAGGGTTTCAAATTGACCACCTACTAACATATTAGCAAATAAAAATTCTCCAATTAAAAATGAAAAGGAAAGGAATATGGCAGATAGTAATCCATTACGTAAATTCGGTAGGATGACTTTCATTACTGCAGTAAAGATATTGGAACCTAATAACCTTGAGGTATCGACCAAATCATGGAGATTTATCCCTTGTAGGTTATTTTCAATTGCACGATAGATAAAAGGAAGTGCAATCATAAAATAGCAACCGATTAATATCCAAGGTGTTCCTGTCATAGGTAAAGGATCATCAGCGTATAATTGTAATAGACCTACTGAGGATACTACAGGAGGAACTGCAAAAGGTAAGATGATAACGATATTCATCAAGCCCTTTAAGCGAGGGAAGTAATAGTAGATAACAAAAATAACAGGGAAAATGAGGACAATAGCCAGTCCCACTGCACTAAAACAGATCACGAGAGAACGTAATAGCGATAATAGAAAACGTTCATCAGTCCAAAGTTGAGCATACCAATTGAGTGTTAATCCATCAGGTAACAAAGTTGCTCCCCAACGGGTAGAAATAGAATATAAAAAGGTAGCAAAAATTGGGGACAGCAAAATTAGAAATAAAAGGGTTACGACAAATTGATGATAATATTTTTTGAGTAATTGCATATGTTACTCTCCTTGGTAGTGATAACGTCGGGACAATAGACGCTGTACAGTTGTGATTAACAATACAATAGCCACTAATATTATTGATAATGCACTTGCCATATAAGGATTTAAAAATACATCTCCTGAGATTAGAGCGCCGATACGGATAGGAATCATATTAAAATTACCGTCAGATAGTGCATATACTGTTGCGTACGCACCAAGTGCATTGGCAAATAAAACTACTAAGGTTCCCAAAATTGCCGGCATCAATACGGGAATAGCCACCTTATACCAATATATTAGAATATTGGCTCCTAACAAAGAAGCAGCTTCTTGCCATTCTTTTTTAAGCGATTCAAATGCTGGATAGAGGAGTAAAACTGCTAATGGTATTTGGAAATAAGTATAGATAATAGTGATCCCGGTTTTACCATAAATATTAATGGTATCAATACCCTGTTGACGTAAAAAAATATTTACCGCCCCGTTAGTACCTAGCAGAATAATAAATGCAAAAGCCAATGGAATACCGGCAAAATTGCTGGTCATACTATTAAAGGAAAGAATGAAATTACTTAGCTTTGACGGACGTAATACACTTAGCGAATAGCTACCAATAAGCGCAATTACCAATCCCATTACACTGGAATATAAGGAGATTTCCAGCGAATATTGAATTGATTGTAAATAAAATTTTGAGGTTAAAATTTCTACAAAATTATCAATTCCCCAACTGCCATCTTCAAGCTGAAAACCATTAATTGCAACCCAAACTAATGGTAATAATTGGAATAGTAAATATAACAAAACAAAAGGCAAACAGATGGCAATTGCAAGATGCTTTCCTCTCATATTTGTGTTTCCCTTAACAACTCCTGACAATAAGGTTTGTCATGCGGTATATTCAATAATTGGCACAATGTTCCGCAAATCTCAGTCTGCTTGACAGCGATGTCTGCTTTATAGCTAAAGGCTTGACCAAAAACAAACAATGGCACTAAACTTTCTTCATCGGAATCTGCATAATGGTTGCCTTCATTATCCATACCGTGATCGGAGGTGATGATGACTTGATAACCGTTTTCTAACCAACTAAATAAATAATTTGAAATAATACCATCCACGTCTCTTGCTGCACGACGATATTCACAACTGTCTTGTCCATGACTATGTCCGGCATCATCAATATTCATAGAATGAATAAATAAAAAATCGGGTTGATAGCGTGTACGTAAATATTCCCCATCGACAAATAAATGTGAGTCAGGATAGTGATCTGCATAATAGAAACAACCGTGCTGAATCAATAACTGCTTATCATCAGTATGTCTATCCCTAACTGCTACAAAAGGAGTACGATTGTATAATTCGCTGACCCAGTAGTAGGCAGCGGCAGCCGTCGTCAGGCCTGCCGCTTTAGCGTAATGAAAAATACTTTTCTGATTAGATAAACGTGAAATTCCGTTGTGGATAATTCCACTGTCAATTGGCGCAACACCGGTCAAAATACATTCATAAAGCGGGCGCGATAATGAAGGTTGTTCACAACGTAATACATAAGATTGTCCAAATCCTTTTTGGCACATTGTTTTTAGATAAGCTAATGTACGACTTGCTGTATTGGCATTTAGTCCATCTAATAGTACTAATATCGTTTTCATTACACAAATCTCCAATTTATTTCATGTTCATGATGACATATTCTTGCCATTGACGAGGCAATTTTTGTGCTGATTTTTCCCATGCTGCCCCATCAGTAACCGGTCTGGCTTTACTGTATTGCTCAGTTGGTAATAATTTACTTTTTACATCATCAGGTAACGTAATTTTCTCAGCACGAATAGGGCGGGCATAGCCTCGAGCAAGATTGATTTGCCCTTTATCAGAGAAAATATATTCACGCGTTAATTTTGCAGCATTTGGATGTTTTGCATATTTATTGATAATAGTGGTATAACCGGAGATAACAGAACCATCGGAGGGAATTAAGACTTCAAAACGAGTTGGATCAATTTGATCACGATAATTTAACCCATTGAAATCCCATACTAAAGCCACCTCAACTTCACCTTTTTCTAAGTTAGCAATATTTGGATCTACATTACCAATACGTCCTTGTTTGGCTAATTCGGCAAAAAATTCCAATGCCGGAGTTAAATCTTTTTCATCTCCACCCAGTGCAAAGTTGGCCGCTAATACAGCACTTACTGCTTGTGCTGCAGCATTGACATCACCGACAGTTACTTTATAAGTTCCTTTACGTAAATCAGCCCAGCTGCGGGGAATATCTTTGACTAAATTTTTATTGATAATAAAGGCAATCGTTCCGGTATAAGCTAACATCCAATGTCCTTCATCATCTTTTGCCCATTGTGGCACGTCATCCCAATAACTGGTTTTATAAGCGACTGTCACACCTTTTTGTTTAGCAATAGGACCAAATGAAACACCAACATCACCAATATCTGCGGTAGCATTTTTCTTTTCAGCAGCAAATTTAGCGATTTCTTGAGCAGAACTCATATCGGTATCAATATGGTTAAGTCCATATTGCTGTTTTAAATCTGCCCAAGTTTCTTTCCAGTTTGCCCAAGTATCCGGCATCCCAAGACTATTGACTTCTCCTTCTGCTTTAGCGGCAGATACCAATGCGCTAATATCTTGTGCAAACGTGGTGTTATGCACAGAAACGGTTATTACGGTGGCGAAAATGGTTTTTAAAAAAAACGACTTTTGGCGTGTTAGCATAAATTTCTCCTATAAGTGAACGTTTCAGGCTCAGTATAGGAAAGAAATATGACAATTTTATGACTGTATTGTGAGGATGGAGGCACATAAATAGTGAGGTATAATAATGAAATATTTAGTAGGATAGTGATAAAATAAAAGTGCGGTCAAAACGTTAATTATTTTGACCGCACTTTATACAGAGGCTAAATTCTATTTACCTAAATTATCGAAGAATTTTTTAACGCCATCAATAAAGCTGGAAGATTTTGGACGATGTTGCGTTTTGCCTTCCAAACTCTCTTCTAATTTTCTCAACAATTCTTTTTGTTCTTCATTGAGTTTGATTGGGGTTTCGACAATAATTTTACAAATTAAATCACCGACATAGCCACTTCGGGTAGAAGATACACCTTTGCCGCGTAAGCGCAATAATTTACCGGTTTGGGTTTCTTCTGGAATTTTCACTTTTAAGCGCCCATCCAAAGTTGGCACTTCAATTTCACCACCCAATGCCGCCATAGTGAAGCTGATTGGCACTTCGCAGTAAAGATTGTTTCCGTCACGTTGGAAAATATCATGTTCTTTCACATGAATGACTACATATAAATCACCCGCTGGCGCACCGTTTTCACCGGCAGCACCTTCACCAGACAGGCGCAGTTGATTTCCCGTATCCACGCCGGCAGGAATAGTGACTGATAAATTTTTCTTTTTATGCACTCGACCATCACCATGACAGCTATGACAAGGTTTTTCAATTTTTTTACCTGAGCCATGACAGGTTGGACAAACTTGTTCAGTTACAAAGAAACCTTGTTGACGACGAACACGCCCCGCTCCGTGGCAAGTTGGACAAGTTTCTACTTTAGAACCTGCCTCCGCACCGGAACCATGACAACTTTCACATTCAACCAAGGTATTAATTTGAATATCTTTTTTAATACCTTTTACTGCTTCTTCTAAGGTGATTTCAATATCATAACGTAAGTCTTCGCCACGCACGACGCGTTGACGACCGCGACTTCCGCCAAAAATATCGCCGAACATATCGCCAAAAATATCACCGAAATCAGCACCACCAAAACCACCAAATCCACCACCGGCGCCGCCAAATCCACCTTGTTCAAAAGCAGCATGACCGTATTGATCGTAAGCCGCTTTTTTCTCTTTATCGCTTAAGACTTCATAGGCTTCATTGATTTCTTTAAATTTTTCTTCGCTTTCTTTATCCCCTTTCGTACGGTCAGGGTGATATTTCATTGCAAGACGTTTATAGGCGCGTTTGATTTCTTTTTCATCCGCACCTTTTTGAATGCCTAATACTTCGTAATAATCTCGTTTTGCCATTAAATTATTCTCTCTAATAATTGTACGTGGCTTTCATTTTGCCACATACGGAAATCGTACGTGGTTACGACCAACTCTCGACTGCCAGCCGAACCGATGATCTTCTTTAACAACCCCAAAGAGGCTGAGTTCTGTGTAACCTAGTAGGATAATATCGTGCTAGGTAGAGAGCCATGATATGATAACTAAATATATATGCCAAAAGGGCGTATTGCTACGCCCTTTGTCGGGACACATTGTGTGTCTTTCAAGTGAATTATTTATTATCTTTCACTTCTTCAAACTCGGCATCAACTACGCCATCATCTTTTGGATTTTGTTGCGCTTGTTGTTGACCTTGTTGGGCTTGAGCTTGACCTGCTTGAATAAGTTTTTCAGACACTTGAACTAAGGCTTGAAGTTTTTCTTCAATCGCCGCTTTGTCTTCGCCTTTCGCCGCTGCTTCAAGTTCGTTGACTGCTTTTTCAATCGGTGCTTTGTCATCTGCTGATAATTTATCGCCCACTTCGCTTAATTGTTTGCGAGTAGAGTGAACTAAATGATCCGCTTGGTTACGCGCTTGCACTAATTCTTCAAATTTACGGTCAGTTTCTGCGTTTGCTTCCGCGTCACGAACCATTTGTTGAATTTCTTCATCGCTTAAGCCTGAAGATGCCTTGATAGTAATTTGTTGTTCTTTACCTGTGCCTTTATCTTTCGCTGAAACGTGGATAATACCGTCCGCGTCAATATCAAAGGTAACCTCAATTTGTGGCATACCGCGTGGTGCCGGATTAATACCTTCTAGATTAAATTGCCCTAAAGATTTATTCGCAGACGCTTGTTTACGTTCACCTTGAAGTACGTGAATTGTCACCGCACTTTGGTTATCTTCAGCGGTTGAGAACACTTGCGATTTTTTGGTTGGAATCGTGGTGTTTTTCTCAATCAAGGTTGTCATTACACCGCCCATCGTTTCGATACCTAATGAAAGCGGAGTTACGTCTAACAACAACACGTCAGTTACGTTACCGGATAATACGCCACCTTGAACAGCAGCACCCACAGCTACCGCTTCATCAGGGTTCACGTCTTTACGTGGTTCTTTCCCGAAGAATTCTGCCACTTTTTGTTGAACCAATGGCATACGAGTTTGACCACCCACCAAAATCACATCATTGATTTCAGAGACGCTCAATCCAGCATCAGCCAATGCAACTTTTACCGGCTCCATAGAACGTGCTACTAAATCTTCCACTAAGGCTTCTAATTTCGCACGAGTTAATTTAATGTTTAAATGTTTTGGACCGGTTGCATCTGCAGTGATGTACGGAAGATTAACATCAGTTTGTTGCGCAGAAGAAAGTTCGATTTTTGCTTTCTCGCCGGCTTCTTTCAAACGTTGCATTGCAAGTGGGTCGTTGCGTAAATCAACGCCTTGTTCTTTTTTGAACTCATCGACTAAGTAGTTGATTACACGGTTATCGAAGTCTTCACCACCTAAGTGGGTATCCCCGTTAGTTGCTAATACTTCGAAAGTTTTTTCGCCGCCCACTTCATCAATTTCGATAATGGATAAGTCGAATGTACCACCACCTAAGTCGTAAACTGCAATCGTTTGGTTACCTTTACCTTTATCCAAACCGTAAGCCAATGCTGCTGCTGTCGGTTCATTGATAATACGTTTAACTTCAAGACCCGCGATACGACCTGCATCTTTGGTTGCTTGACGTTGAGCATCGTTAAAGTATGCTGGCACAGTAATTACTGCTTCGGTTACCGGCTCACCCAAGAAATCTTCCGCGGTTTTTTTCATTTTTTTCAACACTTCGGCAGAAATTTGTGGTGGTGCCATTTTTTCACCTTTCACTGAAACCCAAGCGTCGCCATTGTCTGCTTTTACAATTTCAAACGGCATAATGTTCACATCGCGTTGGACTTCTTGATCTTCAAAACGACGACCAATTAAACGTTTGATTGCAAATAACGTATTTTTCGGATTGGTTACTGCTTGACGTTTTGCCGGTTGACCAACTAAGGTTTCGTTATCGTTGGTATAAGCGATAATTGACGGTGTAGTACGATCCCCTTCGGCATTTTCGATAACACGAGGTTTATCGCCATCCATTACTGCTACACAAGAGTTTGTTGTACCTAAGTCAATACCAATAATTTTTCCCATAATCTGTTTTCTCCTAATAAAATTCTGTTGTCTCTTAGATAAGGATTGAATTTCGCATTTCAAGGTCAAATTCCAATATTTTTCAACATTTTTTCCTGAAAAGTGCGGTCAAATCCGTTCACGTTTCTGTAAATGTGAACGGAAAAATAAAATTCAAGGGGAGGGCGGAAAATTTTTTTGACTTTATAGCGGGTTATGTTAGTTTATTGTTGAAAATTTGATAATGGCCTAAGGAACTACAATGAAAAAATCAACATTAGCTATCGGAGTACTTGTCGCCCTTGGCGCGCTATGGAGCGGCGGGGCGTGGTATACTGGAAAAATTGCTGAAGAAAATTATGTATCTTATCTACAACAAATTAACCGAAGCGCTACGTTAATTTCCACTGAACATGTTTTGGGTAAGGTTGAAAATGTTAAATTTGAGCGCGGTTTTTTTAGCTCGACGTTGTCCTACGATTTGCTCCTCACTTCGTCGAAAGATAATATCACTTATCGTTTGCCGATGGCGGGAAAAGTTTATCATGGACCTATTACGCTGAATAATTTTTCTGTCGCGATGTTTTCTGCTGATCTTGCCTTACAGAAAAACGAACAAACAGCGCTTTGGTTTACCGATGACAAAAGTAATCCGCTAGCGCTGACGCTTGCTATGGGGTATAACCAACAAGTCAAAGGTGAACTGGATTCTAGCGCAAAAGTGAATATAATAGATGCTGAACAGCTGCAATGGACGGGGAATGTACAATTTGATGTGGATAAAAAAGGATTTGGCAAAACTGTCGGCAATTTTCCAAGTTTAACGATCAACAAAGAAACAGAGGATCCGGCAAGACCTAATACTATTTTGTTGAAAAATGTAAAAGTGAATGTAGAACGCCCAAGTGCTGATTTATTTAATGGTCAATATCAGGTGAGTATTGCAGATTTCGCGCTTAATAGCATTGATAAAAAAGGGCAGGATTACCGTTTACAACTTGATGACGTTTCGCTTTCCCTTAACCTAAAACAAGAACAAAATTGGGTAAATTCTGATTTTGTTTATCAGATGGCGGATGTAAAAGAAAATAATCGTTCGATGGCGGGATTGCAATGGAATATGAAGTTAAACCATCTTGACGCCGATGCGTTACGCTTGTTTTTACAAGAGGCTGACAAACTTAATCAACAAAAGAACTTAAGTGCAGAGGGGATAAATGCGCTGGAAAAATTGTTAAATAATCAACCGCACTTACAATTATCGCCGTTAGAACTAACCAACAGCAAAGGTAAAGCTACGCTAAATTTGGATGTCGGTGTGGTACAAAATGTGCTTAACGCTGGACAACAAGGCAAAATCTTAGATTTATTTAACGCTTTAAAAGGCGATCTCAACTTAGATAAAGCCTTTTTGAAAGAACTTATTGCCACGTCATTGATGGCATCAGATAACCGCATCAATCAAGCCGATGCGGAACAGAACGCGCAAAATATCTTGGATAAAAACCTAAAATCGCTCGTAAACCAAGGGTTATTTAAAGAAACAGAAGATAAATATACGCTGACATTCAATCGCGACAATGGCAAATTGAACGTAAGCGGAAAAGACTATAGCGAACAAGATATTCAGGCTTGGATTTTCGTCCTCGCCATGATGATCTATGCCGGCGGGCTTTAATCTGCTTTTAAAAAACAAGAATCACCGCATGAAAAGTGCGGTGATTTTTTTTGCAGAAGAAAAGAAACTAATACATATCTTGCTCGGTGGTTGTGAATGGCGACTTGTTAAGATTGAGGAAACTGTAACAGGAGCGGCTAAAAAAGTAGTAAAATTTGATAGATATGAGGCGAGTTACTCAAATAAGGCGATTGTATTAAGAGATGCGCTGTTATTCTGTTCAGTAAATGATTTTTAAGGTAGATTTTATGACGATAATGCAAAAAGATGTGCTAATTGAAATGGTTGCTAATACTATGGCAACAATCGATTTAAGAACTGATCCAAATGCGGAGGATAATGAGGATCAACTCTATTTAATGAATCTAAGAGATGATTTATATAGCTCTCATCACGATAGCATTGATTTTAAACTTTTATCAACTAAAGTAAAAAGTATCAAAGAAAAATATATAGGCTTACCTGTTCATCAGTATTATGTGTAGGGGAGGCGATGAAATCAAAAGAAGGTATTTTGAATATCTCTTGATAAATATGATTTAGAAAGTGATATTAACAAAACCTTTCTAAAGTATGGAAACGTGAGTCAAGAAATTCTGCCCTTTCTCCACGAGAATAGCCTATCGGTGTTTTGTTAGGGGGCAGTACGATGTAGGAAGATCCTATAACAATGGAGATGAAAGGACCTTTGAATAGCAACGTGCTTGTAAGCGTAGTGAGCCTCAGCATCATGACCAACTCTCACGTAGTGAGGCACTAAATGTAAACAGTAAAGTAAATGTAGTTATTATATAACTTATTGATTTTGTTAAAACAGGCAACAAAAAAGCCACTTTTAAAAAGTGGCTTTAAATTCGATGAGATATATCGTTGGTGCCTAGGGTCGGACTCGAACCGACACGCTTTTAAAGGCGGCGGATTTTGAATCCGCTGCGTCTACCAATTTCGCCACCCAGGCAACACTGATATATGTCATTTGGAATGAGGCGTATTATACGGGTCTGTAGCAAGGTTGCAAGTAGAAAATGAGAATTTTTATATCAGTTGTTTTAATTTTCAACAAATTGTATTTTTTTAGACCGCACTTTAATTGATAATGCAAAAGTGCGGTCTTTTTTTATGCGGTTTTAACTGCGTTTTCGGCTTAATAGCCACCATGTAATAATAAGAAATAGTACACTTGGCATCAATGCGCTAAAGAATGGCGGAATGCTGTAAACCAAACTAAGCGGTCCGAAGATTTCGTTGATGACGTAAAATAAGAAACCGAAGCAGATCCCGCTAATAATGCGGGCGCCGGCGGTGACACTGCGCAGTGGACCAAAAATAAAGGAAAGCGCTAAGAGCATCATGACGCCAACGGAAATCGGTTGAAACAATTTACGCCAATAGGTTAATTCAAATTTCTTCGGATCTTGTCCTGTTTCTTTGAGGAATGTGATATAGGTCGATAAACCAGAAATGGACAACGACGTCGGACGCATGGAGACGATACCGAGTTTGTCTGGCGTTAATCCAGTTTCCCACACACCTTTTAGCTTATTTGTGGTTTTAATTTCTTTTTCGCCAATTTGAGATTGGTTAATTTGCGTCAATTGCCATTGGTTATTTTGATATACCGCTTTATTTGCATGGCTGACTTCAAGCAACTGGCGGTTATCACCAAAGCGGTAAATATAAATATCATTGAGCTGAATATCGTTGGTGATCCGACGAATATATACGAACTCGTTTCCATCTTTTGCCCACACTCCATTTTTCACTGAAAGCACGTTTTTGCCATACATGGCTTTATCTCGCATATCACGCGCGAATTGTTCTGTTTGTGGGATGCCCCATTCGCCGATAACCATGGTGATAAACACCAAAGGTAGCGCAGTTTTCATGACTGCCAAGCCGATCTTCATGCGGGAAAATCCGGAGGCTTGCATGACCACTAATTCACTACGGCTGGCTAAATTTCCTAAAGAAATTAATGCGCCTAACAAGGCGGCCATGGGGAAGAAGGTTTCTACATCTTTTGGAATGGTCAAAACGGTGAACAAAATGGCTTGAACCACATCATAGGTTCCCTGTCCGACACTGCGGAATTGTTCGACAAATTTGATGATAGCCGAAAGTCCAACCAACATTAATAGGGTGGCAAAAATCGCACCGAGGATACTTTTTCCGATATAACGATCTAATGTGTTCATCATCTTTTTATCCTTTTGTTACTGCTTTTTTGCTAAATAAATGACGAATTTTATACATAAATGCACTGTTCCAACTGTTTAACATGATGCCTAATACCAAAAAGACGATGTTGACAATTGGCATAAACAGGCTGGCATCTAATTTATTTGCCGCACCAGCGGATTTTAATGAACTTTGTAATAAGAAATAGATTAAATAAAGTAGTAGCGCCGGCAAGATTTTGGCAAAACGCCCTTGACGCGGATTAACGCGACTAAGCGGAACCGCAATTAATGCCATTAGTGGTACTGCCAAAATCAAGGCAATCCGCCAATGGAGTTCCGCTTTTGCTGCTGGAGATTTGCTTTTGAGCAATTGGCTCATGCTAAGAATTTCCGCCTCTTTACCTTTTGCATCTGTTTCTCGGTGACCTAAATAGGCCTGATATTCATCAAAATGGGTAATTCTAAAATCCGGCAACACCGCGCTACCTTCAATACGTTGGCTGTTTTGCAGGGTTAAAATTTGATCTCCATTCGGTAAGGATTTCAATTCTCCATTTTCTGCAACCAAGACCGACGGTTTCGCGTTTTGTGTAGCTTGGGTTTGGAAAACGTACACGTCATTAATTTGATTATTTTTAATATTATCAATAAATAACACCACGCCATTATTATTGGTAGTGATAAATTGACCGGAGGAAAGTGCGCTCATGTTCGGATTAGCTTTCGCATCTTCCACGATTTTGCTTTGTTGATTAATCGCCCAAGGTGACAACCAAAGCGCATTATATGCCGCGAGCGCACCGGTAAATACAGAGAGAATTAAGGCAACACGCACCAAAAGATTCGGACCAACGCCACAGGCGCGCATCACGGTAATTTCGCTTTCTGCATACAACCGACCGAGGGTCAATAAAAGTGCTACGAATAAACATAAGGGAAGCATTAATTGCGCCATTGCCGGCATCCCAAGCCCAAGCAATGATAAAACCAAATCCGCCGGAATATTTCCATTTGCCGCCGAACCTAATACACGAACCAATTGTTGACAGAAAAAAATCAACAGCAAAATAAACAAAATAGCAATTTGGCTTTTTAATATTTCTTTCGTTAAATATCGAGTAAAAATCACGTTATCGCCTATATTTTTGTTGCAAATTCCACAAAACCCTTGCAATTTTTGTTAAACAAAGTAGGGTTATCAAACCATTAAATGAATGGCGTATGATAACTTATTTTTAGCAAATTAGTGAGGATTAAATGAAATATCGTGTAAAAAACACCGCACTTTCACAGCCAACCGATTGCTTGGTTGTCAGTATTTTTGAGGATACAGGATTATCTGCAAGCGGTAAAAAAATCGATCAACTCACCCAAGGCTATTTAAGCCAATTAATGCATTCCGGCGATTTAAGTGGAAAATTCGGTCAAATTTTATGTTTGCATCAACTGCCAAATCTTGCAGCTAAGCGCCTTTTGCTTTTGGGCGCGGGAAAAGCGGCTGAAATGACCGAGCGTCGTTATAAACAATTGGTGCAAAAAATGATGCAAGTCGTTAAAGATAGCCCAATTCGAGAAATGCATTGTTTTTTAACAGAAATTGCGATTAAAAACCGCGAAAATCATTGGAATATACGTTTTGCGCTAGAGGCGATTGAAGAAAACCTGTATGTGTTTGATCAATTTAAAAGCGAAAAATCAACGGTTTCTTCATTAAGTGATGTGGTGTTTCATGTAGAGGATGAACAATTAGTCGCTGCGGAAATTGCCTTACAGCAAGCAAGTGCGGTCAGTTTAGGCGTAAAATCGGCGAAAGATCTTGCCAATTGCCCGCCGAATGTGTGCAATCCGGCGTATTTGGCGACGTTTGCACAACAATTGGCGCAAAAATCTACGTTTATTCAGACGCAAATTGTTGGCGAAAAAGAAATGGCAGAATTGGGTATGAATGCTTATTTGGCGGTTTCTCGCGGCAGTCATAATGAAGCGCAGATGTCAATTATCGAATATCGTCATCACCCTGATCCGCAAGCGAAACCGATTGTGCTGGTAGGTAAAGGATTAACCTTTGATGCCGGTGGAATTTCGTTAAAACCGGCGGAAAGCATGGATGAAATGAAATACGATATGTGTGGAGCAGCGTCGGTTTATGGTGTCATGTGTGCCATTGCTGAATTACAATTACCCTTAAATGTTATTGGTGTATTAGCGGGGTGTGAAAACTTGCCGGATGGTCAGGCGTATCGCCCAGGTGACATTTTAACCACAATGAAAGGCTTAACTGTAGAAGTGTTAAATACAGACGCTGAAGGGCGTTTGGTACTTTGTGATGCTTTAACTTATGTGGAACGCTTTGACCCGGAATTAGTAATTGATGTTGCGACCTTGACCGGCGCTTGCGTAGTGGCATTGGGACAACATAACAGTGGGTTGGTTTCCACGGATGATGGACTGGCACAAGAATTATTGCAAGCCGCAACACAAGCCGGTGATAAAGCTTGGCAATTACCGTTAAGCGAAGAATATCAAGAACAATTGAAATCAAATTTCGCTGATCTTGCGAATATCGGTGGGCGTTGGGGCGGAGCGATTACCGCTGGCGCATTCCTTGCCAACTTTACCAAAAACTATCGCTGGGCGCATTTAGATATTGCCGGTACCGCATGGCTACAAGGTGCCAACAAAGGTGCGACGGGACGACCGGTGAGTTTGTTGACGCAATTTTTAATTAATCGCGCGACACTATAAGTTTTATGGCACAAGAAAAATCCCCTTTAGTCAGGGGATTTTTTTATAGTTCGATTTCGCGGCGTCCCAAGAAGGAGTGCATCAAGGTGGTACCGTCGATCATTTCCAACTCGCTGCCTACCGGAATTCCGTGCGCAATGCGACTCACTTTGACATTATATTGATGACATAATTGAGCAATATAATTGGCGGTTGCTTCGCCTTCCACTGTTGGATTGGTCGCCAAAATTACCTCATAAAAACTCTCGTTTTGTAAGCGTTGTTGCAATAAATCTAAGCCAATTTCGCGTGGACCGATGGCATCTAATGGCGACAAGTGTCCCATCAGTACAAAATAACGTCCGTTAAATTGTCCTGTTTGTTCAATCGCTTGTATATCCGTCGGTTGTTCCACCACGCAAAGCAGCCCCGAATTTTGGCGGCGCGGATTATTGCAAATATTGCAAATGTCTTCTTCGGTAAAAGTGCGACAATGTTGACAATGACCGATTTTTGACATTGCTTCAGTCAAGGCTTGCGCCAACGCCATGCCGCCGCTGCGATTACGTTGCAACAGATGGTATGCCATACGTTGTGCTGATTTCGGACCAACACCGGGCAGACAACGTAAATTTTCAATCAGATTTTCTAACAAAGGACTGGTTTGCATAAGGATTTTAATCTATTTTGATGGTCAAAAATTCAACAAAAACAAACCGCACTTTTTAAAGTGCGGTCAATATTTGCCTGATTTTAGAATGGAAATTTCATACCTGGCGGTAATTGCATTCCTGCAGTAACGGAAGCCATTTTTTCTTTTTGCATTTCTTCCACGCGACGCACTGCATCATTAAACGCCGCCGCCACTAAATCTTCCAACATTTCTTTATCATCTTCCATCAACGAAGGGTCAATTTCAATACGACGACAATTATGCGCGCCATTGATGGTCACTTTTACCAAGCCGGCTCCGGACTCACCGGTTACTTCCAACTGTGCAATTTCTTCCTGCATTTTTTGCATACGATCTTGCATTTGTTGAGCCTGTTTCATTAAATTGCCTAAGCCACCTTTTCCAAACATAGTCTTCTTCCATATCAGTTATATTAAAAAATTCCACGCATTTTAACCAAAAATTAAACGATTGGGAATAACGAAATTTATGATAGAATTTTGATTTTTCTTTTAACGCTAAGGAAAACATAGCCCTATGCGACTATTTATTGCCGAAAAACCGAGCCTTGCTCGCGCGATTGCTGATGTGCTGCCGAAACCTCATCAGCGCGGCGACGGTTTTATTCGTTGCGGTGAACAAGATTATGTGACTTGGTGTGTTGGACATCTTTTGGAGCAAGCCGAACCGGATGTCTATGATAAAAAATTCAAATCTTGGCGTTTGGAAGATTTGCCTATCATTCCGGAAAAATGGCAATTATTGCCACGCAAAGAAGTGAAAAAACAGTTGGATACCGTGGTTAAATTAATTCATCAAGCGGATGTGTTGATTAACGCCGGCGACCCGGATAGAGAAGGGCAGTTGTTGGTGGATGAAGTGTTTAGTTATGCCCAGCTACCAGCAGAAAAATGGGCAACGATCCAACGTTGTTTAATTAGCGATCTAAACCCGGCAGCAGTGACTAAAGCAGTAGAAAAATTACAGTCTAATCAAAATTTTATGCTGTTATCTACCTCGGCGTTGGCGCGCGCGCGCGCCGATTGGTTATATGGGATCAACATGACGCGCGCTTATACCATTCGTGGACAGCGCGTAGGCTACAAAGGTGTGCTTTCCGTTGGGCGTGTGCAAACGCCGGTGCTAGGCTTGATTGTACGGCGAGATTTGGAAATTGAGCATTTTCAACCGAAAGATTTTTTTGAAGTGCAGGCGTTTGTGCAAACTATAGAAGAAACACCACAAAAATTCACCGCACTTTGGCAACCGAGCAAGGCTTGCGAAGATTATCAAGATGAAGATGGGCGCGTGATTTCGCAAGCGTTGGCGGAAAATGTGGTAAAACGTATTACCGATCAGCCGGCGGAAGTAATGGAATATGTGGATAAACGGGAAAAGGAAACCGCGCCCTTGCCGTATTCTTTATCAGCATTGCAAATTGATGCCGCCAAGCGCTTTAATATGTCGGCACAAGCAGTGTTGGATACTTGTCAGCGTTTATACGAAACGCATAAATTGATTACCTATCCTCGTTCCGATTGTCGTTATTTACCGGAGGAGCATTTTGCTGAGCGATACACCGTGCTACAGGCGATTTCGGCACAACTTGATGATTATCACCAGTTACCGGAAGTGGTGAATGCCGAGCAAAAAAATCGTTGTTGGAATGACAAAAAAGTGGAGGCACACCATGCCATTATTCCGACAGCAAAAAATAAACCCGCAGGATTAAATCAAACGGAATTAAATATTTACGGATTGATTGCACGCCAATATTTGTTGCAATTTTGTCCCGATGCCGAATATCGAAAAAGTAAAATTACCTTAAATATTGCCGGTGGTAGCTTTGTGGCACAAGCCCGTAATTTGCAAGTAGCGGGGTGGAAACAATTGATGGGGAAAGAAGATGATGAAGAACAGTTGGAACCTTTGCTGCCGATAGTGAAAAAAGGTCAGCAGTTGCATTGCGAAAAAGGGGAAATTATTAGTAAAAAAACGCAGCCACCAAAACCCTTCACCGATGCGACATTATTGTCGGCGATGACCGGTATTGCGCGTTTTGTGCAAGATAAAGAATTGAAAAAAATCTTGCGCGAAACCGATGGGTTAGGAACAGAGGCGACGCGCGCGGGTATTATTGAGCTACTATTTAAACGCGGTTTTTTATATAAAAAAGGCAAAAATATTCACAGCAGCGAAACCGGGCGCATTTTAATTCAGACTCTGCCGGATGTTGCGACGTTACCGGATATGACTGCTCATTGGGAGGCTCAATTAGATAGTATCAGCCGAAAACAATTGAGTTATCAACAGTTTATGCAAACATTGACACAACAATTACCGGAATTGTTAAATTATATGAATTTTCATGCACTGCGTCGTTTAAGTGCGATTTCGTCGCAACCGAGTCAGCCACAAAAGCCAAAAAGTGCGGTCAAAATTGATTGAATTTAGTACAATTAATTGCTTTTTTGTTAAAATTACTTGCTTAGATTTGAGATATTAGCTAATATCCGCACGTTAATTTAATTGCTTATTTTGCAGATAAAAAGAGAAGAAAGATAATGTATCAAGCCCTATTAGTTATTTATTTACTGGTTGCGATTGCGTTAATCGGTTTTATTTTGATCCAACAAGGTAAAGGCGCAAATGCTGGCGCTTCTTTTGGTGGTGGCGCGTCAGGAACCGTGTTTGGTTCTGCTGGTGCGGGTAACTTTCTTTCTCGTACGACCGCAATTTTGGCAACGATTTTCTTTATTGTCAGCCTTGTGATTGGCAATATTAATTCTCATCGTAATAACGTACAACAAGGTAAATTTGACGATTTATCGCAAGCTGCAGAACAAATGCAACAGCAACAAGCTGCACCAGTCGCGCCGGCAGATAATAAAAATAGCGATATTCCTCAATAAAAAACAAATTGCTTCTTAACGCTCCGATGGTGGAATTGGTAGACACGCTATCTTGAGGGGGTAGTGTCCATAGGACGTGCGAGTTCAAGTCTCGCTCGGAGCACCAAAAATCATAAAGACCGCAAAAAAGTGCGGTCTTTTTTTCGCATATTTGTGTTGATGAAACAGTGCAAAATAATTTTCAATCTACAGCGTAGCTAAAATAATTTGTTCGGGATCGATATTAAACCACAGGCGTTGGTCAAGTGCGATTTGTTCATCGTGAGGGACGGTGGCACAGAGTTCGGTTTCCTTGCCCAAGGATAATATCACTTCTTTAAAATCATTTTTATCAACGATGGATTTAACCGTTGCTAGATAGCTGTTCGGTTGAGATGTCGCTTGATAGGATATTTTTACCCAAGGCGCTTTGATCATCAGCAATACTTCTTTTTCTAAAACTAATTGTAAGCGCACCGCACTTTGCGCGGTGATGGAAACGCGCAGTGGATGAGGAAAATCGGTAATATGCACGTCTATATAACAATGAACGTCCTCATGAATCAGTCGTTTAATATTGCCGAAAAACTGGTTTCTTGCGCTACTTTGTAGCGAAAAACGAGTAGTAGCAAATAACAGGCTGTTGAGCGGGACGCTCTCATCTTGCAAAATTGAGAATGCCTTTTGTTGGGTTTGTTCTAATAAATCATAAAGTTGCAACAGTCGCAGGGCATAAGTTGTTAATTGGGTGCCACCGCCATTTTTTCCGCCCGTATTGCGTTCAAGCAAGGGTTTGGGGCTAATTTTATTCATCATCTCTAAATGATCCCAAGCGCTTTTGTAGCTAACTTGTGCATTTTTCGCCGCTTGGTTAATGGATCCACATTGCTGAATTTCTTTGAGTAAACGGATACGTTTGGGATCTACAAAGAGTTGTTGCTGCAATTTGATGGTTAATAGAATTTCGCTGTTTAATTCGGTCGCTAACATAGTATTTCAATGAATCGTTTTTTTACATAGTGTAATCGAAACTGATTTTTTTATGTAGCATTTATTTTAATTTCATTATATAATTATATTTATAATGAGTTGATTTATGATAAATTGGAGGAAGGGTGATGCGTAAGCTAAATGGTCGAATAACAAAATGGGTAATATTGTTAACGATGGTGCTAAGTTCGGTGTCATTTTTAGCACAGGCAAAAACAACGGTGTTTGCTGCGGCGTCGATGACCAATGCGTTGGAGCAAATCGCGAAGGAATATGGCAAACAATATCCGAACCAAGAAATTGTTTTTTCCTTTGCATCATCTTCTGCGTTGGCAAGACAAATCACCCAAGGCGCGCCTGCCGATATTTTTATTTCTGCTGATCAGCAATGGATGGATTTTTTGGCGGAAAAAGGGGAAATTGAAGCGGCAAGTCGGAAAACTATTGCTGGAAATGCGTTGGTGATGATTGCGCCAAAAGAGAGCCACATTGAGTCGGTAGATCTAACGGATGATCAATGGCAATCTGCTTTAAATGGTGCATTTTTAGCTGTCGGCGATCCGGCGTACGTGCCGGCAGGAATTTATGCAAAAGCCGCTTTTACTTATTTAAATCAATGGGATAGTTTACAGAAAAAATTAGCGCGTGCGGATAATGTCCGCAAAGCGTTATTGTTGGTAGAAAAAGGTGAAGTGCCATTGGGCGTGGTGTATCAAACGGATGCGATGATTAGCGCAGATAATGTGAAAATTGTTGCAGTTTTCCCAGAAAAATCCCATATGCCAGTAGAATATCCCGCAGCGATCGTTAAAGGGCATGAGCGTGCTGAAACGAGAGATTTTTTTGATTATTTACACTCCGCGCCGGCAAAAGAAATTTTCCGCAAAAATGGGTTTACTATCAAATAATCTTGTTTTTTGTACAGATCAAATGTTGGAAACAGAGAAAATTTAACTTTAATATCATGTAATGATAATGATTGACGAATTGATTGGGTATTTTCATTTATCGCCGGCGGAGCTAAGTGCGGTCTATTTAAGCGTTAAAGTGGGCATTGTTTCGGTTTTAGCCGGTTTGCCTTTTGCGTTGCTGGTGGCATGGGTTTTAGCGAAAAAAGATTTTTTCGGCAAAGCCTTCCTCAATGGAATTATCCATTTGCCTTTAGTATTGCCGCCGGTGGTTATTGGATATTTATTATTAATCGCTATGGGTCGGAACGGGATTATCGGTCAATATTTGTTGCAATGGTTTGACTTTAGTTTCGGATTTAGTTGGTACGGTGCGGCGCTGGCTTCGGCAATCGTCGCGTTTCCGTTGGTGGTACGGGCGATTCGCTTGGCGTTAGAAAGTGTGGATGTGAAGTTAGAACAAGCTGCAGCCACCTTAGGCGCATCGCCATGGCGGGTATTTTTCACTGTTGTGTTGCCACTTTCTTTTCCCGGCATTTTAGCTGGGGTGATTTTAGGTTTTGCCCGCTCTTTAGGCGAATTCGGCTCGACGATTACGTTTGTTTCCAATATTCCGGAAGTAACACAAACCATTCCACTTGCCATGTATTCCTTTATCGAAACGCCCGGTGCGGAAAGTGCCGCGGCGCGACTTTGTCTCATTGCCATTATGATTTCGTTAATTTCTTTATTATTTTCCGAATGGTTGGCAAAACGGACACAACAAAAATTAGGACGCGTGGATGTTAGAAATTAAGGTTAAAAAACAGCTGGGGAAGATGGAGTTGATGGCAGATTTGCACATTCCCAATCAAGGCATTACCGCGATTTTTGGGCTTTCAGGATCAGGGAAATCATCTCTGATTAATTTAGTCAGTGGTTTAATTGCGCCGGATGAAGGATTTATTCGATTAAATGACCGCACTTTAGTGGATGTGGCGAGAAAAATAAGCGTACCAACCCATGCGCGCCGGGCGGGCTATGTGTTTCAAGAAGCGCGTTTGTTTCCTCATTACAATGTCAAAGGCAATTTGCGTTACGGAATGCGTAATGTCAGTACGCAAGAGTTTGATTATATTGTTGATTTACTTGGCATAGGACATTTATTAAAGCGCTATCCGATCACCTTATCCGGCGGTGAAAAGCAGCGCGTGGCGATTGGACGAGCCTTATTGACAGATCCGGATATTTTATTAATGGATGAACCGCTGTCGGCGTTAGATGTGCCACGCAAACGCGAGTTGTTGCGCTATTTGGAAACTTTATCTCAACAAATTGAAATTCCGATTCTTTACGTGACACATAGTTTGGATGAGTTGTTGCGCTTGGCGGAACGTGTGGTGTTGCTGGATGATGGAAAAGTCAAAGCCTATGATGTTTTGGAGAAGATTTGGCAAAATTCGTTATTTTCTCCATGGAAAACGGAACATGAACAAAGCGCGGTGTTGTCTTTGCCGGTTCATTTGCATCATCCTGTGTACAAAATGACCGCGCTTTCTCTCGGCGAACAATTATTGTGGGTCAATGCAGTGGCGCAGCCGATTGGTGATAAGGTGCGGGTGTGCGTACATAGTTCCGATGTTTCTTTAGCCTTGATCATGCCGGAGAAAAGCAGCATTCGTAATATTTTACGCGGAAAAATCACCGCACTTTTTGCTTTTGATGATCGCGTGGATGTGCAATTGGACGTATCTTCTCAACAAATTTGGGCAAGCCTAAGCAAATGGTCTTTCAATGACTTACATTTAACGGTAGGGCAGTCGGTTTATGTGCAAATTAAGGCGGTGTCCGTGGTGAAATAAAAATCGCGCTTTAGCATCACGCGATTTTTTAAGGGAGAAAATTAAGCGATTTTTTTCGCTAGCATGGTGACAAATTTCATTTTGATCCGATTGCCGTTTTCATCGGTTTTATGTAACTCGCCCATTTCTTCGTTATATTTAACCAGCTCCCAGCCTTGATAATAGTCTTTTAGTTCATTTTCTTTAAAGGTGAAAGAAAACGGTAGTGGACAAGGAACATCTTCGGTACTCATAGCGGCAACGATCAAATTATACCCATTTTTATTGGTATGTTGTTGCATATTGTAGATAATTTGCGGTACCGCTTGACGATCAAGGAACATGAAAACGACCGTTGAAACGATAAAATCGTAATCTTCTTGGATATTGGCAGAATTAATATCATAAAGTGCGGTGTTTATTTTTAGATTTTCTTTCGCTGCTGTTTCTTGCAAAAAGGCAAGGCTGGTTTCGTTGTGATCCCAAGAGGTGACCTCATGTCCGAGCAAACTTAAAAAGAGCGAGTTTCTGCCTTGACCGCAGCCTAAATCCAGCACTTTTCCCGTCGGAACAATATCTACCGCGCTTTTTACTTCTGAATGAGTTGGTGTCATATTGTATTTTTTGCTGAAATAATCTTCTTTACTACAATAAAACTCCAAATAGCATTCTAAATCTTCACTTAACGCTTCCACTTTGTGCCATTGTTGCGGTTCAACAAATGGCGTTTCTTGTGATGCGGTGAAAATATGTTCGGCGATAACCTCACCGTTTTCGGTTAATTCATAAAATTTTAATTTCCCTTTTAATACAGTTAATTTTCCCCATGTACCGACTTTGGTATTGTGTTTTTCTTGGAACATTTGCGGCAAGCTGTTTGCTGTCCAAACCGGCATTTTTTTATAACAAATTAATTCTTTTTTCATTTATGTACTCCAAATCAATTAATATCCGACTGCTATAGTAGGAAATATTGCGATAATATTCAATCTTTTCTTACTAAAATACTCAGATTTAATTAGCATTTTTGTGCATTATAAAACTATCGTAAATTTATGTAAATTTTGCTAAACTGCGGTGAGTTTCATTGGGTTATCATTTTATTATTTTGTTTAGGATTTAGCTTATGCGTTGCCCGTTTTGTTTCGCCGAGGAAACGAAGGTTATCGACAGTCGTTTGGTTTCCGACGGTTATCAAGTGCGTCGTCGTCGTGAATGTGAAAAATGCCACGAGCGTTTTACTACTTTTGAAACGGCGGAATTAGTCGTGCCTAAAATCATTAAAAATGATGGTAGTCGCGAGCCTTTTGATGAAGATAAATTACGTCGAGGTATTCAGCACGCCTTAGAAAAACGTCCGGTCAGCCTTGACGATGTGGAACGAGCGATTAGCCATATTATTTATCAATTAAGAGCGACCGGTGAGCGCGAAGTTTCCAGTCAATTAGTTGGGCGTTTGGCGATGAATGAATTAAAACAATTGGATAAAGTGGCGTATATTCGTTTTGCTTCCGTATATTTAAGTTTTGATAACATTAATGAGTTTACCAAAGAAATTGAGAATTTAAAGGATTAATTATGCATGATCAATTCAGCGAGCAGGATTGCCAATTTATGCAAATGGCGTTGGATTTAGCCGCATTGGGGCGTTTTACCACGACGCCAAATCCTTCCGTTGGGTGCGTATTGGTAAAAAATGGGGAAGTAGTGGGGCGCGGTTTTCATTTTAAAGCCGGTGAACCACACGCCGAAGTGATGGCGATGCGTGAAGCCGGAGAGCGAGCAAAAGGTGCGACAGCTTATGTCACTTTGGAACCTTGTTCCCATTTTGGGCGCACACCGCCTTGTGCCAAAGGGCTAATTGAAGCTGGCGTGGCACGTGTCGTGGCGGCAATGGAAGATCCTAATCCGCAAGTAGCAGGCAAGGGGCTTGCGATGTTGGCGGAGGCGGGAATTGAAAGTGCGGTCGGTTTATTACAAGAAAAAGCGGAGTTGCTCAATCAAGGTTTTCTAAAACGGATGAGGACCGGCTTACCTTTTGTACGGTTAAAAATGGGAATGAGTATCGATGGAAGAACCGCGATGGCAAGTGGTGAGAGTAAATGGATTACCGGTGAAGCATCTCGGCGTGATGTGCAAGTTGAACGCGCGGCAAGTTCCGCCATTCTTTCTACTGCGCAAACCGTAGTGGCAGATGATCCGCGCCTTAATGTACGCTGGGAACAATTGCCGGCGTCGGTGCAACAATATTATCCGCTTTCTTCTTTGCGCCAGCCGGTGCGCGTGATTATGGATCGTCAGCATAAAGTATTACCAACGCATCAGCTTTTTCAAATTCCGTCACCGGTTTGGTTAGTCAGCGCTCATCATCAAAACCCGCGTGATTTTCCGGAATTTTGCGAGAAAATCTCACTTAATACCGAGTTAAATCATGCCTATTTGTTGGCATTAATGCAAGAATTGGGGCAACGACAAATTAACACCTTGTGGGTGGAGGCTGGTGCAGCGTTAGCTGGTGCTTTGATCGAAGCGGATTTAGTAGATGAACTGATCGTTTATATTGCGCCTAAATTATTGGGTGATCAGGCAAGAGGATTATGCCATCTCTCAAATTTAACCAAATTAGCTGATGCGCCTTTATGGAAATTAAGTCATACCATGCAAATTGGAGATGATGTTAAATTGGTTTATCAGCGTAAGCATAAGCTAAAAAAATAAAGGGAGTTGTTATGTTAAAAAAAATAATTCAATCCGTCTTTATTGGATTGGCGACTGCCGCGGTGATTTTGTTGGCGCTGCCTTTTTTGCGCGATGGAATAGGCAATGATGGTGGTGAAGTAGCCTCTTATCGTGATGCGGTGCGTGTCGCATCACCTGCGGTAGTAAATGTTTATAATCAAGCCTTTGCTTCGAATTCTAATAATAGTTTGCAAGTCAATAACTTAGGTTCCGGCGTGATTATGTCAAAAGACGGTTATATTTTAACCAATAAACACGTCATTCAAAATGCGGATCAAATTGTCGTGGCGTTACAAACCGGCAAAGTGTATGAGGCGCAATTGGTTGGTTCAGATAATTTAACCGATCTTGCGGTATTAAAAATCAAAGCCGATAACCTTTCCACTATTCCGCAAAATCCGAAACGTCAATCACATGTCGGTGATGTGGTGCTGGCGATTGGTAATCCGTATAATTTAGGGCAAAGCGTTTCGCAAGGGATTATTAGCGCCTTGGGACGTAATACCGTTGGTGATTTTATTGGGCGTCAGAATTTTATTCAAACAGATGCCTCAATAAATCGTGGAAATTCTGGTGGTGCTTTAATTAATTCGCTGGGCGAATTGGTTGGTATTAGTACGTTGAGTATCGGTAAAAGTGCTAATGAAATTGCTGAAGGGTTGAATTTTGCCATTCCGATTGATTTAGCAAATGATGTCTTGCAAAAAATTATTCGTGACGGGCGCGTTATTCGCGGTTATTTTGGTGTACAAAGCGATATTTTATTTGCTAATGGGCAAGCAGGGCGTGATAAAGGTGTGTTGATCACCAATGTGATGCCGGGCAGTCCGGCAGCAAAAGCGGGCATCCAAGCCGGTGATATTATCGTTAAATTTGGCGATGTAGATGCCATTTCGCCGGCGCAAATGATGCAATTAATTAGCAATACCAAACCAAATGTTAAGGTCAATGTATTGATTAAACGTTTGGGTAAAATGATCACTTTGCCGGTGAACATTGAAGAATACGCTTCGAATTAATGTGGTAGATCATGGAAACCAGTCATTTTTTTGCTTGTTTAGATCGTTTGAAATTAATTCAACGCTGGTCGTTGATGCGCAATATTGAAACGGAAAATCTTGCTGAACACAGTTTGCAAGTCGCCTTTGTGGCGCAAGCCTTGGCGATAATAAAAAATAAGTTTTATGGTGGCAAACTAAATGCGGATCGTATTGCGGTCATTGCGATGTATCACGACACATCTGAAATTTTTACCGGTGATCTACCGACGCCGATTAAATATTTTAATCCGCAAATCACGCAAGTATATAAGCAAATTGAAAGTGCTGCTGAGTTGCATTTAATCAGCTTGTTACCACAAGAATTGCAGCAGGAATTTGCCCCTTATCTTGATAGCCAACAGTTTTCGCTGGAAGAACAACATATTGTGAAACAAGCAGATCTTATCTGTGCTTATATTAAAACGAAATTTGAGTTGGAGCATGGCAACCAAGAATTTACCCAAGCAAAACAACGTCTTGAGCAGTTATTAGACACATGGAAAAGTCCGGAGATGGACTATTTTATGCAAGTTTTCGTACCAAGTTTTGCTCAAACCTTGGATGAAATCGCGTTTTAAACGCGCTTTTCATCCTATTTCTCGTGTGGCGTTATTTGATTTGTACAAAGCGACCGCGACTGTGATGAAGTAAGGTTTTCATCAAATTTTCATTTTGCTGCGTCGTTTTGCATTTTCCTTTTAATTCAATAAATTGCATTCGTAAATGATCCAATTCATGAATACGTTTGGCGATTTGTTTAATATGTCGATCTAAGATACTGTTAATTTTTTCTGCTTGTTCTTTCTCCGCATCTTCCAAGCCTAAAATCTGCTTGATTTCATTTAGTGAAATATCCAACGAGCGACAGTAACAAATAAAGGCTAAACGTTTAAGGTGCTGTTCGTTATAAATACGAAAATTGCCGGCAGTTCTTTCCGCTTTCGGCAATAAACCTTGTTTTTCATAAAAGCGAATTGCCTCAATACTGCACCCAATAGTTTTTGCTAGTTGACCTATTTTCATCATATTGACAATCCTTTTAAAAATTACTTGACTATGAAGTTACTTCATACTTTATGATAACCGAAAATTGATCATAAAAGGGAAAAAATAATGAAAAAAACTTGGTTAATTTTGACCGCACTTTTTTGGGGTTCACAAACTTATGCACACAATGTGTGGCTAGAAAATGTCAAAGATAATGCGCAACAATATGTTGTGAAATTTGGTCATACGGAAACGGAAAGTTATCCGCAAAAGAAATTAAAAGCAGTAAGCTGGTTGGATTTACAAGGAAAAATGCATGAAGCGAAATGGCAAATGCAAGCAGGCGAAGCGCACTTTTCTGCGCCGGACGCTGCTTTGGTATTTATGCAATTTGATAATGGGATTTGGTCGAAATTACCAAACGGCAAATATGTAGAAAAAAGCAAAAAACAAGCACCGGATGCGGTGTTAAGTATGAATGCCATGAAAGTCGGGAAACGTATTTTGCAATGGAATGATGCAGCCTTGCAGGCGCATCAACAAGAATATGAATTGGTGCCGCAAGCAGTGGCAAAAGCCGGCGAGAAATTAGCAATTTTGGTTTTATACCAAGGGAAACCCGTTGCTAATATCAAGGTGGGCAGTGGCGAAGATCAACCTTTTGTGTTAACAGATGAAAAAGGTATTGCACATTTTGATGTGAAAGCCGGTGATAATCGAGTGTGGGCGGAGTTTACGGAAACCGGCACGGATAACCCAGATTACACGGAACGTAGTATTGAATATTTATTAACTTTTGATGCAAAATAATGAAAATTCTTAAAATTTTAACCGCACTTTTTGTTTTATTTAGTAGTCAATCCCTGTGGGCGCACAGTCTTTATTTATTTGCGCAATATGACGGAAAAGAGATTAGCGGTAAGGCATATTATTCCGATTTGTCACCGGCGACGGAAACCTATGTGGCGGTGTATCAACAAGATAAAACGAACATCGTTACCGAAGGGCAAACGGATAAACAGGGTGAGTTTCATTTTCCGTTGCAAGGCGAAGGCATTTATCGGGTTGAAATTGAAGCGATGGAGGGGCATAAAGCAGTGGCGTATGCGGCAAATGTGATACCTCAAGCGGCTAATGAGACTTCCAGTTTAGCGTCGAATGCTAGCGATGAGTTAATGCTGGTGCGGGCGGATATTGCGAAATTGCAAGATAAAATTTATTTTCGAGATATTTTGGGTGGCATCGGTTATATTGTCGGCTTTTTGGGGTTATGGGCATGGTGGCAATCCCGTCGGCAGTCTAAATAACATAAGTGAATAAAAGGGCGATATTATGCATTTATCTGAAGGCGTGTTACATCTTCCCGTGCTATTAAGTGGCGTGGGGTTGGCGATTGTAGGGACGGCGATTGGACTGCGCCAATTAAGCCATGAGAAATTACCTTTAACTGCGCTATTTTCTGCTGCTTTTTTTGTCGCTGGTACCATTCACGTTCCTATTGGGATTGGCAGCGTACATCTGATCCTCAATGGACTTGCCGGGCTATTTCTGGGTTGGACAGTATTTCCGGCGTTTTTGATCGCTTTAGTGCTACAAGTGCTATTTTTTTCCTTCGGCGGTTTTGCAGTATTAGGCGTTAATTTGTGCATTATGGCGTTGCCGGCAATTGTGGTGCATTATCTTTTCCGTACTTTTGTTTTTCAACATTCTTCTCCTAAATTAGGCATTATCGGCTTTTGTGCCGGCGCGATCGGCGTATTAGGGGCGGCGTTGATAGCATCTGCTGCGTTAGCCTTGGACGGTGGCAAAAACTATTATGATCTGATTGGATTATTATTTGTCACCCATTTGCCGGTGTTGTTGATTGATAGCTTAATCAGTAGCAGTATTTTATTGATGCTGGCAAAAATGTATCCTCTCGCGTTACGCCCGGTGGATTATTCCGAATGAAATTGATCTTTTTTCCACCGCACTTTCGCTTAATCGCTTTATTTATCGCCGGATTACTTATCAGTACCTTGGCACAAGTTTGGCTTTTAAGTTGGCTGAATGCGATTTGTTTTTTAGCCTTATGGGCGTGGTTATGTTGGCGTGGCAACGCAATGTTGCCTTATGCTAAGCGGTTTTTTGCGCTTTATGTTTTTATTGCCTTGATTTGGTTAACCTTAAGCTGGCAACTCACTCCACAAGGGTGGCAGCCAAACCCGCAAGGCATACACACCGCTTTGCTGATTAGCTTAAAAATGCATTTATTGCTGTGTTTGATCCAGTTGTTGTTGATGGATATTTCCGATACGATTTTGGTGCAAGCAGTGAGCCGGTTGCCTTTACCGAAAAAATTGATTTCTTTATTCGTGCTAACTGTGCGCTATATTGCGCTGTTATCCGAAACCCAGCGCAAAATGAGTATCGCAATGCGCGCGCGTGGTTATCGTCACCGTTGTCATCGTCGTACGTTGTATGTAATCACGCAGCAAGTTACATTGTTATTAATCAAAGCATTAACGAAAACGGAAAAAGCGCAAATGGCGCTTAAAGCAAGAGGATTTCGCGCGGACTAAGGTGCGCGGCAAGAGAATAATATGGTATTAGCGGTTCATAATTTACATATTCATCTACATCACCAGCCCATCATCCAAGGTGTAAGTTTTCGTTTGCAACCACAACAACGTTTATTTTTACAGGGCGACATTGGCGCAGGAAAATCTACGTTATTGCATAGTTTGCTGGGTTTTGTGCCGATTTCTCAAGGTGAAATTCACTGGTTTGGGCAATGTTGTCGGCAAGAAAAAGAATTTCAGTCCATTCGCGGCGCGCAAGTGGGTATTTGTTTTCAGCAAGCAGAAGATCAATTATTCGGACCGACAGTACTAGATGACGTTGCTTTTGGGTTGCTTAATTTGGGTATCTCGCGAGAGTGTGCGTATAAACAAGCCTTGACACAGTTGGAACAATTAGACATTGCGCATTTAAAGGATCGTTCGGTAAATTGGCTTTCCGGCGGTGAAAAAAATTTTGTTGCGCTCGCTGGCGTTTTGGTGATGCGTCCGAAAGTGCTGTTATTAGACGAGCCGACCAACAATTTAGCACAAAAAAATATCGAAAAATTGACCGCACTTTTACGTTCCCTTGCCTTGCCGATGTTGATTGCATCTCATGATCAAGGATTTGTTCAAGCGTTGGCGGACGATTGTTTGCTGCTGAAAAATGCTTGATTTTCACCATGTTATCTCTTCGATTTCATTTCTGATAACTTCAATAAATTCTATTTAAATCAAACAGATAATTTTATTTTATAGGAATTTCAGTGAATGACTGAAATTTTTTTACCTATTTTTAAATTATGTTTATTTCACTTAATTTACAAAATTATTAGTTATTATATTTAAAATTTATATTTTTAATAGATTTTATCTAAAAAATGTTGATCTATGTTAAATAAGATCATAATATAAATTCAGGCTCGCTACTGTAGTGAGTGATTTAGCTGATTTTTATTCTATTTTATTGGAGAGCGTCTTATGAAAAAACATCTTGTAAAAACCCTTTTATGTTCGTCGCTACTTGCTTTTGGTGTCAGTAGTTTTTCGATGGCAGCCGAAGATACAATTAAAGTAGGCGTGTTGCATTCTTTATCCGGCAGCATGGCGATTTCGGAATCTGCTTTGAAAGATACGGTATTGATGTTAATTGATGAACAAAACCAAAAAGGCGGTGTGTTAGGCAAAAAATTAGAGCCTGTTGTTGTTGATCCTGCGTCAAACTGGCCTTTATTTGCCGAGAAAGCACGTGAACTGTTGGCAAAAGATAAAGTGGCAGTGACCTTTGGCGGTTGGACTTCGGTTTCACGTAAATCCGTTTTGCCGGTGTACGAAGAATTAAATGGCATTTTGTTTTATCCGGTGCAATGGGAAGGGCAAGAATCTTCAAAAAATATTTTCTATACCGGCGCCACACCAAATCAACAAGCCATTCCCGCGGTAGATTATTTATTAGCACAAGGTATTCAACGTTTTGCTTTGCTTGGCACGGATTATGTTTATCCAAGAACCACCAATAAATTATTGGAAGCCTATTTGCAAACGAAAGGAATAGATAAAAAAGACATTATGGTGAATTACACGCCATTTAGTTTCTCTGATTGGCAATCCATTGTTTCTGATGTGAAGAAATTTTCCGCAGAAGGTAAGAAAACAGCTGTTATTTCAACCATTAATGGTGATGCTAACGTGCCATTTTACAAAGAATTGGCGAACCAAAATGTGACGCCAGAGCAAGTGCCGGTGATTGCTTTTTCTGTGGGTGAACAAGAATTATCCGGTATTGATACTAAACCGCTAGTGGGACATTTAGCTGCATGGAACTATTTCCAAAGTGTTTCCACCCCAGAAAATGAGACTTTTATTCAATCTTGGAAACGCTATAAAAAAGATGAGAAAGCGGTAACCAATGATCCAATGGAGGCAACTTATATTGGGTTTAATATGTGGGTGAAAGCGGTGGAAAAAGCCGGTACAACGGATTCAGAGGCCGTGCAAAAGGCGTTGATTGGTGTCGAAGTGCCTAACTTAAGCGGTGGAATGGCGAAAATGTTGCCGAGCCATGATATTTCCAAACCGGTATTAATTGGCGAAATTCAAGATGATGGACAATTTGTTATTGTGGAACAAACGGATTTAGTGGATGGCGAAGCATGGTCTCCATTATTGCCGGAATCTAAAAATCTTGTCGCTGATTGGTCAGAAACAGTGCAATGCGGTGCATTTGATAAAGTGGCTAAGGTTTGTACCACTAAATAATCCTTTTCCGGGACCGTTCGGTTCCGGAGATTTCAGAACATAGGGAAAGTAAAATGTTTAGGCTAGCTTCTTGCGTGAGTCAGCGCTATTTATTGCCTTTTTGGCTGTGCTTTTGTTTGTTATTCCCCGCTTTATCTTGGGCAGAAACGGCAGACAGTGCGGTCAAAAATCAACCAGTTTTATCGCAATCAATTGAAATGTTAAGCGGTAAAGATTTTCGGCAAAAACGTCAGGCGGTAGAAGATATTGCACAATCAAATCATGTGCAATCTTCGTTTATTTTGACCGCACTTTTAAACGGAAATTTGTTTTCCGATGGACGTCTCTTGTATGTCGAGAAAACAGAAAATAACCAGCGTCGTTATCAACGGGTTGGGGAGGATTCGTTGCTAGCGGAAAAGCCAGCCGCTGTACAAAAAGTTATCATTAATAATGCCATTCGCACTTGGCTAAACGGGTATTTTGCTCAATTGAAATTGACGCAAGGCAGCAAAGAGGAACGTTTGCAAGCTATTCAACAATTATTAGCGAAAAACGACAGTGCTGCGGTTGCGTTGGTGAAACAGGTGATGGTGAATGAAAAGGATCCGTCGATCAATCAATTGATGCAGCTTTATGTGGCGCGTGCGGATTTAACATCGGCGGATGTAACGCGTCATTTGGCGGCAATTGAGATCTTGCAGAAATCTGCGTTAGCGGAAGATGTGACCTTATTACAGAATTATCTTGCGCATGCGCCTTCTGAAGCCTTGCAGGCAAAAGCAGAGGCTGCAATTGGCGATATAAAAACCAAGTTATCGCTTATTGATGGCGTACAAACCTTAAGTTATGGGCTAAGTTTGGGATCTGTTTTGATTTTAACCGCAATTGGCTTGGCGATTACTTTTGGTGTGATGGGCGTGATCAATATGGCGCATGGCGAGTTAATGATGATTGGCGCTTATACAACGTATGTGGTGCAGCAATTAATGCCAAATCATTTAACTGCTTCATTGTTTGTGGCATTACCGGCGGCATTTTTAGTGTCGGCGTTGATTGGGATATTGATTGAGCGCGGTGTGGTTCGTCATCTGTATGGCAGACCGCTAGAAACCTTATTGGCAACTTTTGGCGTCAGCTTAATTTTGCAACAGGCAGTACGTTCGATTTTTTCACCGCTTAACCGTTTAGTGCAAACACCAGAATTTATGAGTGGCGAATGGGTGATAATGCCGGGATTATCAATCACCTTAAACCGTGTCTCTATTTTCATCTTTTGTTTACTGTGTTTCTTTGCATTGTGGGTTTTAATGAAACGTTCTCGCTTAGGACTGGAAGTCGGGGCGGTATCGCAAAACCGGTATATGGCGCGTGCCATGGGGATCAATGATCAGAAAGTGGATATGTTGACCTTTGGTTTAGGATCGGGCATTGCCGGGGTTGCGGGTGTGGCGCTTTCCCAGTTGACGAACGTTGGACCAAACTTGGGGCAACAATATATTGTGGATTCTTTTATGGTGGTGGTGACCGGTGGCGTTGGCAATTTATGGGGAACCTTGTTTTCCGGATTTGGTTTGGGCATTTTAAATAAATTCCTTGAGCCGACATTCGGTGCGGTATTGGCTAAAGCGTTGGTATTGGTGTTGATTATTATGTTTATTCAAAAATATCCAAGAGGATTATTTCCACAAAAAGGGAGGGCGGTAGAATGATGAATTCGGTCATCTTACGGTTTTTTCGCCAAGAACCGATGCTAGGAAAATGTACGTTGCTGTTTTTGGTCGGGTTGCTGATTATTGTTCCTTTGGGCAATTTAGTGATCCCGCAAGACAATGTGTTGCATATTTCGACTTACAGCGTGACGCTGTTAGGTAAATATTTATGCTATGCCTTATTAGCACTTGCCATTGATTTGTGTTGGGGATATTTAGGTATTTTAAGCTTAGGACATGGGGCATTTTTTGCTTTGGGCGGTTATGCAATGGGAATGTATTTAACTCGTGAAATTGGTGAGCAAGGCAGTTATGGTAACGCTGCATTGCCGGATTTTATGGTATTTCTCAACTGGGATAGCCTACCTTGGTTTTGGCAAGGCAGTGATTCTGTGTGGTGGATGCTGTTGATGCCATGGTTTGTGCCGGGATTACTTGCCTTTATTTTCGGTTGGTTTTGTTTTCGTTCTAGAGTTTCTGGCGTTTATTTGTCGATTATTACGCAAGCTATGACTTTTGCATTATCGTTAACTTTTTATCGCAACGAAATGGGCTTTGGTGGCAACAATGGGTTAACGGATTTTAAAGCGCTGTTCGGTTTTTCTTTGCAATCTGATAACGTACGTGTGGCATTATTTGTTTTAAGTGCTATTGCGGTATTTGTAGCTTATGCTTTTTTACGCAGTATTATGCATTCGCGTTTGGGAAAAGCGGTGATTGCAGTGCGCGATGCTGAAATGCGTACACGTTTTGTCGGTTTTAAAGTGGAAAATATCAAATTAGCTATTTTTGTTTTATCCGCCATGCTCGCTGGAATTGCCGGTGCTTTATATGTGCCGCAAGTTGGGATTATTAACCCGAGTGAATTTGATCCTATCAATTCTATTGAGATCATTATTTGGGTGGCACTTGGTGGGCGAGCGACCTTATATGGCGCAATTATTGGTGCGTTTGCAGTGAACTATACCAAGAGTTTGTTAACAGTAGCATTTCCGGAAATTTGGCTATTTTTCTTAGGTGCTTTGTTTATTCTGGTCACTATTTTCTTAAAACAAGGGCTTGCCGGCATAAATTGGCAACGTCGTCATTATTCCCTAAATAAGAAGGAAAGTGCGGTATGAAATTTGAACAAAAATTAGCTTCACAATTTAAGCCGAGGGTAGCCGATAAGCGTTTTGCCAATAAAAATATCAGCAAAGATGTGATTTTATATATGAACGCGGTATCAGTCAGTTTTGATGGGTTTAAAGCCATTAATGATTTAAATTTAACCATTGATAAAGGCGAACTGCGCTGCATTATTGGGCCGAATGGCGCGGGGAAAACCACGATGATGGATATTATCACCGGCAAAACCCGTCCAGATGAAGGTTCAGTGTATTTGGGGCAGCATTTAAATTTATTGCAGATGAGCGAAGCAGAAATTGTGTGCGCCGGCATTGGGCGGAAATTTCAAAAACCGACATTGTTTGAATCTTTAAGTGTGTACGACAATTTATCTTTAGCCATTCATGGCAGTAAAAGTGTGTTTGCGTCTTATTTCGGCAAATGGCGTAAATTAAATGGTGAGCAAAATGATTTTCTGCACAATGTGTTACAGATTATCGGATTGGCACATACTCGTGATGATCTTGCCGGCGTTTTGTCACATGGGCAAAAACAATGGTTGGAAATCGGGATGCTATTAATGCAGAAACCGCAATTACTCTTAATTGATGAGCCGGTGACGGGAATGACGCATGGTGAAATTGAACGAACCGCGGAATTATTAACCGAACTTGCCGGTGAACAAGCGATTGTAGTGGTGGAACATGATATGGAATTTGTCCGTCAGATAGCGCGCAAGGTAACAGTGTTGCACCAAGGGCATATTTTAGCCGAGGGGTCATTAAGTGAGGTGCAAAATAACCCTCAAGTGATTGAAGTTTATTTGGGCGGCGGTCATTAGGAGGAAGGATGTTAACGGTTGAAAAATTAAATCAATTTTACGGGCAAAGCCATATTTTGCGCGATATTAGTTTTCAAGTGCCGGAGGGCGAATGTACTTGTATTATCGGACGCAATGGTGTGGGTAAAACTACTTTACTGAAATCTATTATGGGGCAAGTGTCTATTCGCGCTGAAGTACTGCGTTACGGAGAGGTTGATCTATTGCGAATCAAACCGGAAAAACGCCCTTATCATGGCATTGCTTATGTACCGCAAGGACGACAAATTTTTCCATTATTGAGTGTAGAGGATAATTTGCGTATCGGTTTGCCGGTGCATAACCAACGCAGCAAAACGAAACGTGATAAAGTGCCAGACTTGATCTATGAACTTTTCCCAGTGTTGTATAAAATGAAGCAGCGTCGAGGTGGCGATTTATCCGGCGGTCAACAGCAACAATTAGCAATTGGACGAGCTTTGGTGATGAACCCGAGTTTATTGATTTTAGATGAACCGACGGAAGGGATTCAGCCTAATATTGTGGATGATATTACACAAGTCATTCGGCAGTTAAACCAAGAGTGGGGATTGACGGTGTTGATTGTGGAACAAAAATTGCATTTGATCAAAACCCTTGCCGATCATTTTGTATTGATTGAGCGCGGTAGTTGTGTAGCAAAAGGACGCGGGAATGAGTTAACTTCCGAGTTAATTCAGCAATATTTAAGTGTATAATGCAAACCCAGAGGCTTGCTGAGATGCTTGGCAAGCCATTGGGTCTTCAATTTCAAATAAGCAAGGATTAAAAGTGCATTTAACATCAAGAGAGCAAGAAAAATTAATGCTGTTTCTTGCCGGCGAATTAGCAGCAAAACGTAAGGCGCGTGGGTTAAAATTAAATTATCCCGAATCTGTTGCCTATATTGCCAGCCATTTGCAAGAAGCAGCCAGAGACGGAATGAGTGTGGCGGAAGTAATGCAGTACGGAGCAACCTTATTGGGCGTTGATGACGTAATGGAGGGCGTGGCGGAAATGGTACACGAAGTGCAAATTGAAGCGACTTTTCCAGATGGTACGAAATTGGTGACGGTACATAATCCAATCCGTTAATTTTAACGGACGCCAAGTATAGCGACCTTACAATTATTGAATAGTGTAAATAGTAGGGTGTGATGTTTTGCGTCCTCAATAAGAAAAGGAATACAACAATGATCCCAGGCGAATATCAATTGGCAGAGGGCGATATTGAAATCAATCAATATCGTAAAACGGTATGCCTTGATGTGGTTAATCAAGGTGATCGTCCGATTCAAGTCGGTTCGCATTACCATTTTTACGAAACTAATAATGCGTTAAAATTTGACCGCACTTTAGCATACGGAATGCGTTTAAATGTTCCTTCCGGCAATGCAGTACGCTTTGAACCGGGCGAGGCAAAGTCGGTGGAATTGGTCGCATTTGGCGGACAACGCGCCATTTACGGTTTTCATAACGCAGTTGACGGAAAAGTGGAGAAAAAAGAATGACATTAACCGTTTCACGTCGTCAATATGTGGCGACTTTCGGACCGACCGTCGGCGATAAAGTGCGTTTAGGCGATACGGATCTTTGGGCGACAGTTGAGAAGGATTTACTAACCAAAGGGGACGAATGTAAATTTGGCGGCGGAAAATCTGTGCGCGATGGTATGGCACAATCAGCAACCGCAACGCGCGATAACCCTAATGTGTTGGATTTGGCGATTACCAACGTGCTGATCATTGATGCCAAATTGGGTATTATTAAAGCCGATATTGGCATTCGTGACGGACGAATTGTTGGTATTGGACAGGCGGGAAATCCGGATACGATGGATAATGTGACGCCCAATATGATCATTGGTGCGTCCACAGAAGTACATAATGGAGCGCATTTGATCGCTACTGCCGGCGGCATTGATACACATATTCATTTTATTTGTCCGCAACAAGCACAACACGCTATTGAAAATGGGATTACGACCTTAATCGGCGGCGGAACTGGACCGGCGGATGGTACACACGCGACCACTTGTACACCTGGTGCGTGGAATATTGCACGCATGATGCAAGCGGCGGAAGCCTTACCGGTAAACGTTGGTTTTTTCGGCAAAGGCAACAGCTCTACGTTGGAGCCTTTGCGTGAGCAAATTTATGCCGGCGCATTAGGGTTAAAAATTCATGAAGACTGGGGCGCAACGCCTGCGGTGATTGATGCGGCGTTAACGGTAGCAGATGAAATGGATATTCAGGTAGCGATCCATACGGACACTTTAAACGAAAGTGGTTTTTTGGAAGATACTATGCAAGCAATTAACGGTCGCGTAATCCATACGTTTCACACCGAAGGTGCCGGCGGTGGTCATGCACCGGACATTATCAAAGCGGCAATGTATCCGAATGTTTTGCCGGCATCCACGAATCCGACACGTCCGTTTACCGTGAACACGATTGACGAACATTTGGATATGTTGATGGTTTGTCACCATTTAGACAAACGTGTGCCAGAAGATGTAGCGTTTGCTGATAGTCGCATTCGTCCGGAAACCATTGCTGCAGAAGATATTTTACATGATATGGGTGTTTTTTCCATTATGAGTTCTGATTCACAAGCGATGGGACGCGTGGGGGAAGTGGTGACCCGAACATGGCAAACCGCTGACAAAATGAAAGCGCAACGTGGTGCATTAGCCGAAGATCCGCATTCTGATAATTTCCGTATCAAACGCTATATCGCCAAATATACCATTAACCCGGCAATCGCCCATGGTATCAGCGATTATGTGGGATCATTGGAAGTGGGTAAACTTGCCGATATTGTGTTATGGAAACCGATGTTTTTTGGCGTAAAACCGGAATGTATTTTGAAAAAGGGCATGATCAGTTATGCCAAAATGGGGGATCCGAATGCCTCAATTCCGACTCCGCAACCGGTTTTTTATCGTCCAATGTTTGCGGCACAAGGGCAAGCGAACAGTAAAAGTGCGGTCATTTTTGTCTCAAAATCGGCATTTGACGCGGATATTCGTCAGCAATATGGTTTAAGCAAAGAAACTTTGGCGGTACATGGTTGTCGTCATGTGGGCAAAAAAGATTTGATCTTAAATAACGCTACGCCGGAAATTACCGTGGATCCAGAGCGTTATGAAGTCCGTGTGGACGGTGAACATATTACCTGCGAACCGGCGAAAAAATTACCATTGACGCAACGATATTTTCTGTTCTAGGCAGATTCATGTGCAGGAATAAAATCCCCATGGTTAGAATACCCTAAAGGGGAAATTCTGTTTTGCCGAGGCTAATTTGTTAGCCTCGGATTTTAATAAGTTGAATAATAGAAATATGCAAATTCTTAACCCAATCCTTCCTATTATGGAAGAAATTATCGGAAATTTGACCGCACTTCGTGCTGAGGGCAAAATTGCGGCGCAAAGGATAGATTATGTGCCATTACAATGGTATGAAAGTGAGCGCAATATTTTACGCAAAACTAGCCTTGGTGGGCGTGAAGTCGCGTTTCGTTTGTTAAAAGAAGGGCAGCGTTTAAAGCATGATGATGTGGTCTTTATCAGCGCAGATTTGGTGTTAGCCATTGAAATTTTGCCCTCTGATGTGATTGTTTTGTCACCTCAAACCTTGCCGGAAATGGCGCGGTGTTGTTATGAAATCGGCAATAAGCATTCTCCGCTGTTTTTAGATGGCGATGAATTACTATTGCCTTATGATAAACCAATGTTTGAATGGCTGCACGCCGCTGGATTTGCCCCAAAACAGGCGCAGCGTCGTTTAAGCCAAGCGTTGCGCGCGAATTCAGCGCAAGGGCATTCTCATTCAGGGCTACATCATCACGGAGATGGAAATTGGCATTCGCATTAACCTCTCCATTACAGAATTTGGGCGCTTTGTTGCATTTGGTCGATCCAACGTTGCCTATCGGCGGATTTAACCATTCCAATGGCTTGGAAACCTTTGTGCAGAGACGTAAAGTCAACAGTAAAGCGAGTTTGGCAGAATATGTGAACACGCAATTGCGGCAAAATTGGATTTACAATGATGGCGCCTATTTGTCTTTGGCGTTTGATTTGATGGCACAACAGGATTTGGCGGCGTTGATCACCTTGGATCAGGAATTGGCAGCAATGAAAATTGCACGTGAAAGTCGCGAGGGAAGTTACAAATTAGGTGTGCGGCTGCTGAAAATTTTTATTCGTTATGAGTCGCATCCGCTGCTTGCGCAATTTCAACAGGCAATTGCAGAAAAACATTGTCAGGGTTATTTTCCGGTGGTTTTCGCGATGGTCGCGCAAGCGATGAAATTGGATAAGCCCGAAACCTTGTATGCTTTTTATTACAATGCGGCAGTAGGCGTGGTGACAAACGGGGTAAAATTGATCCCACTTAGCCAAATGGATGGGCAAGATATTTTATTTAGCTTGCGCCAACCGATTGCCGAGGCGGTGGCGCAAAGTCTGCAACCGGATCTGACGCGTTTGGGGGCGGCGACTTTAGCAAGTGATTTGCGCGCCATGCAACATGAACAATTATACAGCCGGCTTTATATGTCCTAGGCAAAAAGTGCGGTCATTTTTTGATGTTTTTTTAAGGAAAAATCCATGCGTAATTATATTAAAATCGGGGTTGCGGGTCCTGTCGGAGCGGGAAAAACCGCATTAATAGAAAAACTCACGCGCGAAATGGCAGAGAAATATAGCGTTGCGGTGATTACTAACGATATTTATACCCAAGAAGATGCGGAGTTTTTAACCAAAAATAGTCTATTGCCGGCGGAACGCATTATGGGCGTAGAAACGGGCGGTTGTCCACATACTGCTATCCGTGAAGATGCTTCCATGAATTTAGAAGCGGTGGATGAAATGGTGGCGCGTTTTCCGGACGTGGAAATTATTTTTATTGAATCTGGTGGCGATAATTTATCGGCAACCTTTAGCCCGGATTTAGCGGATGTGACGATTTTTGTGATCGACGTGGCGCAAGGGGAAAAAATTCCGCGCAAAGGCGGACCGGGTATTACGCGTTCGGATTTATTGGTGATCAATAAAACCGATTTAGCCCCGTTTGTCGGTGCAGATTTAAGTGTGATGGAACGCGATGCGCGGCGTATGCGTCAAGGTCAACCTTTTGTATTTACCAATTTGATGAAAAAAGAAAATTTGGACAGCGTAATTGGTTGGATTGAAAAATATGCATTACTCAAGCAAATGCCGGATCCACAAAATTTGGTGCGTTAATGCATGAAAACCCAATTGATTTTATCCACAAAATGCAACGCGCAAGGTAAAACGCAATTAGATCGCTATTTTGTCTCGCCTCCCTTTAAGTTGATGACGTTGCCGCCTAAGTCAGAGGCTTGGGCGCATGAATTGCATACTATGCAAATGAGTTCATCGCCGGGCTTGTTGGGTGGCGATGAGATTGAAGTGGACATTTCGTTGGCAAAAAATACCGCACTTTCGTTAACCACGCAGGCTTTTACGCGTGTGCAAGCGATGAATGCCATGGATGTCGCCAAACAACAGACGAAAATTACGTTAGCGGAAAATAGCGCGCTCTTTTATTTGCCACACCCCTTGGTGTTGCACAAAGACAGCGCATTGCAGCAAACCACTGAAATTGAAATGGCAATGCAAAGCCGGCTGATTTACGGAGAAATCGTGGCGATTGGTCGCGTATTAAATGGGGAACGATTTGCATTTCGTTATTTTTCCTCTTATTTGCGCATTACTCATCAATGCCGCCCGTTATTATCAGATCGAATTTATTGGCAACCGGAAACCATGGCATTGACCGCGTTAAGCCAAATGGAAGATTTTTCCCATCAAGGCTCCTTGGTTTATATGGATTTAAGGCTGGAGTATGCACAAATCAAAGCGTTGGTCAGTGAATTGCAACAAGATTATGCCGACAATGAGTCGCTGGAAATTGGTATTTCCCAGTTGAATGCTGGCGGGTTATTTATTCGGGTGTTGGCATATCGAGCAGAGTCAATTGAGCGTTTTTTCTCGCAGATTGGTAAGCGTTTAAAAACGGTATCAGCCGCATAAAAAAAAACGGACAGTGCGTCCGTTTTTACGTTCATTTAAGCTTTTTTCAAAAATTCCGATTTCAAGGAAAAACTTTGACCGTCAATTTTGCAATCCACGTCGTGATCGCCTTCGACTAAACGAATATTTTTCGCTTTTGTGCCTTTTTTCAAGACGATAGAGGAGCCTTTGACTTTGAGATCTTTAATTAAAATCACCGAATCACCGTCTTGCAAGACATTGCCATTGCTGTCTTTTACCGTTTTTTCTTCATTTTCAACCACATCTTGTGGCGACCATTCATAAGCACAATTGGGACAGACAAATTGCACGCCGTCATGATAGGTATATTCACTGTGACAATGTGGGCAGTTAGGTATACTTTCCATTTTTTCCTCTTAAAATAACCGAATGTTGGTGGGCGAAAGAGTATAACAAAAAAATCTGATCCGACCAAAAAGATCTGATTTTTCATTGGTATAGGGGATAATTTGGAGTACAATAAAATAACATTTTTTATACGGAAATTTAACAAATGAAGAAATATGCCATTTTATGCGGATTTTGCACCGCACTTTTTACCCTTCATGCAGCCGCACACAATATTCAACTTAATGCTTCATTAGCGCCAGTAACTGTAGCGGATGAGGGTGAGCTGACGGTAAATGGCAAAGAGGTGGCTTATCATGCTTGGCAATCTGCGGCATTGAGCGGAAAAGTGCGTATTTTGCAACATATCGCCGGTCGCGGTAAGGTCAAAGAGAAAAATGAAGCTTTGATAGAAGCAATTAAAGCCCAAGGTTTTGATGCAACAAAATATCAAACGACGACGATCGTCAATGCAGATGATGCAATTATTGGTACAAGTGCGTTTGTGAAAAGCAGTGTAGAGCGCGGTAAAAAAGAAAATATGCATAGCCAAGTGATTTTAGATCAACAAAGTGCGGTCAAAAATGCATGGGATTTGAAAGAAAAAGAAAGTTTAATTGTCGTGTTGGATAGTCATGGAAAGGTAAAATTTGTGAAAGAAGGCAAACTTAGCCCGGAGGAAATTCAACAGGTGATCTCATTAACCAAAAGTTTAATTGCACAAGCGAAATAATTTTTTATACTAAGGAATGCAGTTTATTTTTAAACTTAAGTGCATTATCAAGGAATAAATATGAAAATTTCAATTATTGGTCAAGGTAATATGGCAAAAGCCATCCAAGCGCATTTGCAAGACGCCGGTAATCACGTGGAACTTGTGGGGCGAGAAGTGGATGTGCCATTAGCGGAAATCGTGATTTTGGCAATTCCTTATGCGGCACACGAGGAATTTGTCCGCGCTCATCAAGAAAAATTGGCGAATAAAATTGTCATTGATATTTCAAATCCGGTTAATTTTGCCACCTTAGAGGAACTTATCGTGCCGCCGGGACAATCGGCAACTCAATTGTTGCAACAAAAATTGCCACAATCTTTTGTGTTAAAAGCCTTTAATACCACCTCGGCATTTATGTTGAATAACAAAATGGTTGGTGAACGCGATCTGCCAACGGTGCTGATTGCAGGCGATCATGCGCCAGCTAAACAACAATTATTGCAAGCGTTGGAGGGGGCTAATTTAAATGCAGTCGATGTGGGCGGTTTAAAACAGGCAAGCCAATTAGAAGCCCTAGGGTTGTTGCAAATGTATTTGGTGAAAAACGGTTTTACGGAGAAAACAGGCGGTTTTTCTTTGTTAGGATTGAAAAAATAAGTTGCAGATAAACTATCTCTCGAAAAAAGTGTGGTCGAATTTTCGCTGATTTTATCCCTTGGATAAACATTCGAAAAAATGACCGCACTTTTATTGTGTACACTTAAAAATTATCTAACCCATTAAATCTATTCTTGTTTTTATTCATTTTTTATCTTTGTAGGTTCTTTCAATAAAGGCTTTTTGCCACTCATCTAACTTACTTAGTTTTGAGTATCCTTAAATAAATTAATAGTTGATATAATTGCTCAGGTATTTAGTTGAGTAAAATACTAGGGTATTTTATTGCACTAAATACATGGGTGTTTTTATTTATTATCAGGATTGGTATTCATAGTGTTATCAACACGTTACCGAGTTCTGCTATAGGAGCAATGCAAATGGGAAGATATAAAAAACTGTGGGCAACGCTATTGATCGTGCTTACATTGACATTTACTTTATTAGGTTATCTTGGGGTTGAGGTCTATCGTCAAGCTCCGCCTGTACCGGAAGCCTATGTGACAAAATCCGGAGAAACTGTGATGACCAAAGCGGATATTTTAGCCGGTCAAACCGCATGGCAAACCACGGGTGGAATGGAGTTGGGATCATTATTGGGGCATGGTGCTTATCAAGCTCCCGATTGGACCGCAGATTGGTTACATCGGGAGTTAATGGCGTGGTTAGATTTGAGCGCACAAGTGAATTACGGTAAACCTTATGCACAATTAGATGAAGCAAATCAAGCGGCATTACAAGCATTATTGCGTAACGAATATCGTCATCAAAGTCAAGTTAATGCCGAGGGAAAAGTGGTGCTTTCCGATACGCGTTTAAAAGCGATTGAAGAAACTGCGAAATATTACGTTACATTATATGGCGATGATCCTTCGATGCTTTCGACTCGTGAGTCTTTTGCGATGAAAGATAATACATTACCAAGTCTTGAAGCGCGCCAAAAATTGACGGAATTCTTTTTTTGGACCGCTTGGGTGGCGTCAACTAACCGTCCGGATGCTGATGCAACTTATACCAATAACTGGCCTCATGAACCTTTGATTAATAATGTGCCAACCACAGAAAATATTATGTGGTCATTGATTTCTATTGTCTGTTTGATTGCTGGCGTGGGGTTGATGATTTGGGGTTATTCTTTCTTACGTGATCACAATGCACAAGTCCCAGTGCGGCCAGCGACAGATCCTTTATCAAAATTGAATTTAACTGCATCACAAAAAGCGCTCGGTAAATATGTCTTTTTAACTTTAGCATTGTTTATTGTACAAGTAGCATTAGGAGGCGTATTAGCCCATTACACGGTAGAAGGACAAAAATTCTATGGGATTGATATTTCACAACTATTCCCGTATTCCTTAATTCGTACTTGGCATATTCAAACCGCACTCTTTTGGATTGCAACCGGATTTTTAACAGCCGGTCTTTTCTTAGCACCGGTCATTAATGGCGGAAAAGATCCAAAATTCCAAGCAGCTGGGGTAAACTTCCTATTTGTTGCGTTGGTTATTGTTGTCGTTGGTTCCTTTGCCGGTAACTTCTTTGCGTTAAGTCACCAAATCCCGACGGAGTTTAACTTCTGGTTTGGTCATCAAGGTTATGAATATCTTGATTTGGGACGTTTTTGGCAGATCTTATTATTTGTCGGTTTGTTGGTTTGGTTATGGTTAATGTTGCGTTGTACCAGAGGCGCTTTCCAGCAAAAAACAGATAAAAATTTATTGGCTATTTTTATTGCTTCAATTGTTGGGGTCGGTTTGTTCTACGGTCCTGGGCTATTTTACGGTGAGCATTCAAGTATTACAGTGATGGAATATTGGCGTTGGTGGGTTGTTCATTTGTGGGTTGAAGGATTCTTTGAAGTCTTTGCCACTTGCGCGCTTGCCTTTATTTTCTATAACCTTGGTTTAGTTAGTTACAATAGTGCAACGATTGCCTCATTAGTTGCGGGAAGTTTGTTCTTGGTTGGTGGAGTACCGGGTACTGCGCACCATTTCTATTTCTCCGGAACCACTACGCCAGCATTAGCTGCTGGAGCAGTTTTCTCTGCTTTAGAAGTGGTGCCTCTCGTTTTATTAGGGCATGAGGCTTATGAACATTGGTCTTACCAACATAAAACGCCATGGATGCAACGTTTACGTTGGCCATTGATGTGCTTTGTAGCAGTAGCATTCTGGAATATGATTGGTGCTGGTGTATTTGGCTTTTTAATTAACCCGCCGATTTCTTTATTCTATTTGCAAGGATTGAATACCACAGCAGTACACGCACATGCGGCATTATTTGGTGTATATGGTTTCTTAGCACTTGGCTTTGTATTCTTGGTTGCGCGTTATCTAAAACCAGATTATCAATTCAATGAAAAAATAATGAAAACCGGATTTTGGGCGTTGAATTTTGGTTTAGTCTTAATGATTGTTTTAAGTTTACTTCCTATCGGATTATATCAAGTTTCGGCGAGTGTGAGTGAAGGCTTGTGGTATGCTCGTAGTGAAGGTTTCTTACAACAAGATTTCCTTGAAACGCTACGTTGGTTACGAACAATTGGCGATGTGATCTTAATTTTAGGCGCATTACTCTTTGCCTATGAAGTTACCAAATTAACGTTCAGTCGCAGAAATCACTAATTATTACTATAACGGTCAATATAATATTGACCGTTCTTTTATGCAGGCGAAATTATTTGATCATAGATGGCAAACTTATTTATTTACCAGTTTGTAGTAAAATAGCGAAAATCTATGCCGAGGTTAACTCATAAAAGGATCTTTTATGTCAGAACAGCTAATTGAAACACACCCGTTTCCGCCGGTATTGCCGCCGCAGGCGACGGTGATGATGATGGGAACTTTTCCGCCGACACCTGAAAAGCGTTGTATGGAATTTCATTATCCCAATTTTCAAAATGATATGTGGCGAATTTATGGTTTGGTCTTTTTCAACGATAAAACCTATTTTCAAGTCAAAGGCGAAAAGCGCTTTGATGCGGAGCGAATTAAGGCATTTTTAATGGAACGAGGGATTGCTTCTTGCCCGACGGTATGGAAAGCTATCCGTGAGCAAGGCAATGCATCGGATAAATTTTTAAAAATTGTGGAGCCGGTTCCGCTGGCGAATATTTTGCAACAACTTCCGCACTGTACATGGATTTTTACCACTGGCGGTAAAGCCACGGAAGCCTTGTTTAGTTTGCTGCCGGAAAAGCTGAAAGAGCCGAAAACCAATGAGTTTATTGACTTTCCTTTTGCCGGGCGAGCGCTGAAATTATATCGCGTGCCATCTACATCGCGTGCTTATCCTTTGAGTTTGGAGAAAAAAGCAGAGGCTTATCGTGCCTTTTTTGAGTTGGCGGGAGTTTTGTAAAAACAAGCATGAAAAAGATGACAAAATGTAAGAAAAAATGACCGCACTTTAAGAGGCATCAACTTATCGGTAGTTGGAGAAACTAGGCGCGATGAATTCGCGCCTAGTTTTTATGATTATTCTGCAACGACACGGGCAAACAAAATATCATTTTCTGTGTGAATATGTTGGCGTAGATCGGTGATGAATTCGCCGATACCTTGATAAAGAGTTTGCCATGTAGTGCAAGCATCCGCCGGTGGCGTGAGATTATTGGTAAGAGAAAGTAATAATTCAAGCGTATTACCATGTTCTTCGTGTTCAAATTCCATCATCTGAATCGGCATTCTTGCCATCGCATAATTGCCGGCTTGGATCATCGGGAACAGAACGCGTTCTTCTTTCATCATGTGTTGAGATAGTTCGCTGTAGGCTTGTTGTAAGGCTGCGGCGATACCGACCGGACAATCTTCACGTTCACCATGGCGATTTTCTAATTTTTCCGCTAAAGGAATTAACGCTTCGAGTTGTTCTCTGTGGCGTTGATGGAAACGGGAAAGAATATATTCAATTGCATCGTTATAGCTAGCAGTTTGTAATTGTTCATCACTTTTAAAGGTTGTTTCTGTTGACATCGTTTTCTCCAAGATAAAAAACAAATCCGACTAAAATAGTAAGATATAATATTGTCGCGCGAAAGGTTTTTTTGTTAAAAAATGGCAAAAAGATGATATAAATCAAACTGACTACCTTAAAATATGTAGTGTTTTATTGGCTTTTTCTCGCTATGCTTAGGAAAAATTTTCCTGAATTTGAGGTGTATTATGCGATTTTTTCATTCCCTGATTTTTTTAAGCCTGTGCAGTAATGTGGCAAATGCGTTAGAAAAAGAACCGCGAGTGATGCCAGAACAGGGCATTGATAAAGCCTTATTAGGACAAATTTTATTTTTTGACACCGCACTTTCCCGAAACCAAACGCAAAATTGTTCAACTTGCCACAATCCGGATACTGCCTTTGTAGATTTGCGTGAAAACAGTGCGCAAAAAATGGTTTCTGCCGGCGATGATCCGCATTTATTTGGCAATCGTAATTCGCCAACCATGTTATATGCTAAATATTCGCCGGCATTTTATTTTGATGAAAAAACGCAGCAATATATCGGTGGACAATTTTGGGATGGACGAGCAAAAAATTTAACCGAACAAGCAGGCGGACCGCCGCTTAATCCTCTTGAAATGGGGATGCCGAGTAAATTAGAAGTGGCAAAACGTTTGGCGAGTTTGCCGATGTATGTCGGGTTATTTATGCAACATTATGGCGAAGAGGTGTGGCAATCTGTGGATAACGTATATTCTGCAATGGAAGATGCAATTGCCACGTTTCAGCAGGAAAAAGCCTTGTTGGCACCGTTTGATAGCAAGTATGACAAATTTTTGCGCCAAGAATATCAATTGACGGAATTGGAGGAAAAAGGGCGGTCATTATTTTTCGATAAAAATCAAACCAATTGCTCAAGTTGTCATCAATTGCAAGAGGGAAATCATGCGGAAGAAACCTTTAGTAATTACCATTATTACAATATTGGTGTGCCAAAAAATACAGCATTAATTGCTCACAATAATTTGGCATCCGATTTTGTGGATAATGGGTTATTGGATAATCCGAGGGTGAATGGCGATGTGGCGCAAAAGGGAAAATTTAAAGTACCTACCTTGCGCAATGTGGCGGTGACCGCACCTTATATGCACAATGGCGTTTTTAAGGAATTGAAAACCGTATTATTGTTTTTAGATCATTATAATAATCCGCAACGTAAGATAAATCCGGAAACGCAGCAACAATGGGATGCGCCGGAATATGAGGCGACATTGGCGCATGAGGATTTGAAGGGAAAACCCTTATCTGATGATCAAATTGAAGCGTTGGAAGCCTTCTTGAAAACCTTGACCGATGAGCGTTATGAAAATCTGCTACAAAAATGACCGCACTTTTTAACAATCTACATAAAAAAACACCTTCCGTTGCCGAAAGGTGTTTACATTGTGTCCTAAATAAAATAAATGCAAAAATCTAGCGATTAAAGTTTGTCTGCGTTTTGTTTAAGGTATTTTGCAACACCTTCTGGGCTGTCTTTCATCCCTTCTTTACCTTTTTCCCATTGTGCCGGGCAAACTTCACCATGTTCTTCGTGGAATTGTAGCGCATCAACCATACGTAACATTTCATCGATGTTACGACCTAATGGAAGATCGTTAACTACTTGGTGGCGAACTACACCGTTTTTGTCGATTAAGAATGATGCACGTAATGCTACGCCGGCTTCAGGATGTTCAATTCCGTAAGCTTGAGCGATGCTGTGTTTTACGTCACCCACTAAAGCGTATTGTACTTGACCGATACCACCGTTATCTGTTGGGGTATTACGCCATGCATTGTGCGTAAATTCTGAATCGATGGAAACACCAACCACTTCTACGCCACGTTTTTGGAATTCAGCGTAACGGTGATCAAATGCGATTAATTCTGATGGACAAACAAAAGTAAAATCAAGAGGATAGAAGAACACTACCGCAGCTTTACCGGCAATATGTTTTTTAAAATTAAAGTTATCAACAATTTCACCATTGCCTAAAACTGCTGATGCGGTAAAATCTGGGGCTTGACGGGTAACTAATACCATAGTAAAAATCTCCTTATTGATGGATTGATAACAAATTTTGCTAAAAATAGTGTAAGCAAAATTAGTGTTAAATATTGTAAAAAATTTAACCGCACTTGAATAGTTGGTTTTATCTATTAAACTGATTATCCATTTCTAATAAATAAAAAATAGGAAATATCATGTCAAAATCATATTCTTTAGCCACTACATTGGTACATGCAGGACGAAATAAACGGGTTGCACAAGGGAGCGTAAACCCGGTTATTCAACGCGCGTCTTCATTGGTATTTGAAAGTTTGGAGGAAAAGAAAAAAGCGACGCAAAACCGCTTTAAAGGCGGATTGTTTTATGGGCGTCGTGGGACCTTGACCCATTTTGCGTTGCAAGAATTAATGTGTGAATTGGAGGGCGGTGCTGGTTGTTATTTGTATCCGTGTGGTGCGGCAGCGGTGACAAATAGTATTTTGTCCTTTGTTGCCAGTGGTGATCATGTATTGATGACGGGTGCGGCTTATGAGCCGACACAAGAGTTTTGTACTACCGTATTGCAAAAAATGAACATTCAGACAACGTTTTATGATCCGCTTATTGGGGATAAAATTGCTCAATTGGTGCAGCCAAATACCAAAATTGTATTTTTAGAAGCGCCGAGTTCATTGACCATGGAAATTCCCGATATTCCGGCAATTGTTAAGGCGGTACGCGCGGTAAATCCGGAAATCGTGATAATGATTGATAATACATGGAGCGGCGGTGTACTGTTCAAGGCATTAGATTTCGATATTGATATTTCCATTCAGGCTGGAACGAAATATTTAGTTGGGCATTCTGATGCCATGATCGGTACTGCAGTTGCCAATGAACGTTGTTGGGCGCAATTGCGCGATCATTCGTATTTGATGGGACAAATGGTCGATGCGGATACTGCATATGTGACCGCGCGCGGTATTCGAAGCCTTAAGGTACGTTTGCAACAACATGAAACCAGTAGTATTAAAGTGGCGAAGTGGTTACTTGAACAACCGGAGGTCAAAACCGTGTATCATCCGGCATTACCAAGTTGCCCGGGACATGAAAACTTCAAACGGGATTTTAGCGGTTCCAGCGGTTTATTCTCTTTTGAATTAAAGCAAAAATTGACCAGCCAACAATTATCGGATTTTATGGATCATTTTGAATTATTCAGCATGGCCTATTCTTGGGGCGGGTTTGAATCATTGATTTTATATAATCAACCGGAAGAAATCGCTAGAATTCGTCCGGCGATCGAGCGTTCATTAACAGGAACGTTAATTCGAGTACATATCGGGTTTGAAGACGTTAATGAGCTTATCGCTGATTTGCGCAAAGGATTGGATCGTTTGGCATAAAAAAATAAGGTGGGATTTTCCCACCTTATGTTTAGCGTAAAATTTGCATTTGATGATCGGAAAATTGGCGCACTAAATCAGCCACCGTTTCACCACTAGGTAGGCGTAAATTTGCTGCAATCTCATGTAGTGGCACAATGACAAATTCGCGATTTTTCATATCATAATGAGGAAGGGTTAAACGTTCGCTGTGCAACTGCAGATCCTCATATAACAAAATATCCAAATCCAAGGTACGCTCGCCCCAGCGACGCAGTCGCACTCGCCCTTGTTCCTTTTCAATTTGTTGCAAGGCATCAAGCAATGTTAAGGGTTCAAGTTCGGTGTGCAGACAAGCAACCGCATTAACATAATCCGGTTGATCCTGCGGTCCAAGTGGCTTACTTTGATAAAATGAACTGACCGCGTTTACTTGTGAATTCGGTAATGCATCCAACGCTTTCAATGCCACATTTAGTTGTGTTTTAGGCTGATTTAAATTGCTGCCTAGGGCAATATAAACGGTTTTCATCATGCAGTTTTTGGTGTACTACGACGTTTTCTCGGACGATATTTTTTCTTCGGTTTTGGATTTAAGCGTTGTTGTTCTTTAACCAAAGTGACACGCTGTTCCGTATTACTCAATTGATATTCGTGCCACCAAGCGGCTAATTCGATACATTCGCCCCCCTCAATTTCCGCACGCATTGCCAACAAATCAAATGCGGCTCTGAATTTCGGGTGTTCCATGGTTTTTTGTGGTGCATTGCCAGCACGTTTTTGTAATTGTAATTGTAAAAACCAAATATCGCGGATAACCGCGGTATGACGACGTGGCGCCGCCAAGGCATGACAGAAAGTATCTAATACTTCGGTACAGGCTAAGGCATAGGCATCATGATTATTTAACCCACCTTCATTTTTCAGCATCTCGACTTTTTCGCGCAGCGGATACCAAAAGAACGCGGCAAATAAAAATGCCGGATTAATACGCAATTGATCCGCTACACGTTCGTCTGTCGAGGTTAAAGATTTTAAAATCATGCGCTCGGCAAAACTGTCTTCTTGTTCGGTAAAATAGGGCATCAATGCCGGAAAAAGTTGCTCGAAAAGGTGATATTCGCGCAATAATTTATAGGTTTTTACCCCATGACCGTTTTGCAATAATTTTAAACTTTCATCAAATAAACGCGCCGGAGGAATATTTTTTAGCAGCGGGGCAAGGCGACGAATTGGCGTTTCGCTTGGTTTTTCTAAAAACATATCCAGCTTCGCCATAAAACGAATAGAGCGTAACATTCTGACGGGATCTTCTTGATAACGCACCACGGGATCGCCAATTAAGCGCAATTTGCCGGCTTTCAGATCCTCTAATCCGTGAAAATAATCGCACAGCGTATTATTTTGCGGATTGTAATATAAAGCATTAACAGTAAAATCACGTCGAGCAGCATCTTGCTCTAAAGTGCCATATACATTATCGCGTAACAACATTCCGTCTTCGTTTTGTTTGGCTTGCCCTTCGTTGTGATTTTCTTGATGATTGGCGCGGAAGGTGGCGACTTCAATAATATCGCGTCCGAACATGACGTGTGCCAAGCGAAAGCGACGACCGACCAAACGACATTGGCGTTGAAAGATTGATTGTATTTGTTCTGGACGAGCATTGGTAGCGACATCAAAATCTTTTGGATTTTTCCCCAATAATAAATCGCGCAAACAACCGCCGACTACATAGGCTTCAAAACCTTGGCGTTGTAATTTTTCTACTACAAACAGGGCATTTTTGCTGATCATGCGTGGATAAATGCCATATTGTGATGCTTTGACGACCGCTTTATGATAATGACGAGGCGATGACGCCGATTTTTGTGTCGCAGACGAATTGGCGAAATGCGTTTCATTTCGTGGTAATACAGGTTTGGAATGTGTTTTTGTATGAGAATCTGTTGTTTTATGTTCGTTGACGACAGGCTGTGCGTTCTTTTTTTTGCCTAACAGATTTTTAATTAACGTTAAAATAATAAACCTCAAGGATGCTAAATATAAATTAAAACAAAAAGTGAAAAGTGCGGTTAAAATTACCGCACTTTTTTTTACCTATTTATAAATCAGCCGACCATTTGTTTTTCGCGAATTTCCGCTAATGTTTTGCAATCAATGCAAAGATCCGCTGTTGGACGCGCTTCCAAGCGACGAATACCGATTTCCACCCCGCAAGATTCGCAATAACCGAAATCATCAGTATCCAATTTTTTCAAGGTATTATCGATTTTTTTCATCAACTTACGTTCACGATCACGTGCGCGTAATTCTAAACTGAATTCTTCTTCTTGGGTCGCGCGATCTGCAGGATCCGGGAAGTTGGAAGCCTCATCTTGCATATGTGCTACAGTGCGGGAAGTTTCTTCATGAATCTGATCTTTCCAGGCTTGCAAGATTTTTTTGAAATGTTGCACCTGTTTCTCATTCATGTACTCCTCACCGTCTTGTAATTGGTACGGTTCAACACCGGCAAGAGCCAATAAACTTAAAGAGGATTTAGACATGGGTATCTCCTAATAAAAATTCATCCATTTCTGTCGTTCAAACCGCATTTGAGGCGATAAGTGTTCAAGTTGATTTTTTAAAGGCGATATAAATAACAGAACTTGAGGCATTTAGCAAATGAATTTACGTAAGATGACAAATTTTTACCGAATTAAATGTTAAATTTGCGATCTAAGTTACAAAATTGCCAACCAAATCTTGTTGTAACCTTGTGAATTTTTCATATTTAGCCTTAGCAATGGTGATAAAAGATGATGAAAATGCATAAGATAGGTTTTGATTTGGAGCTGTTCACACGAACGATTGTGTTTGCAGGCTTTAGCTTAGTTTTTTTGCCGAGATTGGCGTTGCTAGACTGGCACATGGCATGGCAGCTTTTTATTGTATGTGCGTTGTTATTTGCTGGTACTTATCTCCTTGGCTGGCAATATGGCGGGCAAAAAATAGCGCACATAAGCGCCTATTTAGGTCGGATTTTTGCTAGCGGAATGCTGCTGGCATTATGTTTAGGCTATTTTCATTCTGCTGCGCTACATCTTATTCAAACGGCAGAAAATATCACCGCACTTCCTACCAAAATGAAGATTGACTTTCGGATTGAAGAAGTATTGCAGCAACAGGCTTACCAAAGTTTAGTTGTCAAGGCGAGACTACAAGCGGATTTACCGGCACAGCGGATTTATCTCAATTGGGCATTGCCGGCAAAGGCGCGTGTGGGTGAAATTTGGCAAGGTGAATTGCAATTGCGTCCGCTGTCGGCACGTTATAATTTTGGTGGATTTGATCGGCTACAATGGTATTTGGCAAAAGGGATTAGTGCTTATGGTAGCGTGAAAAGTGCTGTCAAAATTAAAGACGATTTTCATTGGCGCGAACAACGTTTGAACGCTGCATGGCAACAAACCCAAGATTTACCCATGCAAGGATTATTGTTAGCCTTAGGGTTTGGCGAACGGGCGTGGCTGAGTCGCGATATTTGGCAACCTTATCAACAAACTAACACTGCTCATTTAATTGCGATTTCCGGATTGCATATTGGCTTGGCGATGTGGGTGGGTTGGATATTGGCGCGCGCTGTGCAAGGCATTTTTCCTACCCATTTGATTTCCCCTTCTTTTCCTCTTATTTGTGGTCTTTTCGTAGCATTAGGTTATGCACAACTTGCCGGATTAAGCGTTCCAACTTTTCGCGCAGTGCTAGCGTTGACTGTCTTGTGTGTCTTTCAATTTTTTCGGGCTTATTGTACACCGTGGCAATTTTTATGGCGGGTGGTGGCGCTGTTATTGTTATATGATCCACTGATGCCGCTTTCTAGCAGTTTCTGGTTATCTGTGGGGGCAGTGGCTTGTTTGATTACATGGTACCAATGGGTTCCTCTACGCTTGTTGATGTGGCGTGGGCAACCGTTATTTCAAGTGGTGGGTCGGCTATTTCGCCCGATATTGAGTATTGTGCATTTACAGCTAGGGTTGCTGTGGTTATTTACGCCTATTCAGCTATTTTTATTTCATACTTTTTTCCCTATGGGCTTGTTGGCGAATTTATTGGCGGTTCCGTTTTTTAGCTTTATTTTGGTGCCGCTCGTATTATTCGCTTTGATAACGCAAGGCGCTTGGCAATCTTGGTGGTGGGCGGATAACATGGCGCAATGGATCACGGAAATATTGCGCTATTTGGCGGTTGGCGAGCTATGGATTTCGCGAAAAAATGCGTTAATTTTGACCGCACTTTTCGCCTTATGCTTTGTTTGCTATGTAACATATTTAAAGCGCTTACAAGTAAAGGCGGCGCTAGAAGTTGCCAATCTAAATGCGCCTCGATTTCCGCTGTCTTTAAATTGGCGGGCAATTCCGGCGAAACCGGCTTTGCAAGTGGCGCAACGCTTAGCGTTAGGTTTAAGTATTGGTTGTTTTGGCGTTTGGAGCTATAGCAAAATGAGCGAACCTTTGTGGCGGTTAGAAAGTTTGGATGTGGGTCAGGGATTGGCGATGCTCTTGGTAAAAAATGATCGTGGCATTTTATATGATACCGGATCGGCATGGCAGGGCGGCAGTATGGCTCGTTTAGAAATTTTGCCTTATTTACAACGTCAAGGCATCCAATTGGAACAACTTATTCTTAGCCATGATGATAATGATCATGCTGGCGGCGTGAATGATATTTTGGCGGTTTATCCGGATATTGAGGTCATTCGCCCTTCTTTTAAAAATGTAGGAGAAAAGTACCGCACTTTATGCAAGCAAGGGTTGCGTTGGGAATGGCAAGGGTTACATTTTAGCGCACTGGCACCGCAAAAAAATATTGCGCGGGCAGATAACGGGCATTCTTGTGTGTTGTTGGTAGCGGATGAAACCTATCGAATTTTGTTAACGGGTGATGCTGATCTTGCACTGGAAAATACCTTTGTACCATTGTTGGATAAAATTGATGTGTTGCAAGTCGGGCATCACGGAAGTCGAACTTCAACCGGCAAGGCGTTAGTGCAAACCGCGCATCCTGATATAGCATTAATTTCGGCAAGTCGCTGGAATGCTTGGGGATTTCCGCACGCTGAAGTGCTAAATCGGCTGAAAGAAAATGCGGTGACGGTTTATAATACTGCTTTATCAGGGCAAATTCGTATCGAATTTACACAAGGGCATATGCGCGTTAAAACCGCCAGAAATCCTTGGGTGCCTTGGTATGAGCAAATGATCGGCGAAGAATAATACGAAGGATCCGGACTATCTTCTTTGACTGCGTTGGCTTGTGGAAAAAATCAAGGTACAATAGACCGATTTTTTACAACTAAAAGACGATGTTATGCAAGATAAAGATCTTTCTACGCTCCAAACATTTAAACGCTTATGGCCGATGATTTCGCCTTTTAAAATCGGGCTGATTGTGGCTGGGATTACTTTAGTATTCAATGCCTTGACCGATGCGGCGTTAATTCAAATGTTAAAACCCTTGTTGGACGACGGTTTTGGTAAGGCCGATGTTTCTTTTTTACGTATGATGGCGATTGTGGTTGTGTTGCTGATTATTGTGCGCGGCGCGACCAGTTTTGTGTCTTCTTATTGTTTGGCGTGGGTGTCTGGCAAAGTGGTGATGACCATGCGTCGTCGTTTGTTTAAACATTTGATGTATATGCCAGTGAGTTTTTTTGACCAAAATTCCGCTGGTAAATTGCTTTCTCGGATTACTTATGATAGTGAACAAGTGGCGAATTCTTCTTCAAATTCGTTAACCACTATTGTGCGCGAGGGGGCGTATATTCTTTCTTTGCTTGGTGTGATGATTTATACCAGTTGGCAACTTTCTGTGGTGTTATTTATTATCGGGCCGATTATTGCGGTGTTAATTCGCGTGGTTTCCAAGACTTTTCGTCGTTTAAGTAAAAATATGCAAAATTCCATGGGAGAATTAACTTCAACCGCCGAGCAAATGTTGCGTGGGCATAAAGTGGTATTGTCTTTTGGTGGGCAAATTATTGAAGAAAAACGCTTTAATGCGGTTAGTAATGATATGCGACGTAAGGGCATGAAAATGACAGTTGCTGATGCGATTTCCGATCCTATCGTACAAATTATCGCCTCTTTTGCCTTATCTGCGGTGTTGTATTTGGCAACCTTGCCTGAAATTATGACCCAAAATTTAACTGCCGGTTCTTTTACTGTGGTCTTTTCTTCCATGTTAGCCATGATGCGCCCGTTAAAATCTTTGACTAATGTGAATGCGAATTTCCAACGTGGTATGGCGGCGTGCCAAACCTTATTTGCGATTTTGGATATGGAAACGGAAAAAGATAAAGGGACGTATCATGTGGAAAAAGCCAAAGGCAATTTGCGTTTTAATAACGTAAGTTTTGCTTATGAGGGTAAGGATGAACGTGCGTTAAATCATATTTCATTTTCAGTCCCTGCAGGGAAAACTGTGGCGTTGGTGGGGCGTTCCGGATCCGGAAAATCTACGATTGCCAATTTGGTGACTCGCTTTTATGACATTCAAGAAGGCGAAATTACTTTGGACGATATTAATATCCAAGATTATCGCTTGACCAATTTGCGTGAAAATTGCGCGGTTGTATCGCAACAAGTGCATTTATTTAATGATACAGTGGCGAATAATATTGCCTATGCGGCGCAAGACAAATACAGTCGTGAAGATATTATTAAAGCGGCAACTGCAGCGCACGCGATGGAATTTATTGAAAAATTGCCGCAAGGTTTGGATACGTTGATTGGCGAAAATGGCGCCAGTTTATCCGGCGGGCAGCGCCAACGTTTGGCAATTGCGCGTGCTTTATTGCGCGATTCGCCGGTGCTGATTTTGGATGAAGCCACTTCGGCATTGGATACGGAATCGGAACGCGCTATTCAATCTGCCTTGGAAGAATTGCAACGTGATCGTACGGTGTTGGTGATTGCGCACCGTTTATCGACCATTGAAAATGCTGATGAAATTTTGGTGATTGAGCATGGTGAAATTAAAGAGCGTGGTAATCATCAGCAATTATTAGCGTTAGATGGTGCCTATAAACAATTGCATACTATGCAATTTAGTCAATAATTTGACCGCACTTTATCTAAAGAGGATGAAATGAACTTTTGGTATGCAAAAACGAAGATGGCGCGTTTTGTGGCGTGGTTGCTGTTGCCTTTAAGTGCGCTTTTTTGGCTTATCAGTTCATGGCGTCGCTTTTTATGGCAAAAAGGCTGGTTGGCGTCATATCGCGCACCTGTACCAGTGATTATTGTGGGCAATTTATCGGTGGGTGGTAATGGAAAAACACCGGTGGTGGTATGGCTGGTGCAGCAGTTGCAACAACGAGGCGTGAATGTCGGCGTAATTTCTCGCGGTTATGGCAGTCGAGCGAAACAATATCCGTTGTTGGTATCCGCGCAGACGGATCCGCAAGATGGTGGTGATGAGCCTGTGTTAATAGCAAAACGTACCGGTGTGCCAGTGTGCATTTCGCCTAACCGCCAGCAGGCGATTGAATTATTGCTGCGTTCTTTTCCTTGCGATCTGATTATTAGCGATGACGGATTGCAACATTATCAATTACAACGGGATATGGAAATCGTGGTGGTCGATGGTGAACGCGTTTTTGGTAACGGATTTGTATTGCCGGCGGGACCTTTGCGCGAATTGCCGACGCGCTTAAAACAAGTAGATTTAATTATCGCTAACGGAAAATTGATCCCGCAAACAGATGTGTTGATGCGGTTAGTGCCGCATTATGCAATCAATGTAAAAACGCAAGAAAAACGCTTGTTGACGGAATTTGTTCAGCAACCCGCTATCGCTTTGGCGGGCATTGGGCATCCACCGCGTTTTTTTTCTATGTTGCAAGCCTTAGGCATTCAGTTACTCCATTGCCATGCATTTGCCGATCATCAAGCCTATTCTTTCTCGCTTATTCAACCTTTGACACAAGCAAATACGCCTTTGTTGATGACAGAAAAAGATGCGGTCAAATGTGAAAAATTTGCGCAAGAAAATTGGTGGTATGTGCCGATTGAGGCGCAGATTGATGCTAAAAGTGCGGTGCAATTTATTGATAAAATTATAAAAAAAGTAAATGAGGATAGAATATGAACACCAGATTATTGGAAATTGTGGCTTGCCCCATTTGTCAAGGACGATTGAAATACGACAAAGAAAATGAACGCTTAATTTGTCATTTTGATCACATCGCCTATCCCATCCAGCAAGGTATCCCTGTCTTGCTTGCCGAACAAGGTATTGCCTTAACCTCAAGTGAGGAAAAATCCCATGACTAAATTTACCGTTATTATTCCAGCACGTTATGCCTCCTCCCGTTTGCCGGGGAAACCGCTGGCGGATATTGCTGGCAAACCGATGATTGAACACGTTTGGCAACAAGCGCAGCGCGCCGGCGCGGAACGCGTGATCGTGGCGACAGATCATGATGAGGTGGCAAATGTTGTGCGATCTTTTGGCGGCGAAGTCTGTTTGACTTCAGCAAAACACAACTCCGGAACTGAACGCCTTGCCGAAGTGGTGGAAAAATTAGGGATAGCGGATGATGAAATTATTGTCAATATTCAAGGGGATGAACCGTTAATCCCGCCGCGTATTGTACGCCAAGTGGCAGACAATTTAGCCAAATATTCGGTTAATATGGCAAGTCTTGCAGTGAAAATCGAAGAAGCGGAAGAATTATTTAATCCGAATGTGGTGAAAGTAGTGCCCGATCATGCCGGTTATGTATTGTATTTTTCACGCGCGGTAGTCCCGTGGAATCGAGATCAATTTGCGGGATTGCACAATATGTCCACGCAGGTATCACAACTAAATTTAACCGATCATTATTGGCGACATATTGGTATTTATGCTTATCGTGCAGGGTTTATTCAGCAATATATTCGTTGGAAACCGACCGCACTTGAGCAAATTGAGAGTCTAGAGCAGTTGCGCGTGTTGTGGTATGGTGAAAAAATCCACGTTGAACCGGCATTGGAAGTACCGGCGGTTGGTGTGGATACGCCGGAGGATTTGGAAAAAGTGCGGTCAATTTTAGGACATTTTGCATAAATTATATGGGTTTTGACGCTAAATCATTTTTGGCGGATGTGCCGCATAATGCTGGTGTGTATCGTATGTATGACGATAAAGATACGGTGATTTATGTGGGCAAAGCCAAGGATCTTAAAAAACGTTTGTCCAGCTATTTTCGTCGGCAAGTCGCGAGCAAAAAAACGGAAGCCTTAGTTGCCGCCATTGCTCGTATTGAAACTACGATCACGTCTTCCGAAACCGAAGCCTTATTACTGGAACATAATTATATTAAACAATATCAGCCGCGTTATAACGTTTTGTTGCGCGATGATAAATCCTATCCTTATATTTTGCTTACCAAAGAACGTCACCCGAGAATTACCGCTTATCGTGGTGCGAAAAAAGTGCAAGGCGAGTATTTTGGTCCTTATCCGCATGCTGGCGCGGTGCGTGAAACTTTGGTGTTGTTACAAAAATTATTTCCGATTCGGCAATGTGAAAATTCGGTGTATAACAACCGTTCGCGCCCTTGTTTGCAATATCAAATTGGGCGTTGTTTAGCGCCTTGCGTTGCCGGTTATGTGAGTGATGAAGATTATGCACAACAGGTAAATTTTGCGCGTTTATTTTTGCAAGGCAAAGATCAGCAAGTGCTGGAACATTTGATCGGTAAAATGGAACAGGCGAGCCAAGCGTTAAATTTTGAAGCAGCCGCACGGTTTCGTGATCAAATTCAAGCAGTGCGTTCAGTTATTGAAAAACAATTTGTGGATAACGAGCGTTTGGATGATTTAGATATTTTGTCGATTGCTTATCAATTGGGGATTGCTTGCGTACAAGTGTTGTTTATTCGACAAGGTAAGGTTTTAGGAAATCGCAGCTATTTTCCTAAAGTACCGGCGAATACGGATTTATCTGAATTAACTGCGACCTTTGTGGGGCAATTTTATTTGCAAGGTTACCAAGGGCGTAGTATTCCGAACAGCATTATTGTAGATCATAAATTAGGCGAAAAAAATGAGTTGGAAGCCTTGTTGACTGCGCAAGCCGGACATAAGGTGAGCGTTCAGGATAATGTGAAAGGAGATAAAAGCAAATATTTGCAATTGGCGAAGATGAACGCTAAAGCGGCTTTAGTAACGCAGTTGAAACAGGCGTCGTTGATGCGGGAACGCTATGCGGAATTGGCGCATTTGTTGGGGATGGAAAACATTCAGCGTATGGAATGTTTTGATATTAGTCATACCATGGGCGAACAAACTATTGCTTCTTGCGTGGTGTTTAATCAAGAGGGACCGCTGAAATCGGATTATCGTCGTTTTAATATTAGTGGAATTACTGGTGGTGACGATTATGCGGCAATGGAGCAGGCATTATTGAAACGATTTGATCGTGATTTGAATGAAGATAAAATTCCGGATATTGTATTTATTGATGGTGGTAAAGGGCAACTTAATCGGGCGTTGCAGGTCTTTCAACAATTGCAAGTAAATTGGGATAAAAATCGACCGCTCTTAATTGGCGTGGCGAAAGGAGTGGATCGTAAAGCGGGTCTGGAGACGCTGATTATCAGCCGGCAAGATAAAGAACTACATTTGCCGGCGGATAATTTGGCGTTACATTTAATTCAACATATTCGTGATGAAAGTCATCATCATGCGATCAGCGGACATCGCAAAAAACGCCAAAAAGCCTTAACGCAAAGTGGATTGGAAATGATCGAGGGCGTTGGTGCTAAAAGACGTCAGGCGTTATTGAAATATTTAGGCGGGATGCAAGGGGTGAAAAAAGCAACGGTGGATGAAATTGCGTCAGTGCCGATGATTTCCCGTGCCTTGGCTGAAAAAATTTTTGCGGCGTTGCGCGATTAATTGTGTGAGATTAAATTTGCTTGAAAAATAAACAATAAAAAGTGCGGTGCTTTTTTCATAAGTTTTGTTTATTAGATGAAATGTAAAATCTCTTTTTAACCTGCAAAAATTTTTTTCTATTTTTGTTATTTAGTGTTACAGTTAGGTTAATTTGACTTTTGGTCACTTTAAGGGAATTAAGCAAGCTAATCGTTTGCTTAGTGTAATTAATCAATCACGTTGAAGGAAACATTATGTTAATTGGTGTACCTAGAGAACTGCTTGATAACGAAAGTCGCGTAGCGGCTACACCGAAAACCGTCCAACAAATTTTGAAACTCGGTTTTGAAGTTATTGTGGAAAAAGGTGCTGGCTTTAAGGCGAGTTTTGAAGATCACGCGTTTGAACAAGCCGGTGCCAAAATTGGCTCGGCAAAAGAGGTTTGGCAAGCAGACATTATCTTTAAAGTTAATGCGCCTGAAGAAGCGGAAATTCCGTTGATTAAAGAAGGAGCAACGTTAGTTAGCTTTATTTGGCCGGCGCAAAATCCGGATTTAATGGCGAAATTGTCAGCTAAGAAAATTAATGTGTTGGCAATGGACGCTGTACCGCGTATTTCTCGTGCGCAGTCATTAGATGCACTAAGTTCGATGGCAAATATTGCTGGTTATCGTGCGGTGGTAGAGGCTGCACACGAATTTGGCAGTTTCTTTACCGGACAAATTACCGCGGCTGGTAAAGTTCCGCCAGCGAAAGTGTTGGTGATCGGTGCCGGTGTGGCTGGATTGGCGGCAATCGGTGCGGCAAATAGCTTGGGAGCGATTGTTCGCGCTTTTGACTCACGTCCAGAGGTAAAAGAACAAGTGGAATCCATGGGCGCCAGCTTCTTAGAGATTGATTTTAAAGAAGAAGGCGGCAGTGGCGACGGTTATGCGAAAGTGATGTCGGAAGAATTTAACCGTCGTGCTTTAGCGCTTTATGCAGAACAAGCAAAAGAAGTGGATATTATTATTACTACCGCCTTAATTCCAGGTAAACCAGCGCCGCGTTTGATTACCAAAGAAATGGTAGAGAGCATGAAACCGGGTTCTGTGATTGTGGACTTAGCGGCTGCAACCGGCGGTAACTGTGAATTAAGTAAAGCGGGTGAAGTGGTTGTGACTGATAATCAAGTAAAAATTATTGGTTATACAGATTTACCAAGTCGTTTACCGACCCAATCTTCACAGTTATACGGAACTAACCTTGTGAATTTACTAAAACTTTTATGTAAAGAAAAAGATGGTAACATTCATATTGATTTTGAAGATGTTGTGTTGCGTGGGGTGACAGTAATTCGTGATGGTGAAGTGACTTGGCCGGCACCACCGATCAAAGTTTCTGCACAACCGCAACAAAAAGCGGCGGCAGCTCCAGCAGAGAAAAAAGAAGAAAAACCGTTAGATCCTCGAGTGAAATACGGGGTGATGGGCGCAATCGGCGTTCTATTCTTATGGTTAGGTTCAATTATGCCTTCCGCTTTCCTTTCTCACTTCACGGTATTCGTTTTGGCTTGTGTGGTCGGCTATTATGTAGTTTGGAACGTGAGTCATGCGTTACATACGCCGTTAATGGCGGTAACTAATGCGATTTCAGGAATTATCATTGTGGGGGCATTATTGCAAATCGCACAAGGTAGTTTCTTTGTCAGTATCTTGGCATTTATCGCAATTTTAGTAGCAAGTATCAATATCTTCGGTGGTTTCAAAGTCACCCAACGTATGCTTGCAATGTTTAGAAAAGGATAGGGAGATACAGCAATGTCTGAAGGTTTAGTACAAGCTGCCTATATAGTTGCGGCGTTACTTTTCATTATGAGCTTAGCCGGTCTTTCTAAACATGAGACTGCAAAAGCAGGATGTTGGTACGGTATTGTGGGGATGACCATTGCGTTAATCGCTACCATTTTCGGACCACATTCACAGGGTACATTATGGATCATCATTGCGATGGTTATTGGTGCTGCGATCGGTATTCATCGTGCATTAAAAGTTGAAATGACCGAAATGCCGGAATTAGTGGCGATTTTACATAGCTTCGTTGGTTTAGCGGCAGTATTGGTTGGTTTTAATAGCTTTGGTTTACATGTTACTCCGGAGTTTGTGATTCCAGAAGGCGTGTTATACACCACTGAAGCAGCACAAAAAGCGTTAGAAGCACAACAACTTGCCTTTGCTGAGGAACAAGCGGTATTAGCCAATATCCACAATGTTGAAGTGTTCTTAGGGATCTTCATCGGGGCGGTGACCTTTACCGGTTCTGTCGTGGCATTTGGTAAATTGCGTGGCATCATCAACTCGAAAGCCTTAATGTTGCCGCACCGCCACAAATTAAATTTGGCGGCGTTAGTGGTTTCTGCCTTATTGATGGTGGCATTCTTAAAATCACCGGAAAATATTTTCCCAGTATTATTAATGACCATTATCGCATTGGCGTTCGGATGGCACTTAGTGGCATCAATCGGTGGTGCTGATATGCCGGTTGTGGTGTCAATGTTGAACTCCTATTCTGGTTGGGCAGCAGCAGCGGCAGGCTTTATGTTGAACAATGACTTGTTAATTGTTACTGGTGCTTTAGTTGGTTCATCCGGTGCGATCTTGTCTTATATCATGTGTAAAGCGATGAACCGCTCATTTATCAGCGTTATTGCGGGCGGTTTTGGTAATGATGTTCAAGTGAGTTCTGACGAAGAACAAGGCGAGCATCGCGAAACAACCGCGGAAGAAGTGGCAGAAATGTTGAAAAACGCAAGTTCAGTGATTATCACTCCGGGATACGGTATGGCGGTTGCACAAGCGCAATATCCGGTGGCAGAAATTACACAAAAATTACGTGAGCGCGGTGTGAATGTTCGTTTCGGTATTCACCCAGTTGCCGGACGTTTACCGGGACATATGAACGTCTTGTTAGCGGAAGCGAAAGTGCCTTATGATGTGGTATTAGAAATGGATGAAATCAATGATGATTTCCCAGATACTGATGTGGTCTTGGTTATCGGCGCGAACGATACGGTTAACCCAGCAGCGATGGACGATCCGAACAGCCCAATTGCCGGAATGCCAGTACTTGAAGTTTGGAAAGCGGCGAACGTAGTGGTATTCAAACGTTCTATGGCAGTAGGTTATGCCGGTGTACAAAATCCATTGTTCTTTAAAGAAAATACCCAAATGTTGTTTGGTGATGCGAAAGAACGCGTGGATGACATTTTGAAAGCCTTATAATCGGTTCGATAAAAAATGAACAAAACATTATAAAATTTAACCGCACTTTCTAAAGTGCGGTTATTTTTTAGCAATTTTTTAAGCGATGAGCAGCGATAGTGGCTTGTCCTAAACTTAAACCACCGTCACCCATTGGAAATTGATGGGCGCTTAATACATTAAATTCAGCGAGTTGCAGTTTGAGTAAACGACGTAATAATTGATTATGCATCACACCGCCGGAAAGTACGATAGTTTGACAATGATGTAATTGTGCTTGTAGGCGTGCCAATTCAGCAAATCCGGCACTTAGAGCATAATGAAATAAAAAGGCTTTATCGGCGACGGATCCTGAATATGCCAACCAAGTTTGCCAAAAAGTACCTAAATCCAACACTCCATCTTTTATCGGCATTTTAACGGAAAAATCGACCGCACTTTGTGGTGTTTGAAATCGGTTTTTCATCAGGGGGGATTGGCAAGCCAGAACTTCCAAATGACAAGCGGCTTCGCCTTCCCAGGTGAGTTGTGGTGGCGCAATGCCTAAACCGTAAGCGACCGCATCAAACAGCCGACCGGCAGAGGAAATGGAAGGCGAATTAATGCCTCGTTCTATGGCTTTACTTAAGCGTTGCCAATCTTGATCTGCGCAAGTTTGCGCCAGGATGTTTTCCCATTCAGGGACAAATTGGTGTAAATGCGCCAGCCAGTTTCGCCAAGGTTGTTTTGCTGCTAAATCACCGCCGGGCAAGGTTACTGCCGGTAGTCCGCCCAAATGTTGGCATTGTTGTGCTGTAACCAGCAGGCATTCTCCGCCCCAAAGTTGTTGATTTTCTCCCATGCCAATACCGTCTAACGCCAGCCCGATTACGGTTTCCTCGCAACCGTGTTCTGCCATGACGCTGACAATATGTGCATGATGATGTAAAACTTCTTGATAAGGAATGTGATGTTGTTGCGCAAAGTTGATACCGGTTTTGCTGGAAAAATAGCCTTGATGAGCATCCACGACGATCAATTCTGGTTTGAATTGATAGATTTGCTGGAAAAGCGCAAGGTTGTCACATAATTGTTGTTGCACGAATTCATTTGATGTATCGCCGATATGTTGGCTGACTACGGCTTTATTGTCGCGCAATAGGCAGAAGGTATTTTTCAGATCGGAACCCAGTGCGAGAATTTGTTGTGCTGAATGATGTTTTACTTCTGTTTCATTCGGTACATAACCACGCGCGCGGCGTAAGGTTTCTAACCCGTCAAATGCCACGCGTACCAAACTGTCGTCAGCACGCTGCAAAATATCACGATTATGTAGCAAATAAAAATCGGCAAGATCTGCTAGTTTTTGTCTAGCTTCTTCATTAATTAAAACGGGCGGTTGTCCACTCGGATTGGCAGAGGTCATCACCAAGGGTAATTGAATATCACGTAATAGCAAATGTTGCAGCGGATTGCTCGGCAGCATGACGCCGATTTCTGCTAAATGCGGTGCGATCAATTCTGTAACCTGCGGTACTTTATGTTTTGCCAACAACAGGATCGGCGCTGCACTGCTGGTTAGTTGTCCACGCTCATCGTCATTAAGATCGGATAAAAAATCAATATCTGGTACCATAATCGCAAAGGGCTTTGTTGGGCGGCGTTTGCGTTGGCGTAAACGGGCGACCGCTTCTGGATTTGTGGCATCGCAGGCGAGATGAAAACCGCCGATACCTTTAATTGCGACAATGTTGCCTTGTTTGAGCAAAAGTGCGGTCTGTTTTAGCGCTGTTTCGTTTTGTGCTAATGTGTTGTGATTGTCTGTCAGCCAAATTTGCGGACCGCAATCAGGACAAGCATTGGGTTGAGCATGGAAACGCCGATCGGCAGGATCGCGATATTCTTTGTCACATTGTGGGCAAAGAGGAAAATTTGCCATTGAGGTATTTTTACGATCGTAGGGAATGGCTTTGATAATGGTAAAACGTGGACCGCAATGAGTACAATTGGTAAAAGGGTAATGAAAGCGGCGATTTTGTGGATCAAATAAATCTGCTAAGCAATGTGGACAAGTTGCCGCATCCGGAATGATTTGTGTATCCATTCCGTTATTTTCACTTTCACGAATAATAAAGGATTGTGGATCAATATCTTGCCATTGTTTTTCACTTTGTTGAATGGCGGTGATGGCAGCGAGGGGCGGTAATTGCGTAGTTAACTCCTGTAAAAAAGCGGAAAGCGTGCTTGGTTTAGGGGTGATTAAGCGAACTAAGACACCTTGTCCATCGTTATTGACATCACCTTTTAGTTGATATTTATTAGCTAATAACCAAACGAAGGGGCGAAACCCTACGCCTTGCACTTTGCCTTTAATCCGCAATTCAATCCCTTGCATACTCAATCCTATTTTTGGTTTAAGCCTAAGAAATCGCCAACTTCATGTTCCAATTGGCTCATAGCAATTAATGCTTCTTGCGTTTGTTTGGCTTCTTCTTCGTCGATAATACTCATAGCAAAGCCGACATGGATGAGTACCCATTTATTGATAAGTTGTTGTGGGTCATTATCGCAAATCAGTGAAATATTAATTTCCCGTTTTACACCACAGACGTCAGCAGTGGCAAGTTGGAGGGCTGAATCAGCCACCTGTACAATTTTCCCTGGAATTCCTAAACACATAATTTTTCCTTTAGTTTGTGATCGGTAAGTGAAATCTTATCATATAATTTAACATAATGATATTAAAGGAATTAATACTATTTTTTAGTAATATTTTTGTTACACTTCGCTATTTTTTTTAGCATTTTATCATCTTGTTTTACTTCGATTTTTTTTAAAATTTCAAAAATAATTATATTCATGATCTTAATCAAACATTGATTAGGTTGTGGCTTGAAATGAATTTTTTATCGGCGTTATCCTTACAACCAAAGTGGTTATTTCTATTCTATTTATTAGGCTAAGGAGAGATATATGAATAGTTTTGTTATTGGCGACCCGGCTGGTTGTATTGGTTGTAATACTTGTATGGCGGCTTGTAGTGAAGTGCATAAAGCATTTGGTTTACAATCGCAACCGCGTTTGGAAGTGATGCGTAATGCGGATGTTACTGTGCCGATTTTGTGCCGGCATTGTGACGATGCCCCTTGCGCTACTGTTTGTCCGGTACACGCTATTACCCATGACGGTCATACCATTCAATTAAATGAAAGTCTTTGTATCGGTTGTAAACTTTGCGGTATTGCTTGTCCATTTGGGGCCATTACCCAACATGGTAGCGCACCGATAGACGCACCAACTTATTATGAGCATTTTTCCTTCCAAGATGCGGTGGCTCGCGATATCCGCACTGCGCCGAATAATGCTGACGTTCACAATATGCTAGCTTGGCGACCAGGTGTAAAAGCCATTGCGGTGAAATGTGATCTTTGCTATTTCCGTGAGGAAGGTCCGGCTTGTGTACAAACTTGTCCGACTAAAACATTGTTTTTAATTAGCGAAGAAAGTATTGAACAAGCTAATAAAAATAAACGTGAATTAGCGATGAATGCATCACCGGCTATTCCAAAATAATTAAAATCTTAACAATCAATGGAGTGAATTATGAGTTCTTCGATAAATGTACTCTTCACTGCCTTGTTGGTTTATATGATAGGTGCGTTCGGCTCGCTGGTTTTTAGTCGAAAAGAGCAACTTTCAATCAATATATCCGGCGTGTCCGGTATCATTGGTGGAGCTTTAGGTATAATTGCCTGCGCCCCCGTTCTTATTAGCAGCAATGCAGTTACTGATGTCTTTCAAACCCCGTTTGAGTTCGCCCAATTTTCTATCCGTATAGATGGATTAGCCGCATTTATGGTATGTGTGATTTCCTTATTGGTGATCGTTACCGCGCTATATTCCTTTGCCTATGTGCAAGAATATAAAGGCAAAGGGGCTGGTACCATGGGCTTTTTTATGAATTTGTTTATTGCTTCTATGATCGCTTTAGTAGTAAGTGATAATGCCTTCTATTTCTTAGTCTTTTTTGAAATGATGTCATTAGCCTCTTATTTCTTGGTGTTGACAGAACAAGATGATAATGCGGTTAATGCGGGATTATTGTATTTCTTTATCGCGCACGCCGGTTCTGTGTTGATCATGATTGCTTTCTTTATCCTTTATTGCTATGCCGATAGTTTTGAATTTGCCGCCTTTAGACAAACACAACCGCCGGCAGCAATGGCGTTTACCGTCTTTATCTTGGCGTTCCTCGGTTTTGGTGCCAAAGCAGGGATGATTCCGTTACATAGTTGGTTGCCAAAAGCACACCCTGCCGCACCTTCTCATGCTTCCGCGTTGATGTCTGGTGTGATGGTAAAAATCGGGATCTTCGGAATTATCAAAGTTGGTATCGATTTATTAGGTGCCGAAAACCTTTGGTATGGCGTAATTGTGTTGGCTTTTGGTGCGGTATCTTCTGTTCTTGGTGTACTTTATGCCCTTGCTGAACATGATATTAAAAAATTACTGGCTTATCACACCGTTGAAAATATCGGTATCATCATGATGGGCGTAGGTGTCGGTATGATTGGTATTGCGACTCACCATCCGGTATTAGCCACAGTAGGTTTATTAGGCGGTTTGTACCACTTATTAAATCACGCTGTTTTCAAAGGGTTATTATTCCTTGGTGCTGGTTCTGTGATGTATCGTTTACATACCAAAGACATGGATTTGATGGGCGGTTTAGGTAAATTAATGCCTTATACCGCATTTTGTTTCTTAATTGGTACCATGGCAATATCCGCCTTACCACCATTTAATGGATTTGTCAGCGAATGGTTTACTTATCAATCTTTATTCGTATTGAGTCAACAAGGTAGTTTTGTATTAAAACTTAGTGGTCCGATTGCTATTGTGATGTTGGCATTAACAGGGGCGTTAGCGGCGCTTTGTTTCGTCAAAGTATATGGTATTAGCTTTGGTGGTCAACCACGTAGCGAAAAAGCCGCGGCGGCTCGAGAAGTACCGAAGGTCATGTGGATTGCAATGGCAATCTTAGCCTTGCTTTGTGTATTGTTAGGCGTGGGTGCCTCTGTGATTACACCAATAATTAGCAAAATTGCGACCGCACTTGCACAAACTGACACGTTCCCATTGGCAGAAAATGGCGTCTTGGTATCAAGTACCGAGCCTTATACCGCCCTTTCTACACCAGTGGTTACCATCATGTTGCTCGCTTTCTTCTGTTTACCGTTCCTTTATTATCGTGCAACGCAAAAATATCGTTTATCCGACAGTCCGAAAGGCAATCCTTGGGCTTGTGGTTATGCCTATGAAAGCGGAATGGCATCTTCAGCCGGCGGTTTTACCCATGCATTACGAACTATGTTTAAACCCTTATATCGTATTCGTGAGATTTTAGATCCGGCGCCAATGGGAAGCAAAGGATTGAATGCTACCATTCAAGGGGCAACTAAATTAGAACCGATCTGGGAAGATAAGGTTACTATGCCGATTGCTTATGCGGTGCCGAAATTGGCGCAAAAATTGCAATGGCTACAAAGTGGCGATTTCCGCGTATATTGCTTGTACTTTGTTATCGCACTGATTGTGTTGTTATTGACGGTTGCTATGGTGTAAGGAGCGCAAGATGATTACATTACCTTCAGAAATCGCAACTTCAGGTGCAATGTTCTTACTTGCTGTGCTACAAGCTTTATTATTGCTGATTTTAGCACCGCTCTTTTCCGGCATTTCCCGTATGATTCGTGCGCGTATTCAATCGCGTCGTGGACCGGGTATTTTGCAGGATTATCGTGACATTGCCAAATTAATGAAACGCCAAAATATTTTGCCGGAAAATGCCGGTTGGGTTTCAAAATGGATGCCTTATGTATTAATTAGTTCAACTTTAGTGGTAGCAATGGGTTTGCCATTATTTACTAAAGTTGCGCCGTTTGGTGCCGGCGGCGATTTGATTACCGCAGTATATTTATTGGCATTATTCCGTTTCTTCTTTTCTATTGCCGGCCTTGACAGCAACAGTACTTTCTCTGCGATTGGCGCTAGCCGCGAAGTGACCTTAGGGGTATTGGTTGAGCCAATTTTAATGTTGGCATTATTGGTGATTGCGTTAATTGTCGGTTCTACCAACTTCGGCGTGATGAGTGTTGCTTTAGCCGGCACTTGGCAATATCCAATTGCTACATTAATGGCGTTGGTAGCTTGTGCTTTTGCCGTGTTTATTGAAATGGGCAAAATTCCATTTGACTTGGCGGAAGCGGAACAAGAATTGCAAGAAGGTCCGTTGACTGAATATTCCGGTCCGGCACTCGCCTTAATCAAAGTCGGTTTAAGTTTAAAATCGATGGTTGTCGCGGCAATTTTTGTCAGTGTGTTATTGCCTTTCGGTTCAGCAGAATCCTTAAGCATAAGTGCGGTCATTTTTGGCGTCGTTTTCTTCTTCATCAAATTGTTGATTGCGTATGTGATCGCTTGTGTGATTGAAAACAGCCTAGCAAGAACGCGTTTTATGTTAACGGGTAAATTTACGCGGGTCGGTTTTGGTATCTCCGTGCTGGCTTTTGTGTTTTATCTTACTGGATTGTAAGGAGGAAAAATGGATACTTTAGCTCTAATTACAATCATATTGCCTTTTGTTGGGGCATTTATCGTGGGTATGAGCAAGCAAAATTTCGCCAAAATCGCGACAATTTTCGCCGCACTTACGACCTTACTTAGCTTGATTTTAGCGCAACAATGGTATGCCGCTGGAAAAACCTCAGTGACTTACGATTTGGTGCAATTCGGGCAAACCGTGGTATTTGGGGTAACCTTAGATGCGGTGAGTACCTTGATTTGTTTTGCAGTCGTCGGTTTGGGCTTTTTAATTTTGTTATATTCTTGCGGCTATTTAACCGATAAAAACCGTGAACATCCACATAACGGATTACCTCGTTTTTATGCCTTGTTGTTGGTGTTCGTCGGCGCAATGGCGGGATTGGTATTGTCATCAACCTTAATCGGGCAATTACTTTTCTTTGAAATCACCGGTGCGTGTTCTTGGGGATTAATCAGCTACTATCAATCGCCAAAAGCCATGGCGTCTGCGATGAAAGCCTTAATTATTACCCATATCGGTGCCATTGGTTTATATCTTGCCGCGGCATACCTATTCAGTAAATCCGGTACGTTCTCTATTAGTGCGTTAGAACAAGTTGATCCAACAACAAAAACCATTGTGTTGTTTGGCGTATTGTTTGCGGCTTGGGGCAAATCTGCACAATTCCCAATGCAAATTTGGTTACCAAATGCGATGGAAGCTCCAACCCCAGTCAGTGCGTATTTGCACGCCGCATCTATGGTGAAAGTGGGAGTGTATATTTTCGCAAGAGCGGTCATGTCTTCAGGTGAAATTCCTGCAATTGTCGGTCAAGTTGGCTTGATCATGGCGATGATTACACTAATTTATGGTTTCTTGATGTATTTGCCGCAACAAGATTTAAAACGTTTATTAGCTTATTCCACCATCACTCAATTAGCCTATATTTTCATTGGCTTATCTTTAGCCGCAATGGGATCAAAATTGGCATTTGTTGCCGCTATTGCTTATATCTTCAACCATGCCTTTGCGAAAAGTTTATTCTTCTTGGTAGCGGGTTCATTAAGTTATGCCACTGGCACAAGGGTGATGACTTATTTACAAGGGATTATGCGCACAATGCCTTTAGTCGGCTTGGGCTTTGGTATTGCAGCGTTGGCAATTGCTGGCGTACCACCATTTAATGGTTTCTTCAGTAAATTCCCGTTGTTTGCCGCTGGCTTTGATTTAGGCAGTGAGCATACATGGATTGCGGTATTGATGATTATTGCATTAATAGAAAGTATCGCGACCTTTGTTTGGTTGCTGTACAAATTCGGTCAATGCGTTATCGGTCAACCGTCGGAAAAAGTGTTACAGGCACAGCCATTACCGTTATCCATGAGTGCGGTTTTAGTGGTGTTAATGATTATGTCAGTATTTTCCAGCGTGATTGCCGCTTGGTGGTTAGGTTAAGGAGGGCAGTATGTTGATAATTAATACCTTGGCGGGATTGCTTATTCTCACTTCACTTTGTGTCATTGCGGCAAAAGGCGCGAAAAAATCAGCAATTTTTTATGCAGTGCAGTCGTTAGTGTTGGTGGTGTTGTTTGTCTTTTTGGCAAAAGAAATGCAGGCGCATGAACTTTATATGTGGTCTATTGGTGCCTTTATCACCAAAGTGTTATTAGTACCGGCAATCTTATTCTATGCCACGAAAAAATTGGGCGATGAAAAAGTATCTGGTGGCTTAAATAATGCGTGGTTAATCCCGATTGTCGCGGTGATTGTAGTGGTGTGCTATTTCGTGGTAGCACCAATCGAATTGCCGATGGTGGCGCATTTAAAACCCGTGTTATCGGTTTCACTTAGCCACTTTTTACTTGGGTTACTGTGTATTGTCAGCCAACGCAATATTCTAAAACAGGTGTTCGGATATTGCTTAATGGAAAACGGATCCCACTTAACTTTGGCATTATTAGCTAATAAAGCGCCGGAATTAGTGGAAATCGGTGTGGCGACGGATGCTATCTTTGCAGTGATTATTATGGTGGTTTTAGTCAATAAAATTTACCGTCAATTACACAGCTTAGATGCCAAACAACTTATGGAATTGAAGGGGTAGCGCAAATGAGTACAGAATGGATTTATGCGTTATTGATCGCACCTTTAGCGATTTCGTTAGCGTGCTTTGCGTTGCGATCTCAAGAAAATCGTAAACTTTGCACCGCACTTCATGTGACAGGATTATTTTTAATGTTTGTTTTTTCATTAAAAGTGATTACGGACGTGTTGACCTATGGGCAATTAATTGCTTTAAACCATTGGATTTATATTGATAGCTTAAGCGCCATTTTCATTGGTTTGATCGGCATTGTAGGGGCGTTAGCCGGTGTGTATTCGATTGGTTATATGAACCGCGAATTCCAAGAAGGGCATATTGATGCAAGAATTTATAACAATTATCACGGATTTTTGCATTTGTTCTTTTTCACCATGTTAGTGTCGGTGACCACCAATAATATCATTTTGATGTGGGTGGCAATTGAAGCGACAACATTGAGTTCGGCGTTTTTGGTCGGGACTTACAAACATCGTACTTCTCTTGAGGCGGCATGGAAATACATTATTATCTGTTCCGTTGGGGTAGCGTTCGGTTTGTACGGTACGATCTTAACCTTCTCTGATGCAAACAGTATGCTTGCCGATCCGACACAGGCGATTTTCTGGTCTGAAATTAATCAACAAGCCGGCGGTTTAAACAGTACCTTAATGCACCTTGCCTTTGTGTTTATTCTGATTGGTTTTGGTACCAAGTGCGGTCTATTTCCGATGCATACTTGGTTGCCGGATGCACACAGTGAAGCGCCAAGTCCAGTGAGTGCAATTTTATCTGCGGTGTTATTAAATTGTGCGATGTTAGTGGTATTGCGCTACTACGTATTGGTCAGTAAAGCAGTGGGTGAAAGTTATCCGCAAACCTTATTGTTGGTTTTCGGTTTGATTACGGTTGCCATTGCTGCGTTATTTATCATTATGCAATTTGATATTAAACGTTTGTTGGCGTATTCCAGTGTTGAAAATATGGGGCTTATTAGTTTCGCTTTCGGTTTGGGCGGACCACTTGGTGTATTTGCCGGTTTATTGCACACCATCAACCACAGTTTAGCGAAAACCTTATTATTCTGCGCCTCTGGTAATATTTTATTGAAATATAAAACTCGTGATATGAACCAAGTGCGTGGATTATGGCGTGTCGCGCCAATAAGTGCGGTGCTTTTTGCTGGTGGTTTATTGGCATTAGGCGGTATTCCTCCGTTTAACGTATTTGTCAGTGAGTTCAGTATTGTTGCAGCCGGTATTTATGCAGAAAAAACATGGTTAGTTGTTATTTGTTTGATCTTGCTCACCATTGTTTTAGCTGGATTGACGATAATGGTATTGAAAACCGTGTTAGGCAAACAGCCAGAACATATTGAAAAAGGTGAAGTCAGCTATGTCAGTTTAGTGCCGATGATTGCCCTTTTGGTCATCATGTTTGTAATGGGACTTTATATTGCTGATCCGATTTTGCAACTACTCAAAAATTCGGTCGGGATTATCTTAGGGCAAGATAATGTTTCTTTCGGTGATATGTTGGTATTACCTTGGCAGAGCTTAGGTCAGTAGATCGACAGGAGGAAAAAATGGAATTAACAAAAAATACGACGGTCGATCCGACCAAAATGCTGGGTAAAAATTATATTGAAGCGATTAATCAGCAATTCCCACATACGATTTTAGATGAAGAATGGTCAACCCCAAATCAAGTGACATTGACGATTAAAACCAATATGTTACCTGATGTTGTGGCGTATCTTTATTACCAACATGAGGGTTGGTTGCCTTTGGTGTTCGGTAATGACGAACGTTCAATGAACGGTCATTATGCGGTTTATTATGTGCTTTCAATGGAAGGTGAAGTCAAAACGTTTGTCACCATTAAAGCCTTGGTGGATGCCGTTTCGTTAGAATTTCCATCCGTTACACCAAAAGTCCCCGCGGCAGTTTGGGGCGAACGTGAACTCTTTGATATGTTCGGCTTGAAAGCGGTTGGTTTACCGGATCAACGTCGTTTGGTATTACCGGATGATTGGCCTGATGATTTGCATCCGTTGCGTAAAGATTCTATGGACTACCGTTTGCGTCCAGATCCAACGACAGCAACGGAAACCTATGAATTTATCAATGAAAAAGGTGAAGCGCGTATTGTGCCGATTGGACCGTTGCATATCACTTCGGACGAACCGGGACATTTCCGTTTGTTTGTGGATGGGGAAGATATTATTGATGCGGATTACCGCTTGTTCTATGTGCATCGTGGCATGGAAAAATTAGCAGAAACCCGCATGGGCTATGATGAAGTGACGTTCTTAGCTGACCGTGTATGTGGTATTTGCGGTTTTACTCACAGCGTTGCCTATGCCAATTCGGTGGAAAATGCATTAGGGTTGGTGGTTCCACAACGGGCGCAATGGATTCGTGCGATTTTGCTTGAAGTGGAACGTTTGCACAGTCATTTATTAAATATCGGGTTATCTAGCCACTTTGTGGGGTTTGATACCGGCTTTATGCAATTTTTCCGCGTACGTGAAAAATCTATGACTTTAGCTGAAGTGTTAACCGGTGCGCGTAAAACTTACGGTATTAATCTTATCGGCGGTGTGCGTCGCGATATGTTGAAACATCAACGCCAAGAATGTATCAAACTTATCCGCGAAATCCGTGATGGTTCGAAAGAATTGGTGGATATTTTATTAAATACACCAAATATCGAGCAACGTACCGTCAATGTGGGGCGCTTAGAGAAAAATATCGCACGGGATTACAGTCCGGTAGGACCGATGGTGCGTGGTAGTGGTTTTACGCGCGATGTGCGTAAAGTGCATCCATTCTCTGGTTATGGTGATGTACCATTTGAAATCTTTACAGCGGATAATTGTGATGTGATGTCTCGCGTCTCTGTGCGGATTAATGAATTATTTGAAAGCATTCGCATCATTGAATACATGGTAGATAATTTACCGAGTGGCGAATTATTAGCGGAAGGCTTTACTTATAAACCGGGACGTTTTGCTTTAGGTATTACAGAAGCACCGCGCGGTGAAGATATTCACTGGTCAATGCTTGGTGATAACCAAAAATTGTACCGTTGGCGTTGTCGTGCTGCGACTTATGCAAACTGGCCGGTGTTGCGCTATATGTTGCGTGGTAATACGGTTTCCGATGCTCCGCTTATTATCGGTAGTGTGGACCCTTGCTACTCTTGTACCGACAGGGTTACCGTGGTGGATGTTCGTAAGAAAAAAGCCAAAACCGTGGAATACAAAGAAATTGAACGCTACGGTATTGAGCGTAAAAATTCACCGTTGAAATAGGGAGGTTGACAATGTTTAAACTGCTTAAAACGGTCTTTAAAACAGGCGATGCGACCACAAAATACCCCTTCAAACCTTATGAAGTGGATCCCGATTTTCGCGGTAAACCTGAGTTAAATTCCGATCAATGTATTGTATGCGCAGCCTGTACCATGGCTTGCCCAGCGAATGCCTTGACAATGCGAACAAATCCAGAAAATGGTGAACGTACATGGTCGTTATTTTTAGGACGTTGTATTTTCTGTGGTCGTTGTGAAGAGGTTTGCCCAACTAAGGCAATCCGCTTAACCCAAGATTTTGAGCTATCGGTAGCAAATAAACAAGATCTTTATCAAGAAACCACTTTTACCACGACCAACTGTCAACAATGTGGCAAACCGTTTATCTCTAATAAAGAGCTAAATTATACGGTGGATTTGTTAACACAAGTGGAGCAAAACGCCGCGACCGTACAGCAAAAATTATCGGTTTTACATACCTGTCCGGATTGCAAACGTCAAAACAGTTTAGATAAAACCGCAGAGATGGAACGTCATATGCGACTTAAATTAAGTGCATTTGAACACAGGGAGGCAAAATAATGAATACTCAAATTCCAATGCCGGTAAATGGCATTTCTACACCGTTTAGTGTGGATGAACAATTAGCGAAAATGAAACAAACCTTGTTGAAAGATATTCAACGTTCTGCTTATGTTTATCGTGTGGATTGCGGCGGTTGTAACGGATGCGAAATTGAAATTTTCAGTACTATTACCCCCACTTTCGATGCCGAGCGTTTCGGGATCAAAGTGGTCGCCTCGCCTCGCCATGCAGATATTTTATTATTTACCGGTGCGGTGACGCGAGCGATGCGAACCCCTGCTATGCGTGCATATCAAGCAGCACCTGATCCAAAAATCTGTATTTCTTATGGTGCTTGCGGTTGTGGTGGCGGGATTTTCCACGATCTCTATTGCGTGTGGGGTGGCAGTGATCAAATTGTGCCGATTGATGTGTATATCCCAGGGTGTCCGCCAACTCCTGCTGCGACCATTTATGGTTTTGCGATGGCGCTTGGTTTATTAGATCAGAAACTAAAAGGCAAACAGGAAATCGCAGATGCCAATGCGCAAGCACAAGTACGTTTTCCGAATATTCCGTATGATTTACGGGTGAGTCTTGAACGGGAAGCGCGTCGTTTGGCGGGTTATCGTCAAGGTGGTGATATTGCCGATCAATTTATGCAAATGATGAGTGAAAAAAACAGTGTACCTTTTGGTGTGCGCTTAGGCGAATATTTGGAAAGAGAGGGCGATCCTCGCTTAACCGAGATTCTCAACCGCTTACATTCTATTAGTATGCCATTTTCTGGATAAGGACATACTATGACGACGCAAGTGATTTTTTATCTGCTAAATCAACGCTTTGTTGAAAACGATACGCAAGTGCCGGAACAAGCGCAACAAGTGATGTATTATTCCTTGGCGATTGGCCATCATGTGGGAGTAATTGATTGTTTTAAAAAGTTGTTAGTTTGTGATTATGCGGATTATCAACAGTTTGTGGAACAATTTGAGGGCGAAGCACAACGGAAGTTAAGCGGATTACTTCGTTTCGGCGAGATTACCATTGACAGTAGCCATGTGAATTTATTAGCGCGTGCTTTTGATGAGGCTTATGTTGGTTTAAATGAAAAATATCAACATTGGGTGGATATTTTGATGGAAACCTTGGCGGCAATTCAAAAAGAACCTGTAATGTATATTATGGTGAAACGACGGGATGGATAACAACATGACGAGTGAAAATATCATGTTAGCAGTGGGCAACAGCATGATGGGTGATGATGGCGCCGGACCGTTGTTATACCAATTAATGCGCGATAATCCGATTGAAAATTGGACCGCACTTGATGGTGGTTCAGCCCCGGAAAATGTGGCTCATATCGTTCGTGAGTTAAAACCAAAACGCTTGGTGATTGTGGATGCGACAGAAATGGAATTGCCGGTTGGCGAAATTCGCATTGTAGATAAAGAATTAATTGCGGAAATGTTTTTTGTCAGCACGCATAATTTGCCGCTGAATTTTCTAATTGAACAATTAGAAGATGACGTGGAGCAGGTGATTTTTATTGGTATTCAACCGGATATTGTATCTTTTGCCTTTCCGATGACGGAAAAGGTGAAAAGTGCGGTGTATTTTCTTTACGATTTTTTAAATAATCAGGAGGATTTTTCCACAATTGTAGCATTGTAAAAATTTAAGAAATAAATGCGCTAGATCAATAAACCTTTATTTTTGTAGGTGAATAATCAGCGTATCGGAGTATAGTTATATCAGGTCATATAGGGTATTTATTTTAATTATAAGGACATTCATTATGAAAAAAGTCATTACAGTTTGTCCGTATTGCGCTTCAGGTTGTAAGATCAATTTGTTGGTAGAAAACAACAAAATTGTCGGTGCAGAAGGTGCAAACGGTAAAACCAATGAGGGTGAACTTTGTCTGAAAGGCTATTATGGTTGGGATTTTGTTCACGATACTAAAATTTTAACTCCGCGGTTAACGCAGCCAATGATTCGTTATAAACGTGGCGAACCGTTCACTCCAGTTAGCTGGGAAGAAGCGATCAGTTATTCTGCTAACCGTCTTAAAGAAATTCAACAAAAATACGGTAAAGAATCCATCATGGTTACCGGTTCTTCTCGTGGACCAGGTAACGAAGTGAACTACGTGATGCAAAAATTTGCTCGTGCTGTCTTAGGGAATAACAACGTTGACTGTTGTGCGCGTGTCTGACATGGCCCATCTGTAGCAGGTCTGCTCAAATCGGTCGGTAATGGCGCAATGTCCAACTCAATCGTTGAGATTGAAGATACAAAATGTGTATTTATTTTTGGTTACAACGCTTCCACTTCACATCCAATTGTGGCGCGTCGCATTAATCACGCGAAACAAAAAGGAGCGAAAATTATTGTTTGTGACCCACGTAAAATTGAAACTGCACGAATTGCAGATATTTATGCACCGCTTGCCAATGGTAGTAACGTGGCATTTTTAAATGCCATGATGAACGTGATTTTGGAAGAAGGCTTACAAGATCAAAAATTCATTGACGAACACACAGAAAACTTTGAATCGTTTTATGAAATCGTCAAAAACTACACGCCAGAAAGTACGCAACATATTACGGGCATTGAACCGGAAATGTTACGTGAAATCGCCCGCACTTATGCGAAAGCGGAAACCGCCACAATCCTTTGGGGAATGGGAGTTTGTCAATTCCGTCAAGGGGTTGAAACTGTGCGTGCATTAGCAAGCCTTGCCATGTTAACGGGTAATCTTGGTAAACCAAATGTGGGTGTAAACCCTGTACGTGGTCAAAATAATGTACAAGGTGCTTGTGATATGGGAGCGTTATACAATACGTTACCTGGTTATCAACGTTTGGATGATCCTGTAGCTATGGCAAAATTTGCCAAAGCTTGGGGGGTACCTGAATTAAATCCAAAACCAGGTGTACCGTTGAGTGAAGTGCCACATGCGGTGAAAGAAGGTAAACTTAAAGCATTTTATATTATGGGTGAGGATACCTTACAAACTGAGCCTGATATTAATGCAATGAAACAAACCTTCAAGGATCTTGAATTTATTATCGTACAAGATATTTTCATGACCCAAACCGCCGCGGAAGCAGATGTGATTTTCCCTGCCACTTCTTGTGCGGAACATGAAGGGGTTTATAGTGCGGCTGACCGTGGTTTCCAACGTTTCTATAAAGCGGTGGATCCAGTAGGTGATGTGAAAGATGACTGGCAGATTATCAGCGAAATGGCAACTGCCATGGGTTATCCGATGCACTATGAAAATACCAAAGAAATTTGGGACGAGCTTCGTAGTCTATGCCCGATTTACAAAGGCGCGACTTACGAAAAAATGGAAGGCTTGGCGTATATTCAATGGCCTTGCTATGACGAAGGTCCTGAAGATCAAGGTACGCAATATTTGTACAAAGGTCAAATCTTTGACCGTCCAAACGGTAAAGCGGATTTCTTTGCTTGCGATTGGGAACCACCAATGGAAAATGTTAGCGAAGAATTCCCACTGGTGCTTTCAACCGTGCGTGAAGTAGGGCATTATTCCTGTCGTTCTATGACCGGTAACTGTCGTGCTTTAGCGGCATTAGCGGATGAACCAGGGTATGTCCAAATGAATGATGAAGATGCGAAAGCATTAGGCATTAAACACAACGATCTTGTGTGGATTGCGTCTTCTCGCGGTAAAGTCATTTCTCGTGCGGATGTCAGTTCAAGAACCAACAAAGGTGCTTGTTATATGACCTATCAATGGTGGATTGGTAAATGTAATGAGTTAACCGCGGAACACTTAAACCCAGGTTCAAGAACGCCAGAATACAAATACAGTGCAGTTCGAATTGAGAAAATTGAGGATCAAAATTGGGCGGAACACTATGTCGTGACCGAATACACCAAACTCAAAACGCAATTAAAACAAACCGCACTTGTGGCGTAATTATCAAGCAAAACAAAAGGGTATTGAAAAATACCCTTTTTTTTGACCGCACTTTGATCTGCACCCCAAAACTTGGACACCTAATTTGAGCCACAGATTATGTCCCATCCTTATCCATTTTGTTTAGACATTATCAAACTGGTCATCGAGCAGGATGTTGGTATCAGCAGGTGGTAAAACTTCATCACATTCCCTATTCTTCGGTAATTAATTGTCTATAAGCCTTTCGTGAAAGATGAGTTGATGACGTAAAATCACCTTATAAAAAGCCTCAACCACTGAAAATAGTGAAACCAAATAATGAAAAAGAAAGAAATTGAAGTGCCGGATCCTACTGACTTTTCGCAGCAAGCGTTTAAAAAGCGGCAACGAGAGTTGGCTTATCTACGAGTGGAGAATGCTTACCTAAAAAAGTTGGAGGCGTTAGACCGTCAAAAACAACGACAGAAAAAAGAGAGAGCATCGAAGCTTTATCGTGATTTTACTGCAGCACATCTCAATCGAAAATGGGTGTCCGATATGACAGAATTTCAAATTGGGCAAGAAAAGATCTATTTTTCACCACTGGTGGATTTAGCTAATCGGGAAACTATTGAATATTGAATATAATTTTTCTATACGTCTGAAGTTCTCGTTAGTAAAAAGAATGTTAGAATAAGGACCTCGTCAGTTCAAGCCGACCGATTACCCGATTATTCACAGCGACTAGGGTGTGTTATACGGTTTGTCTGAATGGGGTAAAATGTTGGAAGGCAAGGCAGTGCAAAGCATGAGACGTCGAGGCAATTGCTACGACAACGCAGTGATTGAAAGCTTCTTTGTGATATTGAAATCAGAATGTTTTTACTCACGGACTTATACATCAATCGCCGAATTACAGGCAGAAATTGAAGAATATTTGGTGTATTATAATCAAAAACGAATTAAACTTGACTTAAAAGGATTGAGCTAGGCTCAGCACCGAGCTCAATATTTACGTGAATAACCTGTCCAGCTTTTTGGGGACAGAATCAATTATTGCCAAAATCAGTTTGGATAATTTTGCAAACAATTTAGGAATTTGCCTGACTACTTTTTATTTTACTTTTGGGGGAGTTAAGCTCTCCCCGTACTCAACCCTGCCTTACCGTTTTCCCAAAGGGTTTTGAATAACACCTTCCACGGCGAAAGTTTCGGATTTGGCTTTTTGCCGTTGCCGATTAACGCCATTTGTGCCATATACCAAAACATTTCCAACATGGCACCAAGTTTGTTATCCACAGGGGCAAAACCTGTTTTGATGCGGTTGGTGACGAGGGTTTGATAGTTGCCTTGTTGAATTTGGTTCGGTAAATCGGGCTGTAAGGCAAAAGGTCGGGCTATGCCGATAAAGTCCAGATGTCCGCTTTGCAGTGCCTCATTCATTGCGTTTTCACTACGAAAACCGCCTGTGATAATCAGCGGTGCGTTGCAGACGGCACGGGCTTTTTCGGCGTAATCCAAGAAAAATGCCTCGCGTTTTTGGCTGCTGGCTTTGGTGGATAACATTTCTGGTTTTTCATAGTTACCGCCTGAAATTTCAATAAAATCAATGCCTAACTCCGCCATTTTTTGCACGACTTGAATGCTGTCCGCTTCATCAAAACCGCCTTTTTGGAAATCCGCTGAATTGAGTTTCAAGCCAACTAAAAATTCAGGCTGCACCGCCGCTCGAATGGCGTGGTAAATTTCCACTAAAAACCGCATACGATTTTCAAGGTTGCCACCCCATTTGTCTTCACTGCGGTTGTGGTGTCAATGTTGAACTCCTATTCTGGTTGGGCAGCAGCAGCGGCAGGCTTTATGTTGAACAATGACTTGTTAATTGTTACTGGTGCTTTAGTTGGTTCATCCGGTGCGATCTTGTCTTATATCATGTGTAAAGCGATGAACCGCTCATTTATCAGCGTTATTGCCGGCGGTTTTGGTAATGATGTTCAAGTGAGTTCTGACGAAGAACAAGGCGAGCATCGCGAAACAACCGCGGAAGAAGTGGCAGAAATGTTGAAAAACGCAAGTTCAGTGATTATCACTCCGGGATACGGTATGGCGGTTGCACAAGCGCAATATCCGGTGGCAGAAATTACACAAAAATTACGTGAGCGCGGTGTGAATGTTCGTTTCGGTATTCACCCAGTTGCCGGACGTTTACCGGGACATATGAATGTCTTGTTAGCGGAAGCGAAAGTGCCTTATGATGTGGTATTAGAAATGGATGAAATCAATGATGATTTCCCAGATACTGATGTGGTCTTGGTTATCGGCGCGAACGATACGGTTAACCCAGCAGCGATGGACGATCCGAACAGTCCAATAGCCGGAATGCCAGTACTTGAAGTTTGGAAAGCGGCGAACGTAGTGGTATTCAAACGTTCTATGGCAGTAGGTTATGCCGGTGTACAAAATCCATTGTTCTTTAAAGAAAATACCCAAATGCTGTTTGGTGATGCGAAAGAACGCGTGGATGACATTTTGAAAGCCTTATAATTGGTTCGATAAAAAATGAACAAAACATTATAAAATTTAACCGCACTTTCTAAAGTGCGGTTATTTTTATGTAGAAAAAATTATTTCAAGATTAAAATAGGATGTTAGTACCTTGATTCCGATCAATATTTATTTTAATGTTGGTTTTTTTCTCACAAAGTCAGGTTATAATCACTTTGCTTTATAGCATATTCAAATATCGCAAGTTTTGTGTATAGGAAGTGAATCAATCAAATTGTCCATTCTTCAATTCAGTTGTTCATCATATATCTTGCTTGCAAATCATTAACGACTTAAAGGATTTTAAAATGTTAGAGATTTGGCAACAATTTAAACAAACCTATTTAATTAAATATTGGAATCCGATTGCGGCAGTGATCGCGGCTGGATTAATTTCGGCTTATTATTTCGGTGTTACGGGAACTTATTGGGCGGTAACCGGTGAATTTACGCGTTGGGGAGGGCATTTGTTACAGGCTTTCGGCGTGGATGTTAGTGAGTGGAGCTATTATAAAATTATCGGTATGGATGGTACAGTATTTACCCGTATTGATGGGGTGATGATTTTAGGAATGTTCGCCGGTTGTTTATCTGCCGCCTTATGGGCGAATAATATCAAATGGCGTAACCAGCCACACAAAAAACGTATTGCGCAAGCCTTGGTTGGCGGTGCTTTAGCGGGTTTTGGCGCGCGTTTAGCAATGGGATGTAATTTAGCGTCATTGTTTACCGGTATCCCGCAATTTTCTGTACACGCTTGGTTTTTTACTATTGCTACCGCAATTGGTACGTATTTTGGCGTGAAACTTACGTTACTGCCGATGTTTCGAGTGAAATTGGAGTTGAAAAAAGGGGCGGCGAAATTACAAGAAACAGATCCGAAACAAGCCTTTCGTCGTTTTCGTCTCGGTATGCTGATTTTTCTTGCTTATTTTATTGCCTCTATTTATGTGATGACCTTTTCCGTTAAATTAGGTTTTGCTATGTTATGTGGATTGGCATTTGGTTTACTCATTGAACGCGCACAAATTTGTTTTACTTCAGCATTCCGCGATTTATGGGTAAGCGGTCGTTCGTATATGGCGAAAGCAATTATTTTTGGTATTATCGCCGGTACTATCGGGGTCTTTTCTTATATTCAATTAGGTGTACCGGCAAAAATTATGTGGGCGGGGCCAAATGCGATTATCGGTGGTTTATTATTCGGTTTTGGTATTGTGCTTGCCGGCGGTTGCGAAACCGGTTGGATGTACCGTTCAATGGAAGGACAAGTGCATTTTATGTGGGTTGGTGTCGGCAATGTAGCAGGTTCTACTTTATTAGCTTATTTGTGGGACGATATTGCACCAGCATTAGCTTTGGATTACGAAAAACTCAATTTATTGAAAGAATTCGGTGATGTTGGCGGGTTATTATTTAACTATGCCTTATTATTTATTTGCTTGATCGCAGTTGTTTTGTGGGAAAAACGTTTTCTTGCTAAAGCAAAAGCTAAAGTGGCGAATATTACCCCAAACTTAGCCTAATTTAACCATGTTATTTGATAGGAGAAACGTTATGGCATTTACTGTAATTCAAAAATTGGACAAAGATCCGAAAGATATCGCACCAGATTATACATTAGATACCCTTGGTGAGCCTTGTCCTTATCCGGCAATAACCATGTTGGAAACGATGCCGCAATTGCAAAAAGGCGAGATTCTAGAATTATTAAGTGATTGCGCACAGTCGATCAATAATATTCCGGTGGACACAAAAAATCACGGATACACCTTATTGAGCGTCGAACAAGACGGAACAAAATTACGCTATTTGATTCAGCGTTAATCATTTGTATCATGATAAAAACGAGCGTTTTTCTTTGCTAAAACCAATAAGAACGTTCGTTTTATATGTTATTTAGCATAATAACAATTCCCGCTACCTTTATTTCCTTGAATGCGTTATGATCCTTTACCTGATTAAACCAGTAGGATACCTAATGAATTTTTTAGCTCATAGCATGATTTCATTCGCGTTAGATGATATTGAATCAAAATACCAGAAAACGCAGGATATGTCCGGTAAGTGTAATACCTTATTTGGCAATTTTGCCGGCGATTTTTATAAAGGTCGAGTTGAGCTTTTAATGGTAGAAAAACATATCAAACAAGGTGTCATGCTACATCGCTTAATTGATCGTACCACAGATCGTCATGAAAATTTTCTAAACCCGTTGCTTGCACCTAAATTTGGGATCTTTAAAGGGATTATTGCAGATATTTTTATTGATCATTTTATTGCGCAACATTTTGTTGATTTATTTCAACAAGAGATTGATAAGGTTGAACAGCAAATCCTACATCATATTCACCAATACCAAGCCGAATTTCCTCCTGGATTTGCGCGACTATTTAATTGGCTATCGCATAACAATGCATTGTCTAATTATGCAGAGGTGGATTTTTTAGAGCAACAGGTATTCGCTGGTATGTCGCAACGAGTTAAACGGGGTGAAATTTTGCACCATGCAGTAAATGCACTAAAACAGAATTATGCCCAATTTGAAACGCTATCCATACAAGAATTCCGCTATACGGAACAAGAAAGTCTTAAGAAATTTTTGGAAATGAGGAAATAGCCAAGTTATTTTTGTATGGTAGGTGGGATAAGATCCCACCTTATTTTTTATCAATCGGTACACTTAAGATCAATGGCAACTTGGATTTTTTCCGTTGCATTTATTGCAACCGTCACACATACTGCGCTTTCGGTTTAGTGCATATTTCCATACGATATAAGCAACACAGGCGATAACAATAATGCCGACTAAAATATTTTGAATCATAGTACAATCCTCGATGCGATGTGATAGACCATAAATGCAAAAAAATAGGCAAGCGCAAATAGATACGTTGCGATGAATAAGGTCTGTTTGGTTGAATTTGTTTCCCGTTTTATCACAGTTAGAGTAGCGATACACATTGGCGCGTAAATATACCAAGTGATGAATGCTAACGCAGTCGGCAATCCCCAACCATTGGTGACAACCGGCGTCAATGCCTCAATAATTTGTTCTTCCGAACCGCCGATGGCATATACGGTTCCCAAGGCGGCAACCACCACTTCTCTCGCTGCAATACCCGGGATCATGGCGATACACATTTGCCAAGTAAATCCTAAAGGCGCAAAAATCGGCTCGATAAGATGACCCAACATTCCAGCAAAGGAATAGTCTATCGCAGGACCGGTTGCATTATCCGGAGCGGATGGGAAGGTAACAAGGAACCATAAGATCACAGTCAACGCAAAAATCACCGTACTCGCACGTTTTAAAAAGGCGCTGACACGTTCCCAAAGACTTAAACAAATATGTTTAAAATTTGGCAAACGGTAAGTCGGTAACTCCATCAATAATGGAAATTGTTGAATATTTCCTTTGCGCAAAGCGAAGCGTTTGGTGATGTAGGCGACAAGTCCGGCGGAAATAATACCGACCAAATACAATAAAAATAATACCAAACCTTGCAAATTGAAAATTCCCCAGACCGTTTGATTTGGAATAATAGCGCCGATGATTAAGGCATATACCGGAAGTCGAGCAGAACAGGTAAGCATTGGTGCAATTGCGATCGTCACTAAGCGTTCTCTCGGATCTTGAATAGTTCTTGCTGACATAATGGCGGGAACAGCGCAAGCAAAACTGGAGAGAAGGGGAATAAATGCTCGTCCAGATAAACCACTTTTGGCAAGCATACTGTCCAATAAAAAGGCAGCACGCGGCAAATATCCTGAATCTTCAAGCAACAAAATAAATAAAAATAAGATGGTAATTTGTGGCAAAAATACTAAAACGCCACCTACACCGGGAATGACGCCATTGACCAACAAATGATTTAATAATCCATCCGGCATTGTCGTTGCAACCCAATCGCCTAGCTGACTAAAGCCGCTTTCAATTAAATTCATAATCGGTTCAGCCCAAGAATAGACCGCTTGGAATACGAGCAATAACACCACGAGTAATAAACCAATACCCGTGACAGGGTGTAACACAATATTGTCTAATTTTTGGTGCCAATCGGGGAGTTGTAAATCTTGTTTAACCGATTGTGCTAAAATGTGTTCAACTTCTCGATAAAGCAATTGACTGTCTAACTGATCCAACATTTGTTCCGCTTCCACGCGCTCAAGGGGCGTGGCAGTTTGCTGTGGCAGGGATTTAATCGCGTCACGTAAGGCTTTAGTTCCTTCTTTTTTGATAGCAACGGTTTCAAAAACCGGTACGCCCAATAATTGACTTAATTTAGCCACATCAATTTGCAAACCGCGCGATCGGGCAATATCGCTTAAATTCATAGAAACAATAATCGGCAAACCTAATTGCTTGATTTCTAAAACCATACGCAAGGTCATGCGCAAATTTGTAGCATCTGCCACCGCGACCAAAGCATCTGGTCGGCGTCCGATTTTGCCTAATACCATATCGCGCGCCACCGCCTCGTCTAGGCTAGTGGTACGTAAACTGTAGGTGCCGGGTAAATCGATAATGCGAATATTAGCATCATCAACAAAGATACCTTCTAATTTGTCAACGGTTACGCCAGCATAATTGGCGACTTTAGCATTAGCACCGGTGAGACGATTGAAAAGGGCGGTTTTACCGCAATTAGGGGCGCCGAGTAACGCAATATGAAACGCCATCCGCTACTCCATGATTTGGCACAAAATTTTTTGTGCTTCGTGTTCGCGTAATGCAAATTGTGATTTATTGCCCAAACGTACTGCAAAAGGTCCTTTTCCAAAGGGACCTTTAGCGATAACGGTAAGCGACATACCTTGCGAAAAACCAAGATCCGCCAAGCGACGACTCACGATCGCATCTACTTCGCCAAAAACATCGCTACTCACAATCTCTTGAATATACGCAGAGACATTTTTTTCCAGTGAAGCGAGTGAAATAACAGACATACTATATCCTTATAACATAAAAATTCGTGTGCTAATTATACAAAATGAAAATCAATCGCAAAAGCATCGCCCCTAAATAAATTGATTTAGCGCAAAGAAATTCTGTAATGCGGTGAAATTTTGTTCGATTTAAGGTGTTTTTTGGTAAATATAAAGGTAGGAAAATCGCATCAATAAAAAAGATGACGTAATTTATTGTATCAAAACTCGGTAAAAAATGACCGCACTTTAACTCAAAGTTATTTCAATTTTTCTTGAAATAAAAGTAATGGGCGCCTATACTTTCCTAAAGTCAGGAGGGAATTGTAACGTGAATACTGTACAGGCTAGCCAATTATTTGAAAGTTTATCATCGCCTATTCGTTTAGCAATTTTTCAGCAATTATCATCAATGGGATCGCAAGGTATGATTGCTGGTGATTTGGCAAAACGACTTGAGCTTGCTCCCAATCATTTATCGTTCCATCTTAAAACATTAAGTCATACTAAATTAGTGACAAGCCAACAAGAAGGGCGATTTATTCGTTATCATGCCAATTTAAATTTGATGATGGAGTTAACGCGCTTTTTGACTGAAAATTGCTGTATTCATAGCCATGAACAATGTTGTTAATTTTTTAAATTTTAATTCAAAGTTTCTTGAAATATTGAAGGAAGATTATCATGAATGACATTATTATTTATCACAATCCTAATTGCGGCACGTCGCGCAATACGTTGGCATTAATTCGCCATATGGGAATTGAACCGCAGATTATTTATTATTTGGATACTCCGCCTAATGAAGCGAGATTACGTGAACTATTAGCCGCGATGAATTTCACACCGCGCCAATTATTACGTACTAATGTGCCAGAATATACAGAATATGGCTTAGATAATGCGCAAATGAGTGATGATGACCTTATTCAGGCAATGCTAACCAAGCCGATTTTAATTAATCGTCCGATTGTGGTGACAACTAAAGGCGTGAAATTATGTCGTCCGTCAGAAGTCTTTTTAGATATTTCTCCGTTACCACTTTTGACAGATTTTGTGAAAGAAGACGGTGAAGTGATCGCTGCAAGGGGGTAAATATGGGTATTTTCGAACGTTATTTAAGCATTTGGGTTGCATTGGCAATTGCTTGTGGTGTTGTGATTGGTGTGACATTTCCTCATGTATTCTCTTGGATTTCTAGTTTAGAAATTGCACATATCAATTTACCGGTGGCAGTATTGATTTGGTTAATGATTTATCCAATGATGGTACAAATTGATTGGTCGGCAATTAAACATGTTGGTAAGAAACCCAAAGGGTTGGTGCTGACTATTGTGGTGAATTGGTTGATTAAACCTTTTACTATGGCGTTGATCGGTTGGCTATTTTTTCATGTGTTTTTTGCCAATTTTGTTGATACACAATCAGCAACGGAATATATTGCTGGTATGATTTTATTAGGTGTTGCACCATGTACAGCAATGGTTTTTGTATGGTCACAATTGGTGAAAGGCGATGCTAATTATACCTTGGTGCAGGTTTCAATTAATGATGTTATTATGGTTTTTGCTTTTGCGCCAATAGCCAGTTTTCTATTAGGCGTAAGTCAAATTGAAATTCCTTGGCAAACCTTATTGTACAGTACGATTTTATATGTATTACTGCCGTTATTAGCAGGATGGTTTACTCGTTACTTTTTTCAACAATCTAATCAATTAATTTCGCAGTTTACTGCAAAATTAAAACCATTTTCTATATTAGGATTGCTGTTAACCGTGGTATTGCTATTTGCATTCCAAGCACAAACTATTTTGGATAACCCTTTAATTATTGTACTAATTGCTATTCCATTATTAACACAAACTTACGGTATTTTCTTTTTAACATATGTTTTGGCAAAATGGCTGAAATTACCACATCAAATTTCTGCCCCAGCTTGCTTAATTGGAACCAGCAACTTTTTTGAATTGGCAGTGGCAGTGGCAATTTCGTTATTTGGTTTACATTCCGGTGCAGCATTAGCGACAGTTGTAGGCGTATTGGTAGAAGTACCGGTGATGTTATCGTTGGTAGCATGGTTGAATAAACGGGCATATTAATCAAACATACCTTGTTCAAGGCATATTTCATCAATAAAATGACCGCACTTAAGTCTTTGGCAGACAAAAGTGCGGTGTTTTTTTTGTGAATTATTTGGTTTCTTGTGCGTCTTTATCCTGTGGCAAAATTAAATTGAGAATTAACGCCAACAAGGAGCCAACCGTAATGCCGGAACCTAAAACTTCTTTGAAAAAGTGCGGTAATTTATCTAGCAATTCTGGACGGGTGGTCACTGCTAAGCCACAACCGATAGAAATCGCAATAATCAAACCGTTGCGTTTGCTGCGCTCAATGCTATCGAGCATTTGAATGCCGGCGGCGATAATCATGGCGAACATCATTAATCCGGCACCACCCAATACCGGTAATGGAATGGAGACGATAAGTGCGCCGAAGACCGGGAATAAGCCAGCAAGCGCCAATAAGGCACCGGTAATCGCCACCACGTAGCGGCTGGCAACGCCGGTTAGTGAAATCACGCCGATATTCTGTGAGAATGATGAAAATGGCGTGGTGGACATAATTGCTGCCAAGGCAGAACCTAAACCGTCGCAAAGCACCCCACCGCGTAAATGTTTGCCGGTAATTTCGGTTTTGGTGGCATTACCTAAGGCTAAAAAGTTGCCGCTGGACTCAACAATGGTCACCAGATAGGCGATGGACATCCCGATAATACCGGAAATGGGGAACGCCAAGCCAAAATGTAACGGTTGCGGGACTGCAAAAACTTGTGCATTTTTGACGCCTTCAAAGCTGACCCAACCCAATGCGAGCGCGACGACATAGCCAGTCATCATGCCAATAACGATAGCGGCAGCGGAAAAAATACCTTTGCCCCATTGCACCAATGCTACCACGATTATTAACACAAAACTTGCCATCATTAAATTTTCCGGGCTGGCATAATTGGCATCACCGCGCTGACCACCGGCAAACCAATCCACGGCGACAGGGATAAGACTTAACCCAATCATCATCACCACGGTGCCGGTAACTACCGGCGGGAAAAGTTTGCGAATATAAGGCATAAAAAAGCTACCGATGATCATCACCAACGAACCGACTAAGGACGCACCCAAAATGCCGGCAACACCGGATTCACTAAAGCCAATAGCAAGTGCCGCTGCAACAAAGGTGAAGCTGGTTCCCATAACGCTAGGTAAACGGATACCGATAGGTCCCAACCCGCGACATTGGATAATGGTTACAACGCCGGAAATTAACAACGCGGCATTAACCAACGTGATGGTATCTTCTGTTGGCAATTTTAGTACATTGCCGATAACCAATGGAACCGCAATAATGCCACCAAGTGCGGCGAGCAAATGTTGCGCTGCCAACAATAAACTTAGCATAAATGGCGGTTTATCTTCGACGGAATAAAGTAAATTTGAATTCATTGTGTGTCCTTAGCAGAAAAAAGAGGGTGGCAATTATACTGCAAATTTATTTTTAGGCAATCGTTTGCTTAAGCTAAATTAGGGAAAATAAAACGATACACAAGAAAATGTAGGAAAATAAAAAAGTGCGGTGATTTTGACCGCACTTTGGTTAACGTTTGGGATATAAAGGAGATGATTAACTCCAATCCATATTATTGATACTGTGATAAACCGCCCAAATAAAAAGTAAGCCGACAAACATGAGGATCCGTTTTTCCCATTGAGTGAGTTGCCATTTTTTGCCTAAAAATTGGTAACGTGAATAAAGGAAAAGTCCAATTCCCGGTACATAAAGCAACACGGAAAGCAATAAATAATCTAATCCGGCGGCGTATAGGATCCATAATCCATATAATGTGGCTAAAAAACCGGTGAGTTTAATATGCCATGCTGCATTTTGTACAATTGCCAATTTAAGTAAATAAGCTGCGATCAGCAAGTAAGGCACTAGGATCATGGAAGTGGAAATGAGCAATAAGGTTTCGTAGCTTTTACCGGTGAGCAATACTAAGAATAAACAAAGTTGTACCACAAGTCCGGTGAACCACAGGGAATTAATTGCCACGTCGTTTTGGTTCAGTTTATTCAACACTTGTGGAAATGCGCCATTTTGTGCGCCGCGATAAGGTACTTCGGAACAGTACATCGTCCAGCTAATATAAGAGGCGAGTACGGAGACAATCAAGCAAAGGGTGATGATGATTTTTCCGCTAGATCCCATCATCTGTTCCAATAAACCTGCCATGGAGGGATTAGACATTTCCGCGATCACTTCGCGTGGCAAAATCCCCAAAGATAAGACCGTAATCGCGACATAAAGAATTAAGGCGATCAAAATCCCCAGCACCGTTGCAAGCCCAACATCACTTTTCTTTTTTGCATGGGCAGATAGCACGGATGCGCCTTCTACGCCGGTAAACACCCAAAGGGTAATTAACATGGTATCTTTGACTTGTTCCGTGACGGTATTATTTAAACTGGTACCTTTCAGATCTTGGCTGAAAGTTTGTGGTGAAAAATACCAGAATGCTAAACCGATAAATAATACCAACGGAAACACTTTAACGAAGGTCGCAATAAGATTAACCGACGCTGCCTCTTTGACTCCACGTGCAATCAAAATATGTACCAACCACACGATAACGGAAGAACCGATAAAAGATGCGATGGTGTTACCTTGCCCGAAAATCACCTGGTTTTCACTGTCGGTAAAGGTGCCGATACCTTCAAAGGCGACCACTAAATAGCCAACAATGCCAATAGTCGCACAAAGCCAATAGCCCCACGCTGACATAAAGCCCATCAAATCGCCAAAGCCTTCGCGAGCGTAGGTATAAATCCCACCGTCCAACTCCGGTTTTAGGCGAGAAATATAAAAAAACGACAATCCAAGAAAAATAATACCAACGCCGGTAATTGTCCAACCGATAAGTAAGGCTTCGGAGCCGGCAACCGCTGCCATATTTTGCGGCAAACTAAAAATTCCCGATCCGATCATGGAGCTTAATACCAAGGCGGTAAGCGAAATGAGACCAATTTTTTTATTTGACATAACAATCCTTAATTTCGCCAGTTATTTTAAATGCGTCGATAAATGTTGAATATATTCTACGCCGATCCCGCAACAGCCGCCGACAATGGTCGCACCGCAGTTCACCCATTTTCTCGCCCATACCAAATAGCTTTCCGGATCCAAATCTTGGCGCACTTCATCTAATCCGTCATTAGCGGTAGCATCTTTGGGTTGGGGCGCAAAGGCGTTGGCGTAAGCGCCGGTATGAATATGTTGCGCTTGGTGTTCGGCTAAGGTAGCTTGTGTAACTTGCAAGGCTTGCTCAATGACTTCTGGTTGGCAACAATTAAACAAAATTGCCTCAACACCCAATTCAATCATTTTTTCCACCGCACTTTTCACGCTTTCGCCAGAACGCAGTTGCGGCTGCGGTGTCGGTTCGTCATCGGTGAGCGTAAATGATACCCAAAGCGGACGATTATCCGGCAACAACGGTTTAATGGACTGCGGTTCAATGATCGCGCTTTGTGTTTCGCACAACCAAAAATCCACATAAGGCGCAAGCCCGTCAATAATCGGCTGCGCAATTTCTTTCACCCGTTTGGCATCAAATAAATCTGGACGATAAGATCCGAAAAGTGGCGGCAAGGAGCCGGCAATTTTAACGGATTTACCGCTATTTTGTACCGCACTTTTCGCCAAACGTCCGGCAAGATCTGCCAGTGTTTTTCCATCGGCAGTAAAGCGTTGTTCGCCGATATGAAAAGGCACTACCGCATAGCTATTGGTAGTGATTACTTCAGCGCCATGTTGGATAAATTCTTCGTGTACTTGTTGTACCGCACTTGGTTTTTCATAAAGCGATAACGCCGACCATTCCGGTTGACGAAAAGGCGCATTTAAACGCATTAACTCTCGGCTCATTCCGCCATCAAGGATTGTGATTGCCATTATTTTTCCTTCTTTTTGATAAATAAAAAAAGCGAAAAAAGTCTTTTGTTTTTCGCCTTGACATAAAACTGAATTATTTCAATTTTATAAAAAAATAACCGCACTTTAAAGAAAGCGCGGTAGGATTTTTCAACGTTTTTAAGAATAAATCGTGATAACTTAGTCCATTTGCTTAAATGAATTAGACATTAAAACGGAAATGCATGACATCACCATCTTGAACCACATAATCTTTGCCTTCCAAACGCCATTTGCCAGCTTCTTTAGCACCGTTTTCGCCTTTGTATTGGATAAAATCTTCATAGGCGATCACTTCGGCACGAATAAAGCCTTTTTCAAAGTCGGTGTGGATAACCGCGGCAGCTTTTGGTGCGGTTGCACCAACGGAAACTGTCCATGCGCGCACTTCCTTAACGCCTGCGGTAAAGTAAGTTTGTAAATTTAACAACGCGTAGCCCGCGCGAATTACACGGTTTAAACCCGGTTCTTCGATACCTAAATCTTGTAAAAATTCCACTTTTTCGTCATCATCCAATTCGGCAATTTCTGCTTCGATAGCGGCACAAACTGGGACGACCACCGCACCTTCTTTTTCCGCGATAGTACGTACTAAATCCAAGTACGGGTTATTTTCAAATCCGTCTTCATTGACATTGGCAATGTACATAGTTGGTTTTAAAGTCAAAAAGTTATAGCTTTTAATCGCTTGCAATTCTTCTTTATCTAACCCAATAGAACGGATCATGCCGGCATTTTCTAGTACAGGCAAGATTTTTTCCATCACTGAAAGTTCAAATTTCGCGTCTTTATCACCGCCTTTAGCTCGTTTTTGTAGACGTTGAATAGCACGTTCGCAACTGTCTAAGTCGGCAAGTGCCAATTCGGTATTGATGGTATCAATATCTTCGGCTGGATCGATTTTACCAGCGACGTGAACAATATCATCATTTTCAAAACAACGAACTACATGACCAATCGCATCAGTTTCACGAATATTGGCTAAAAATTTATTGCCCAAGCCTTCGCCTTTGCTGGCGCCGGCAACCAGACCAGCAATATCCACAAATTCCATAGTGGTTGGTAATACACGTTCCGGTTTAACAATTTCTGCCAACGCATCTAAGCGCGGATCCGGCATTGGAACAACGCCGGTGTTAGGTTCAATGGTACAGAACGGATAGTTTGCCGCTTCGATACCGGCTTTAGTGAGTGCATTAAAAAGGGTCGATTTGCCTACGTTAGGTAAGCCCACGATACCACATTTAAATCCCATAATTTTTCCTTTTGCTATTTGCTATGCTTTAAAACTGTTTAAACGATTAGTGGCTTTGGTGATACCATCTTTGAGTAACACCTCAACACAAACTGCTGCTTCATCCAAGGCTTTATCAATTAACTGCCCATCGGTTGGCGTGGGTTTGCTTAATACATAAGCCGCCACCAGATTTTTATCACCGGGGTGACCGATACCAATTCTTAAACGGTAAAAATTTTTATTGTTGGCAAGTTGCGCAATGCTGTCGCGTAATCCGTTATGACCACCATGACCACCACCTAATTTGATTTTAGCCACGCCGGGCGGCAAGTCTAATTCATCATGTACGATTAAGATTTGCTCGGGCAAAATACGATAAAAGGTTGCCATCGCGCCCACCGCTTTACCGCTTAAATTCATAAACGTGGTTGGAATTAAAAAACGGACTTCATTACCGTTAATCACCGCACGAGCGGTTTTGCCAAAGAATTTGCTTTCTTCTTTAAAATTCAAATTAAATTGACGGGCAAGGCGTTCAAGTAACCATTCGCCGGCGTTATGGCGGGTTTGAGCATATTTTTCACCAGGATTGCCCAAGCCGACAATTAATTTAATTTCTGACATATCACGAGATTCCGAAGATAAAAAGGTGCAATATTGTAGCGGAAATATGCCACCAGCTCAAATGATAACGTGTGGATAACTTGCTTTTCTTGCGGATTACCATGCCAAAACTAACACACCGGCTAAAATCAAGCCCGCTCCAATCAATAATTTTAGGCTAACTGGTTCGCCCAAAATCAGTACGCCGAGTGCAATGGCAATGACTACACTTAATTTATCAATGGGCGCCACCCAAGAAGCGGGTGCTAATTGCAAGGCACGATAATAACAAATCCAAGAAAGCCCTGTAGCGATACCGGAGAGCAATAGAAACGTTAAGGGTTTAGCCGCGATATGAGCGGGCAGATGCCATTCATGGCGCCAGGAAATGATCCCGCCGGTGACGAGCAATACCACGATCGTGCGGATAAAAGTGGCGAGGTTACTGTTAATTCCCTCCACACCAAGTTTACCTAAAATGGCGGTTAAGCCGGCGAAAAATGCCGAACCAACAGCAAACCATACCCAATTCATATTTCTTCCCTTATTTTGACCGCACTTTTCCGCTATAATACACAAAATTTCAGTTTTAAATAAGGCTTATCAGCAATGCCAACAGTAAATCAACGGGCTTTAGTAGCGTATAGCGCCAAGCAAATGTATGACTTAGTTAATGATTATGAACGTTATTCCGAGTTTGTACCGGGCTGTGTCGCTGGGCGTACATTGACAGTTGAGGCACAAAGTTTAACTGCCGAATTGGTCATTAGCAAAGCCGGCATCAGCCAAAGATTTACCACTCGTAACCAAATGCAACCTTATCATTCCATCAAAATGCAATTGGTAGAAGGACCGTTTAAATTTTTACAGGGCGAATGGCGTTTTGAGGAATTAGATGAACAATCCAGTATCATTTCCTTAGATTTATCTTTTGAGTTTTCTAATCCGGTCATTGCCTTTGCTTTTGGACAAATTTTTACCCATTTAACCGGTAAAATGGTGGATGCCTTTAAACAACGCGCGAAGGAGGTTTATCGTGGCGCTTATTAATATCGAAATTGCCTATGCCTTGCCACAACGTTATTTTTTGAAAAAAATGGCGGTGGAAGAAGGAACCGTGATCCAAGCGGCAATTCTGCAATCCGGTATTTTGCAACAATTTACCGAAATTGATTTGCGCGAAAATAAAGTAGGTATTTTCAGCCGACCGGCAAAATTAACCGATCAACTGCGTGATGGCGATCGAATTGAAATTTACCGCCCATTGCTCGCGGATCCGAAAGAAATTCGTCGAAAACGTGCCGAACAGCAACAAAAAGAAGCACAATTGAAAAAAGAGACGGAAAAAGCCTTGAAAAAACAACAGAAGGAGCAAGCCGATGACTAAGTTTTGTTTACCCGAACATATCAGCGCCGAGGTATTTTTGCGTGAATATTGGCAAAAAAAGCCCTTGTTAATTCGTAATGGGTTGCCACAAATTGTCGGGCAATTTGAGCCGGCGGATATTATTGAACTCGCACAAAATGAAGATGCGACGGCACGCTTGGTGAAACAATATTCGGACGAAGATTGGCAACTTAAACGCAGTCCATTAAGCGAAGCGGATTTTGTCGATTTGCCAGAAAAATGGTCAGTATTGGTGCAAAATTTAGAGCAATGGTCGGTTGAATTGGGACAACTATGGTCTCAATTTGGATTTATTCCGCAATGGCAACGCGATGATATTATGGTGTCATACGCGCCGAAAGGCGGCTCTGTGGGTAAACATTATGATGAATATGATGTTTTTTTGGTGCAAGGCTACGGACATCGACGTTGGCAGTTGGGGAAATGGTGTGATCCGAGTACCGCCTTTAAACCTAATCAGCCGATCCGCATTTTTGATGATATGGGGGATTTGATTTTTGATGAGGTGATGGCGCCCGGCGATATTTTGTATGTGCCATCCCGTCTGTCGCATTATGGCGTGGCGCAAGATGATTGTTTGACCTTTTCTTTTGGTTTGCGTTACCCGAATTTAAGCGATTTATTGGAAAAAGTACAAAAAGGTTTTTGCCACCAAAATCCGGACATCGATTTAACCGAATTTACTTTGCCGCTGCGCTTGCGCCCGGATGTGCAAGCCTGTGGTAAATTAGATCGTGCTATGGTGCAACAAATGAAAGTGCAATTGTTGGAAAAACTAGCTACGTCGCCAGACTTTGATCGTTTATTTGAACAAGCGGTCGCCGCTGCGGCAAGTACCCGACGTTACGACATTTTACCGACCGAAGATATGATGGATTTGGACGAAGTGCGGTCAATTTTAGCCGAAGAAAATGGGCAATTGACGCAAGATAATAATTGCAAATTGTTGTATTTAGAAAATCCATTACAAATTTATGCCAACGGTGAATGGTTGGATGAATTAACTCCATTAGAAAGTCAATTATTAAAACGTTTGGCAGATGGCGAAAGCGTGGTTTACGCCGATTTATTAGCATTAACGGAACAAAGCGATGATCAGGATACTGCTTTAGACTTGTTGCTTGATAGTATTTGCAATTGGATTGATGATGGTTGGGTATTATTGGATTAATGATGAACGATAAGATTTATTCCGTTTCCCAGCTAAACGCTTCCGTACGTCAATTATTGGAAGGGCAGTTGGGCGTAGTGTGGTTAACCGGTGAAATTTCCAATTTAACCCAACCGGTGTCCGGGCATTGGTATTTGACCTTAAAAGACGAAAATGCACAGGTGCGTTGCGCCATGTTTCGCATGAAAAATATGCGAGTTGGGTTTAAGCCGCAAAATGGCATACAAATTTTGGTGCGAGCGTCGGTGAGTCTGTATGAACCGCGCGGCGATTATCAATTAATTATTGAAACCATGCATCCTGCCGGCGAAGGTTTGTTGCAACAACAATTTGAGCAGCTCAAAATGAAACTGGCGGCGGAGGGGTTATTTGCGCAAAATCTGAAAAAAAATCTACCGCACTTTTGTAAAGCAGTGGGAATTATTACATCCAAAACCGGTGCGGCGTTGCAAGATATTTTGCGCATTTTACAACGCCGCGATCCGAGTTTAAAGATAGTGATCTATCCAACTGCGGTGCAAGGTAATGAAGCCGCGGTGGAGATTGCACAGATGATTGCCATTGCTAATGCGCGCAAGGAAGTGGATGTCTTAATTGTCGGGCGCGGCGGCGGTTCGTTGGAGGATTTGTGGTGTTTTAACGAGGAAGTGGTGGCGCGTGCTATTTTTGCTTCCCATTTGCCGATTATCAGTGCGGTAGGGCATGAAACCGATGTGACTATTGCTGATTTTGTTGCTGATTTGCGCGCATCGACCCCATCTGCCGCGGCGGAATTGGTTAGCCGTAATCAACAAGAATTGATACAACAATTGCAGCACCGTCAACAACTCCTTGAAATGGCGATGGATCGGTTGTTTAACCAAAAAATGCAACAGTTGCAGCGTTTGCGTTTACGCTTACAGCAACAACATCCGCAAGCCCGTTTGCGCGCGCAATGTCATTTATTAGCGCAATTGCAGCAACGTTTGCATTGGTCGATTGTGCGTTACAGCGAAAAAAATCAGCAAAAATTGACCGCACTTTCGCAGCGTTTGATGCGTAATCCGCTGCCTTATCGGTTGCATCAACAGCGACAATATGTACAGCAATTGTGTGCTAAATTGAATTTTTGCCTCAATCAACATTTACAAATGCGACAACATCACTTAGCGCATTTGTGTGGTAAATTAGATAGTTTAAGCCCGCTCAAAGTCTTGTCGCGGGGATATTCGATTGCAGAAAATCCGCAAGGCGAAGCGGTGCGCCAATTGGCGCAAGTGAACATTGGTGAATTGCTGACCACGCGGGTGGAAGACGGTTGTATTATTAGCCGAATTGAGAAAAAAGAAAAAAAGTAAGCCAAAATTGACCGCACTTTGTTTTGGTGTGGTTAATTATTAACTTATGGTAAAAGATTTATTTCTTATGAGTAGATTGTTGCACTTTTTTATTCTTCTTATAATACAAAGTGTTAATACAGGAGACGTTATATGAAAAAACAAATTGTGAAGAAAATCTTACCCGTTATTGCTTTATTTTCAGTCGCCGCTTGTAGCAGCCAAACTTCCACGCAAAACGCTAGCGCGTTAAATCAACCGGCAGCAAAACAAGCAGTGGAACAAGTGATGCAACGTTATCAACAAGCGATGCGTAATGCCGATCTTAATGGGATTGCATCCACCTTGGATGACAATGCGGTGATCACATTTCAAGGCAAATTAACCACCCGTGGCAAAGCAGATATTTTAAAAGGTTATCAAGCGACATTTAACGCCATGGATTTCTCCAATATTGAATATTTAATTGATGAGATTAATGTGGATCAGCATTTAGCGGTGGTCAGTACTTATCATGAAGTGGGTTCTTTTGTGACTAACAAAAAATCCCATAAGAAAATTTTGGATCATAACCGTGAATTATTTGTGTTGAAAAACGAAAACGGTCAATGGTTAATTTCACGTTATATGTATAACCAAACTCCAGAACAAGCAAAATAATGAATGTAAATAAAGGACGTTTGAGCGTCCTTTATTTTGAGCTTAACCGCGTGCGGCGTTTTTCATAATGCGATCTTTGGTCAATTTCCATTCGCGATCTTTAATATCTTCCCGCTTATCGTGCAATTTTTTCCCTTTTGCCAAACCAATTTTCACTTTTGCCCAAGGTCCTTTCCAATAAAGTGCGAGAGCGACGATGGTAAATCCGTCGCGATTGGCTTTGCCGAATAAGGAACTTAGTTCTTTTTGATTAAGCAACAGTTTACGTGTGCGGGTTGGATCGCACACAATGTGCGTGGATGCAACGCTTAACGGTTGAATAGTGGCACCGAATAAATAGGCTTCACCTTGGTTAAAAATAATATAACTATCACTGATATTGGCTTTGCCGGCGCGCATGGATTTTACTTCCCAGCCTTGTAAGGATAGTCCGGCTTCGATTTCTTCTTCGATAAAATATTCATGTCTGGCGCGTTTGTTTAAGGCGATAGTATTGGACGCCGGTTTGGCTTTTTTCTTTGTCATAATAATGGATTACCGTTACGGAAATTTCGCTAAAATAATAGGCGCCATTCTACCGAATATTGCGGCGGATAGCAAAAAACCTTGCATTGCCGAATATTCTTGATAACAATATCGGCATTTGTTAAGCATGGGCGAAATAACGATGAAATATAAAAATTTACGTGATTTTATCGCGTTGTTAGAAGAACGCGGGGAACTCAAGCGGATTAGCCAAGAAATTGATCCTTATTTAGAAATGACGGAAATTTCCGACCGCACTTTGCGTGCGGGTGGACCGGCATTATTGTTTGAAAATCCGAAAGGATTTGATATGCCGGTGTTGTGCAATTTATTCGGCACGCCAAAACGAGTGGCAATGGGAATGGGGCAAGAAGACGTTAGTGCATTGCGCGATGTAGGCAAATTGTTGGCATTTTTAAAAGAGCCGGAACCACCAAAAGGCTTTAAAGATTTGTGGTCCACTTTGCCGCAATATAAACAAGTGCTAAATATGCCGACTAAAGTGCTGTCGAAAGCTGATTGCCAGCAACAAGTTTTGTCTGGCGATGAGGTGGATTTGTACAAATTGCCGATTATGCAATGTTGGAAGGATGACGTTGCTCCATTGGTAACTTGGGGATTGACGATCACCAAAGGTCCGCATAAAAAGCGGCAAAATTTAGGGATCTATCGTCAACAATTGATCGGCAAAAATAAATTAATTATGCGCTGGTTATCTCATCGTGGTGGAGCCTTGGATTTTCAAGATTGGAAACAAACCAATCCGGGACAACCGTTTCCTGTGTCAGTGGCATTAGGCGCGGATCCTGCGACTATTTTAGGCGCGGTGACGCCGGTGCCGGATAGCTTGTCGGAATATGCCTTTGCTGGATTATTGCGCGGCAATAAAACGGAGGTGGTGAAATCCGTAAGCAATGAGTTGGAAGTGCCGGCGAGTGCGGAAATTGTGTTGGAAGGTTATATCGATCCGCAAGAAACCGCGTTAGAAGGGCCTTATGGTGATCATACCGGTTATTATAACGAACAGGATTATTTTCCGGTGTTTACCGTTACGCACATTACTATGCGTCGAGATCCGATTTATCATTCCACCTACACCGGACGTCCGCCCGATGAACCGGCGGTATTGGGCGAGGCATTAAATGAGGTGTTTATTCCGATTTTGCAAAAACAATTTCCGGAAATTGTAGATTTTTATCTTCCACCGGAAGGCTGTTCTTATCGGCTTGCTATTGTCACCATGAAAAAGCAATATGCAGGTCATGCAAAGCGCGTGATGATGGGAGTTTGGTCATTTTTACGCCAATTTATGTACACCAAATTTGTGATTGTGTGTGATGATGACGTCAATGCGCGCGATTGGAAAGACGTGATTTGGGCGATTACTACCCGTTGTGATCCGGCACGTGATACCACGTTGGTGGAAAATACGCCGATTGATTATTTGGATTTTGCCTCGCCAGTGGCGGGCTTAGGATCAAAAATGGGAATTGATGCGACGAATAAATGGGCGGGAGAAACGCAGCGGGAATGGGGCGTGCCGATTACTAAAGATCCGACGGTCACGAAAAAAATCGACGAAATTTGGGACAGTTTAGGAATTTTTTCCTCTTAATTTTGTCCAACCCGTTGGCAATTTGCCAGAGGATTTTTAGTAAGGAAAATGGATATAAAAGGAAAGCAAAATAAATGGTTGTACGTTTGTTATTCGTTGGGTTAAGTATTTTCGGGCTAAGCGCCTGTATTGTGACTTCGGCGGTTGGACTAGCGGTGGACGCGGTCGCCACTGCCGGTTCAGTTGCGGTGAAAACCACGGGCGCAGTGGCGGATGCGGTGATTCCTGATGGAGATGATGATGAGGATGAATAACGCAAAACAGAGATAAAAAAGACCGCACTTTTCAGATCATTGAATTAAGGAAAAGGGCGGTCATTTTTTTGTGTGTTTTAAGCGAAATTATTTTGTTTCTAATTCCAAGCGACCTTGTTCGACTTTGATGCCTTTGGCGAATTTTTTGATGAGCACATCGCGTGCTTTGCTGTCGTCTAAGGTGTAAATCGGCATATTGTTTAATAAGGCGGAAAGGTTGTTATTTAAAAATGGCATGATAGTTTGCAATTCTTGTTCATATTTTCCATCGACACTTGACCAGTTTAAAATCCGAATATCACGTAAGTAAACTTCGCCTTTTTCAGAGGAATAATACGGAATGGTATCCATGGTTAAATTTAATTTGGCAGGAAAGCGTTTTCCTTGCAATTCAAATAAACCGTCCAATAATCCGTTCACTTCTACACGTTTTTCCGCAGTTTGTCCGATTTTGGTGGATAAGTTTTGCACTTGATAGCTTAAGCCGAAAAGTCCGGGCAAGCCAAATTGTCCTTCGATGTTTTGCTGTTTTTCCAATTGGTGATTAATGTCTTCCTCGGAAACGGAAAAGGGCGCAGCATAAAGGGATGAAACGGAAAAGAAAAGTAAAAATGAGAATAAAATATGAGAAAAGCGCATTGGATTTCCTTGATATTAGTTTTAAATTGCGAGAAAAGACGTTAGAATACGCCGCCTAAAATAAGGGATATTTTCCCATTACTATAGATAAAGTGCGGTCGATTTTAAGGTAATTTTGGGGAATGTCAATTTTAAAAATGAACAAAATTTCAACCGCACTTTGATGAGATAATAACAATGATAAATTTCGATTCAATTGCCTTTAAACAAATGGTGGATGCTCAGTTAGCGGCTAATCAAAATAAGCGGATATTTCGTTTTGAATATCAAGGGGAGTTTTTTTGGGTAAAGCAACCGGAAAAATTGCACGGGATTTGGCATTTATTAAAACCGCATCCGAAAAAAGCCTTTGCCGAAGAAATTGCGATTTTGAAAGCGTTTATGCAAATCAATGCGCCAGTGCCTAACTTGGTTGCAAGTGGTGAGGATTTTTTGGTTTTGGAAGATGCCGGCGTGACCATTGCGCATTGGTTAGAGGATAAGACGGTTTCTGAGGCGCAGAAAATGCAAATATTGCAAGATGGTGTGCAGGCGTTAATTGATTTACATCGGCGCGGTTTGGTTCATGGACGACCGGCGTTGCGCGATATGACGTGGAAAGCGGGCAAGGTGTTGTTTATTGATTTCGAGTCACATTCCAACAGCCAAAATTTATTATGGAAACAGGTGCGAGATGGGTTGATTTTTATTCATAGTCTTGGGCGATCAAAGGTGTTGAGCGATAAGCAAATGCGCGCGGCAGTTGATTATTATGCAAAGCATTGTGATGCTGAAATTTGGCAAAATACTGTTAATTTTGTTGTAAAATGGCGTTGGCTTTATCGCTTTTTATTTATTTTTAAACCTATTGCGAAAATGGATTTAATTGCCATTTATCGCGTTTTTGAACATATATTGCCTGATTTGAGAAAAAAACTTTCTTAGGCAATAGATAACATTTAAGGAACCGTTATGAAAAAATATGTATTGTTAATTGCTGCTGTGATTTTAGTGGCTGGTTGTGCCGGCGTTGGGGGCAGTGTTGGTGCTGGTGGCGGCAGTAATGGCGTTGGACTTGGCTTTGGATTAGGAACAGGTATTCGTTTTTAATTGTTGTTTTGGGTGTAAAGTGCGGTCATTTTTGATGAAGTTTTTAACAATAA